>CAYUYH010000012.1:0-4878 GCA_964449175.1 uncultured Planctomycetaceae bacterium
GGTTGTTTTGCCTTTATCCCCCCCGCGGGGGGCCTTTAGGGGGGGGGGGGGGGGGGGGGGGGCCCCCCCCCGCGCCAAAAGGGTATGGCCCGAGCGGCCAGCCGGGGGCGAGGCTGAGTTGCGAACGAACGCGCGGCGGAGCTCCTGCTCCGCCGCGAGGAGATTCGCTATAGCGCGGGGCGGGGGCGTGGCGATGATGGAGCAAGCGGCGGCGCGTGGGCGGGCGGGCCGGCGGCGAGAAAGGGACTTCGCATGAGCGACCTGAAGTTTCTGCTGTTCAACTATCTGGCGACGCTTGGCTGGGCGGTGGCCGCGGCTGTGAGCACGGGCATAGGCCTGGCCGTGGCGCTGAAGGTGTTCAACGTGCTGACGCCCAAGATCGACGAGATGGAAGAGCTGCGCAAGGGCAACATCGCGGTGGCCATCGTGATGGTGGCCGTGATACTGGCGATGGCCGGCGTGGTGGCGCTTACGATCATGCCGGAGTCAGCCGGCTAGGAGGGCGCGTCGCCATGAGGACCATCGGCTGTCTGGCCGTCATCGTGCTGATCGCCGTGGGCATCTTCCTGCTGGCCGGCTCGCAGGACATGACCCACGAGCAGAAGGCCCAGTGGGTCGGCGAGAAGGTCCACCGCGGCTGGAACCGGGCCAAGAAGTACGCCGGCGCGGCCAAGGAAGGCTGGCAGTCCGTCCAGCGCGACCCCTCCGCCGAGCCGGTCGAGCCATGACGAGCGTCGCCCCGGATTCGACCAGGGCCTCCAACCAGGCAGCTTGAGTTCTGCCCCGCCAAACACCCAATTGCCAGCCACGCCGAGACTGACCGACGACATCTCCTGTATTGTAAGTGACTTGCGCTTCGATCCGGCCTGGGGAAGGCTCCTTATCGCCCGTTGCCCGCCCCCCGAAGTCACCAGCCGCCCAAAGGCAATTTCGCCGCAAAAACGAGAAACTCTGCTTGCTAGCGTAACAGTGTTATGTTATGCTATTCGACAGGATCGCACTGAGAAGGCAGATAATGGGGATGACGCAGGCTGGCCAGGAAACCCCGATGCCCGAGGATGGCGGCGAAGAGATCGCCAAGAAAGACCTTCTCCGCAAGGCCGGGATCTCCTACGGGCAGTTCTACCGCTGGAAGAGGATGGGGCTGATACCGGAATCGTGGTTCCGCAGGCGGTCCACATTCACTGGCCAAGAGACGTTCCTGCCCCGCAAGAAGGTCATGGAGCGAATCCAGCGTATCCAGCAGCTGAAGGATGAGCACCCATTGGAGCGTGTAGCCCAGCTTCTCTCGCCTGATGTCGTGCGCCGCGGCTATGCCAGTGACGATGTCGAGCGCATGGACTGGATCACCCCGCGCTGCCGCGAATTGCTGCTGCCGCTGTCCGCTGACGGATCGGTGGGGTTCCTGGAGGTGCTTTGCCTGACGGTGATGGAGAGGCTGCTCGCCACGGGGCAGTTGAGCGACGAGCAGGTCCGTCAAGGCGGGGCGGCGATCCTGAACAGGTTCGACGCGCTGGTTGACGCCGTCGGGGAGCGACATTTGTCCGTGATCGCCAGCGGCGGGGCAACGGTTGTGCTGCTCCACACTGACCGCTGCGTCTGCGATGAAGACTGCACTGTGCTGGCCGAGATAAGCCTGGACCACGTGATCGAAGAGATCAAGGTCGCATTGATGCGCATAACCGAGTAGCAGAGGATCTGGTCATGACAACGGGAAACAAGGGCAACGTGAAGATATCGGGCGCCGGCACGGCCGACGGAGGGGTATACGAGAAGGTCTCAGTTTCCGGCGCGGGTAAGATCACCGGCGACATCGAGGCCGACAAGATCAGCATATCTGGCGCCGGCAAAATCGACGGGAGCGTGCGAGCCGGAACCTTCACCGCCTCGGGCGCGTCGGAGATACGAGGCGACCTCGAGGCCAAGACAGCCAGGTGCTCCGGGGCAACGAAGATTTCCGGCAACGTGACAGCCGGCGAGCTGAAGTTCTCCGGGGCCTCGAAAGTCGGCGGCAACTGCAAGGCCGAGAAGGTCAAGGCGCTCGGCGCCTGCAAGTTCAACGGCGACTTAGAGGCCGAGCAGTTGTGCTCCGCCGGCGCGTTTCACGTGGCCGGCCTGGTCAGCGCCGACGAGATCGAACTCGCGATAGGCGGCGACTGCCGGGCGAGTGAGATCGGCGGCGGGCGCGTAACGGTCGTGCAGGCGCACGGCAAGCACAGCGTATGGCCGTGGCTATGGCGCAAGGACAACAGCCGCCTGCGGGCTGAGACGATCGAGGGCGACGACGTCTACCTCGAAGCGACAACCGCCTCCTGCGTTCGCGGGCGCAGGGTTCGCATCGGCAGCCACTGCCGCGTCACCCACGTGGAGTTCTCCGAGTCGCTGGAGATCGACCCGTCAGCAGAGGGCAGCGGGCACCAGTACACCGGCTCGGAGACTGCCCCCGCGGTCGGGCGGAACGAGCTCCGCCCCCCCGAGGGTTGGGCCCGCGACCGGGCGGCCAAGGGGGGCGCCTGGGGTGACATTCGCTTCGGGCTACCCATACGCAACCCGGTGCTTCGTGCCCTGGCCGCCATACTTGGCCTGGTGATAGCGGCCGTGGTGATCATTCCCATCCTGTCGATTGTCTTTCCGGCCGTCGCCGTGCTGCTATTGATTGTGCTGGGCGGGGTGGCTGCCCTGCTAATAGCGCTGGCCGTGGGCGTGCCATTGCTGGTCATCGCGGCGATCGCGGTGAAGTTGCTGCTGCTGCCGCTGGAGATGCTCGGCTGGGTGTTCGGCCGACACCGCCGCCGGTCCGGCTGAGCTGAGCCCTTGAACCGTCCACCTGGTCCGCGCGGCGAAGACGGCGGCTGATGCAAACAGCCGCCGTCTTGGTCTTGCGCTGCGGCGAAGTCAGTTATCGTTATCGCCAGAAGTAATTCCAGGCATACGTCAGTGTGATGTCTTCACCGGGTTTCAGGTCCACAGTCCATGAGATCTTGCCGACACCGTTGAACCGGAACCACCAGTAGGGCCAATTGTACCCCCACCACCAGCCCCAGCCGGGCTGGCTGGACATGTCCGCCGGCAGGAAGGATGAGTCCTCGAAAACGTTGACCATCTCGATTTTGCCATCCTGGCCGGCCTCGGTGACGTTGCCGAGCACGTAGCGGGTGACTTCGATCTTGACGGCCTTAGTCTTGCGATTTGTCAGCTTCAGCTCGCCGGCCAGGTCCACGCGCATGTAGTCGTCGTCGTTCCAGCGGACGGCCTTGGGCGTGCGCTCGGATTCCTTGTCGCTCTTGGAGATGGTGATGTCGACGGCTGCGGTTATGGACAGGTTGCCCTCTCCGCCGATGGGCGTGTAGAACATCATGCCCTGCGCGAGCAGTTTGCCGTTGAGCATGACCAGCGCGGGCGCGGTTGTCAGCGGGGCCTCGGCGTTGTTGGTCAGGCGGATCTTGTGCTGGACCTTCGGGGCCCGCATCATCGACGCCAGGGCGGAGTCCTGGCCGCGAGATCGGCCGCGGTAGTAATCCAGGACATATCGCCAGACTTCTGGCGGCGGGCTGAAGGGCACGTCCAGCGTGTAGACGTCGCGGTACGGCAGCTTGTATTCCGCGACGGGCAGGACCATCCGCTCGCCGCGCTTAAGCGTGACGTGCTGGACCTCGAAGACGAACAGGTCCTCCGCGCCCTCGCCGCCTGTGATTTCCGGGCCGGGCTCAGGCGGCTGGGCCGGGGCGTAGGCTTCCGCCTCGGCCGCCTGGGTCATCAGGGCGTACGACATGTCAAAGGCGCCGTACCCGGGGAGGTTGCGCGTCTGGGGGAGGCCCGCCTGGACCCGCGCGACCTGCTGCTGAAGGGCTATCGGATCGGTCATGTCGCGGAAGGCGAAGCTCGGCACGCCGATCACCAGGTGGGCGGTGACGTCGTTCAGGTCGGCCAGGTCGTTCACTAGCGTGGCCTGGAGCTTGACGGTGGCCTTGCCGGCGCCGTCGATGTCCACCTTGTAGCTGGGGATCCACCGCAGGCCCTTCTGGATGTACATGACGCCGACGTTGGCCCGCTCAGCCGGCTTGCCGCTCCACTTCATCTTCAACGTCAGCAGGTTGCGGAACTCCTCGTCGGCAGCGGTGGTTCTGACCTCGCCGCCGATGGTGATGTCGCGGATGGCATCGACCCGGGCGGCCTTGACACCGCTCTGCGTCCGCAGCAGCACCAGCTCGCCCTTGGCCGGCAGTTGCGGCGGGGTGTTCGGCGGGCTGGTAGCCTCCAGCTCGTCGCCGCTGCGGGAAGGCACGTCGACGATGACGCCGGTGTAGCTCTGGCCGGTGTTCTCGGTGACGGTGACCTCCGCGCCGACGTTGCCCTCCAGAAGCTGGCGGATGTTCAGCGCGGTGCGTGTGACTTTCACGCGGCGCTGGCCGGCGGTGACGGCCTGAAGCTTGGCGTTGGCGTCGGCGCTGAACGGCCAGAACGCCCCCAGCAGCGGCGTCGGCAGGTAGTCCAGCACGACGTTGCCGGCGGCGTCCGTCGGCATCTGTCCGGCGTGGAGCACCATGGCGTGGCCGTCCTTGAAGACGGTCACCTCGCGGATGGGCATCTGCTCCAGGGCGCTGAGGCCCACGGCCTCCGGGGCGGCCCAGGCGGCGGCCGGGGCTAGCGCCACGGCTGCGGCGAGTGCGATGATCGATGTGCGCATATGTTGTCCCTTTCCAGTTCAGTCACGTGACGAGCGGCCGCCCCTGCGGCAGCCGACCACTTCCCTTAGACGCCAGCAGACGCGCAAGGTTCCACGGATTCAAGAGGCGAGGCGGCCCATTTTGTCAGATGGCGGGCCGGCAGTCAGAACCGCTACGACTTCTTCCGCGCGGGGGGGCGTTTGGCGGGGGA
>CAYUYH010000012.1:4888-19938 GCA_964449175.1 uncultured Planctomycetaceae bacterium
CCCGGCCGCCCCGGGGCGCGGTGCGCGCCGGCCGTGCGGGCGGGGGGCTTCTTGGCGGGCTTCTTGGCTGTCTTCTTGGCGGACTTCGCCGGTTCGGTGGGGACGGCGCCGCCGTCGGCCTGGGCGGCCTTGAGTTCGTCGAGCTTGGACAGGTCCATGGCGTTGCGGCAGCGGGGGTAGCCGCTACAGGCCAGGAACTCGCCCCTCTTGCCGGTGCGGATGACCATCGCCTTGCCGCACTTGGGGCAGTTCACGCCGGCGTCGGCGGGCTTTGGCTTCGGCGGGGCCTGGATTGTGATGCCGGCCGGCAGCGGCGAGGCGGTCTTGCAGTCCGGGTAGCGCGTGCAGCCGAGGAACGCGCGGCGCCCCTTGAACTTCACGGCCATGGCGCTGCCGCACTCCGGGCAGGTCTCGTGGACGTCTTCGGGCTTGACCCTCCTGAGCGGCTCGCCCTGCTCGTCGCAGGCGAGCGTGCCCTTGCAGGCGGGGTAGTCTCTACAGCCGAGGAAGATGCCGTATCGGCTGCGGCGGAGGATCATGTTCTTCCCGCACTCCGGGCAGGGCACTTGGACCTCGCGGCGCTCGATCTTCTTGCCGTCGGCGTCGACGGGGTTGGTCTGCTTACACTTCGGATAGCCGCTGCACGCGAGATATCGGCCGTTCTTGGAGAAGCGGTAGACCATCGGCTTACCGCACGCCTCGCATTTGTACTCGCTGGGTTCGCTCTCGGCCTTGGCGTGGGTCATGTTCTCGGCCGCCTGCTTGAGGTGCTTGCTGAACGGCCCGTAGAACTCGGCCAACACGGCGACCCAGTCCTTGTCGGCATCCTCGATCTTGTCCAGCTCGTCCTCCATGTGCGCGGTGAAGCGAACGTCGAAGATGTCCGGCAGGTGCTTGACCAGCTTTCGCGTGACGACCTTGCCCAGCTCGGTCGGGCGGAAGGAGCGATCGCGAAGCTCGACGTAGTCGCGGTCCTGGATGGTCTGGATGATGGCGGCGTAGGTGCTCGGCCGACCTATGCCGTCCGCCTCCAGCGCCTTGACCAGCGAGGCCTCGGTGAATCGCGGCGGCGGCTGGGTGAAGTGCTGCGTGGGCGCCAGCTCGATGGGCGCGACCCGCTGGCGTGCGGCCAGGGCGGGCAGGATCTGGTCGCCGGTCTTCGGCAGGCCCGTCACGGCCATGAAGCCCTCGAACACCAGCCGCCGACCCATGGCCTTGAAGACGGCCTGGCCGGCGGGCGTGTCGGCTGTGATGTCCGCCTCGGTGACCGCCCAGACGGCCGGCGACATCTGGCAGGCGACCGTCCGCCGCCAGATCAGCTTGTAGAGCTTGTACTGCTCGTCGGTCAGCGCGGCGGCCAGGTCGTCGGGCTTGCGGGCGACATTGGTTGGCCGGATCGCCTCGTGGGCCTCCTGCGCCCGCTGGGCTGCCGCGTAGACGTTCGGCTTACCGGGCAGATACTTCTCGCCGTATTCCTGTCGCACCATCTCGCGCGTGGCGGCGACGGCCTCTGCCGACAGGTGCGTGCTGTCGGTTCGCATGTACGTGATCACACCGACGCTGCCCTCGCCGGGGACGTCGACGCCCTCGTAGAGCTGCTGGGCGATCCGCATGGTCCTGGCCGCGGAGAAGCGTAGTTGCACGGCGGCGGCCTGCTGGAGCGCAGCGGTGGTCAGCGGGCCTTGCGGGCGGGAGCGGCTCTCGCGCTGCCTCAGGTCGCTGACGACAAAGGCCGGGCCCGTGGCGCCTGGCCGGCCGATTACCGTCATGCGGTTGCGGGCGGGGCCCTTGGCCGATGCATCCTCGTCCCTGCGCAGCTCCTGAACGTCCAGCCCCAGCGCCTTGGCGATCTGGACGGCCTGCTCGCCGTTGTCGGTCTTGAAGCGCTGCCCCGCCCAGCCGGTCAGCTCCGCGCGGAACGCGTGGTGGGTAGTGAGGAACTTCTGCTGCGTGTCGCGGCCGCCCTTGCCGGCCTCGGCGGACTCGGCGAGTATCCGCGACCACACGGCCGCCAGCTCGCCGGCTGCGGCGCAGTCCGTGGTGAAGACCGCGCCGATCCGCCAGTGCTCTTCGGGCGTGAAGTCGTCGATCTCCTTCTCGCGGTCGACGATCAGCCGAACTGCAACCGACTGCACGCGCCCGGCGGACAGCCCCGGCGCGACCTTCCGCCACAGCAGCGGCGAAACCTCATAGCCGACGATCCGGTCCAGGATCCGCCGCGCCTGCTGGGCGTTGACCTTGTCCATGTCGATCTGGCGGGGATGCTCGAACGCCTGGCGGATGGCTGCGGGCGTGATCTCGTTGAATATCACGCGGCGGAGCTTGTCAGCCTTGACGCCGAGGCTCTCAGCCAGGTGCCATGCGATGGCCTCGCCCTCGCGGTCCAGGTCGGTCGCCAGGAACACCTCGACCGCGGCGTGGGCGTGCTTCTTCAGCTCAGCCAGCACCTTGCGTCGCCCGGTCAGCGGCTCGTAGGTGGGGGCGAAGTCGTGCTTCACGTCCACGCCCAGCTTTCGGGGCGGCAGGTCGCGGACGTGGCCCATGGAGGCCTTCACCACGTAGTCGCGCCCCAGATAGCGATTGATCGTGCGTGCCTTGGCCGGCGACTCGACGACCACCAGCTTGGCCGCTGACGTCTTGGCGCGCGCGGAAGCCTTGCCGGCAGAAGCCGTTGCCTTGCGCGCGGCGGGTTTCTTGGCTGCCTTCGCCATGGATTGCTCATGACCGCGGGTCTTCGGCTGCGGTCGGCCGGCCTGGACGACGCTGCCCCGCTCCAGCCGGCATGGGTGCAACATCATTCCGGCCAGGATTCGCGTTTGTCAAGTCCGCGCGGTCTTTTTCGGACAGCGATCAGGGGGAGTTTACGGAAAAATCGCCCGGCTGCGGCGGGCCCGCGGTTACTCAGCCGGGCGGCTGGCGGGGCTCGCGGCCAGGACCTGCTGCATCGCTCGCCGCGAGACGACAACATGCTTGACGTACAGCAATTCCTCTAAAGTACTGTCAAGCCGGCCTTTGTCGCGTTCGTGGAGGACGAATGGCCCGGCTTGGTTGCCGCCGCTATCCACCCACAGGGGCTGGCCCTTGACCGTACCGGTGATCTCGCTGTCGTCTGCCAGGCGGAAGGTCCACTCAAGCCGGCGGAAGGGGCGCCGCCTGCCGGTGTAGACGCGCTCCGGCGTGCCCATGCCGCCCCATCGCCACTGGTTCTCGTAGGACTCCTCGCGCACGACGGCGGTGATGCTGAGCACAGCCAGGGGCGGTATCCGCCGCCAGCGCCGCTCGGCCTGGACGTATACCTCCCAGGGCCGGTCGCGTGTGGTGTGGCACATCCCGGCCAGGACGCGCCCGTCGCTCAGCTCGACCGCGCCCGGCCAGGCGTCGTCGCGCGGGACTGCGGCGAGCGGCTGGGTCGCTGGCCTGGACGTCGCCGCCGCCTGTCTGACTGGCTGCGTGGCCGCGGGCTTGGCCTGCCCCAGCCAATACTGAAGGTTGTCCCCGCCGGCAAGGCCGGCCAGGCCGCCGGCAGTTGCGGCGACAATAAGGATCGTCAGTCTACGTGGCACTTGGGCTGATCTCCTCCAGCACCTTGCGGAAGGTCTCATACGCATGCTCGTCGAACAGCACGAACTGCACGTCCGTCAGGGACGTGGCCCCGGCCGTGTGACGCAGCACCTCGCCGAGCATGATGCGGGCGCAGCTTTCCATATCGAAGCCGGCGATCCCGGTGCCCGTCGCCGGGAAGGCGAGTGTCTTAAGCTGTTTCTGCTCCGCCAGTTCCAGCACGGCTGCGGTGGAGGCCCGCAGGCTCTCCGCCGTCGTCCGCCCGCCCAGGGCCATCGACGCCTGGTGGATGACGTAGTGTGCGGGCAGCCGGCCGGCGGTCGTGATGGCCGCGGCGCCGACCTTCACAGGCCCATGGCGGTCGCAGGCAGCCTGGATGTCCGGGCCACCCTTGCGCCGGATCGCCCCGGCCAGCCCGCCGCCCAGGACCAGATCGTTGTTGGCGGCGTTGACGATTGCATCGACCTCGCACGCGGTGATGTCGCCGGTGCGGATGCGTATCTCGGTCATTCCCGCTGCTCTCTTGCTCGCGCGGCCATCATACCGCGCGGGCGCCGCGGCCGTAAGTGGCCCGTCCGCCAATGAGGTGTACTTCTGCAACCTTAGAGAACCGGCCGAAGCCACCGAACGTAGCTGCCAAAGGCAAGGCTTGACAGTGCCTTCGGTTGGCGTGGAACATTGATGCTCACCCCGCGCCGGCCGCAGGCGGGAATCCTCAGGGCAGCACCATCGGAAAGGATGATGCCATGCACACCCACCACTCCTGCTGGCTGCTCACCGCCGTAGCCGTAGTCATCGTCGTCCTGTCGGGTCCCAACTCCACTCGTGCACAGGACGCCTCCAACGCACGGCGGTTTGACACAACCGTTAACATTGGCCGCCTTGGGTACCTGACGCAGGAAGAGCGCGACAAGCTCGCCGCCAATGGGTTTGTCATCTGCATCCACCCTACCGACATCTCGAACCAGGAGGCCAGCCAGGTCTATCTCCAGTGTCAGCGAAGTCGCTTCCCCATCTTCGTCAGCAGCGACGCCATGCTGCATACCTGGCACCTTGTGGCGGACTGGTCGCTGCGCTTCCTGGAAGCCTCCAGCCTGCGGCAGGACCTGGTCAACCTCACCGACGCGATGTTGACGCAGTCGCTAACCGATGACGACGACATCGGCGACGACCAACCCGCCCTGAAGGCCGCGGCCATGAAGAACGCCGTCTTCTTCAACGTGGCCAAGTGCCTGCTGACCGACGCGACACTTGATGGCGTTCCGGAGAACATCCGTGAGAAGATCGAGGCGGAGCTGGCCTTGATCGATGCCCATGATGGCTTCGCCACCTCGCCACTGTTCGGCTACCGGGAGGATTACAGCCAGTACGCCCCACGCGGACATTACACCCGGACCGAGGACTTCAAGGGCTACTTCAAGGCAATGGTGTGGTATGGCCGGATGGGCTTTCACCTTAATGGCGTCAGGGAAGTCGACGGGCAGCTGACCGTAGACGCGCCGGACGAGACAGGCCAGACGCTCCAGGCCCTGCTGATCTGCCGCGCCCTGGCGGCTGCGAAGGTCAAGGGCGAGGCTGCCCTGGACGTCTGGAACCGCATCTACGAGACGAGCTGCTTCTTCGCAGGCCGGTCGGACGACCTGTCGGTGCGCGACTACGCCACCGTGATGGAGAAGGTCTACGGTGCGGACCCCTCGCTTGAAGATCTGCGCGACGGGCGGAAGCTTGCTGAGTTTCTCGCCCAGGCGCGAAAGCTGCCCAAGCCAGCAATCCTCTCGACACTCGTCACGGATGTCTCTTCGCGACAGGTCGACTGGCGAACGCAGACCCAGCAGTTCCGCCTGATGGGCCAGCGGTTCACACCGGACGCGCACATCTTCCAGAACCTGGTCTACGACAAGGTCACAGCCTATCGGGGAGGCGATACCAAGCCGTTCACCGCAACAGCCGCGGGCGGGACTTGCTTCCGCGGCTGGCCTCGCGGGCTGGATGTGATGGCCGTCTTCGGCTCGGACATCGCGGCCGAAATCCTCGCCGCGGAGGGCGACACGGACTACGAGGGGTATGACGCGCAGTTCGGCAAGCTCAGGGCGATTCGCGCCGGCGCGACGGGGGAGGAGTCGACCGGCGACCTCTACGGCAGCCGCCTCTGGGCGTTGCGGGCCATACTGTCGGCGCCGGGGCCGGAGGTGCCGCCGTTCATGCGGTCGCGCGCCTGGCGGGCGAAGCAGGTCAACGCGGCCCTGGGGTCGTGGACGGAGTTGAAGCACGACACCATCGTCTACACGAAGCAGCCATACGCCATGGCGCAGGCGGCGATGGCCGGCAAGGCGGGCGATGCGCAGTGGCGCCGCTACCTGCCCGCGGAGGTTGTCCGCGGCTACGTGGAGCCCGTCCCCGAGCTGTACGCGCGGATTCGCCAATGCGTAGCCCAGCTCCGCGAGAAGTACGTCTCCCTGGGCTTTCCCGCCGACCGCGGGCTCGTGGGCAACTTCCAGAGCTTCGAGGGGCTGCTGGCGAGTCTGGAGACCATCGCCAACAAGGAGCTCGCCGGGCGGGAGCTTACCGATCAGGAGTACGAGTTGATTGAACACATCGGGTCGCGCCTGACGGGCATCCTGATGTACTCCCACTACATCGACGTTCACGAACGGTTCGCCAGCGAGGTGGACAACAAGATGGCCATCGTGGCCGACGTCTTCACACAGGTCAACGAGCAGCGCGTGCTGGAGGAAGCCGTCGGCCTGCCTGCGGAGATATTCGTGATCGCCCCGGTTGACGGCAGGGACAAGGTTTGCAGGGGCGTCGCCTACTCGTACTACGAGTTCAAGCAGCCGATGGAAGATCGGCTCACCGACGAGAAATGGCGCGAGATGCTGGAGAAAGGCGAGCCGCCGCCGATGGCTCCGTGGTCGCTGGAATTCACCGTGCTGGGGGAGAAGTGAGCGCTCCTGCCCTGCGAGCGAGGGCCGTCTGCCTGGTTGAGACTGCCGCCGTGTATGCGATGTCGTTGGCGGCAGTCTACGGGGTGTTGGCACTTGCCTGCAAGGTGGGGCTGGACCAATGGGCCCACAACGTCTGGGGCCTGTGGCGAAGGCATCCGCACCTGGCGCTGCCGGATCTGTTGGCCGGCGCGGTTGGCATGGTTGTGCTGCCGATCGCGTGGGAGAAGCTTGTGCGCAGGGCAGGTTGGCGCGAACTGGGATTCGCCCTGCCCGCGCACCCCGTGGGCGACTGGCTGCTGGCAGTCGGCCTGCTGGGCTGCTTCGCAGCCTACGGTTTTGCGTTGTCGCGCGAGATCGGCCCGCTGTGGCGGTTCACGACTGGTTTTCAGTGGATGGCGGCTGTCGCATGGCTGGTCGTGGCCTGCGGCGAAGAGTGCCTGTACCGAGGCTTCATCCAGAGGCGCCTTGGGCGAGTGTTCGGCCGGCACATTGGAGTCGTCCTGGCCGCCGCCGTGTTCGCATTCGCCGGCCATCCGTGGGCGCCATGGGTCTACAACCTCGCCTACCGCCTGCCATTCGGCCTGCTGGCGGGCGCGCTCTATGTGCGCAGCCGCAGCCTGCTGGTGCCGATAGGCGCCCACTGGGCCTTCAACGTCTTGTTCGCCACCTAGCGTGCGCACGTGGCGCAGCCTCGCGGCGAGCATGCCCACTGGACAGGGCGACAAATGCCGTTGATAATTCCCCATGGCGTTGATAGGGTGTCGGCTCCGAACAAAGTCAGCCAAGGGACGATGACATGCAAGAATACGAAACTCTGAAGCAGATGGTGGCTGAAGTAGCCGAGGAGGTCGCCAAGTGCGAGGCGGGCAACAAGGCCGCCGGCACTCGCGTCCGCAAGCAGATGCAGGATATCAAGAAGGCCGCCCAGGCTGTCAGGGAAAAGGTCCTGTCGATGCGGCAGGCGCCGCCGCAGCCGTAGGGCGCCTCCCAGAGGCGGGGGGAAGTCTCCGTTGGTCTTCGCCGGCCAGAGCCACCCGGCGTGGCTGTGCGTGTCTGTGGAGAATCCGCAATGCCGCCCAAACCGCTGTTCGATCTGTCGCTGATCGACACCAGCAAGGTGCTGGTCGACCGCGACGGCATCTACCGCGTCAACCCGCACCGCTACGAGTTCCAGCAGCTTGACGGGATCTGCGTGGTGGATCGGGACAAGGCCGGGCTGGCCGGCTTCAGGGACGTGCGGGACGATGAGTTCTGGGTCCGCGGGCACATACCCGGCAGACCCATCTTTCCAGGCGTGCTGATGATCGAGACCGCCGCCCAGTTGGTCAGCTACTACGTGATGAGCAGGGCGGGCAGACACGGGGACTTCCTGGGCTTCGGCGGCGTGGACGGGGTGAAGTTCCGCGGCTCCGTCACGCCGGGCCAGCGGATCATCATGCTGGGCAGGCTCGTGGAGACTCGCGCCAGGCGGTGCGTGGGCGTGACGCAGGGCTTCGTCAACGGCCAAATGGTCTACGAGGGAACCATCACGGGCATGTGGATGTAACTCGCCCGGCGCGACGGCCGGCACGAACAGGGGGCGATCCAAAGGCCATGGCTGAATGGGCAAGTCAGTTCGACGGCGCCTTGGAGGTTCGTCCCCCGCTGGCCGATGCCCAGCTCCATGAAGTGCCCGCCAAGCGGGGCCTGCTGCTCATGCTGGCCGAGAGCGACAGCCCGCTGATGCTGCTGTCATCCGCCGACATTCGCGGGCGCCTGCGCAGCCGGTTGCAGGCGCCGCCCGCCGGCCAGGGCCGATCGCGACGCGCCGACCTGCGGCAGGTCACTCGCAAGGTGCTCTGGCGGCTGACGCACAGCCACTTCGAGACGGACCTGTGCTACCTGGCCGCGGCGCGTGCGATTTGGCCGACTGGGTACGTCAAGCTGCTGTCATGGCCGGTGGGGCACTTTGTTCGCGTGGACCCGGCCGAGGCGGCGCCCCACTTCACCCGGACAAGCGATATCGCCCCGCCGCCGGGCCTGTACCTCGGGCCGTTCGCCACGGGCAAGCTGGCCGGGCGATTCATCGAGACCATCGAGGACGTCTTCGACCTCTGCCGCGACCCCACCCGCCTGCGCCTCTCGCCCCGCGCCCAGCCGTGCGCGTATCGCCAGATGCGCAGGTGCTGCGGCGTCTGCGAGGGGGCGGTGTCGATGGAGCAGTACCGCGAGCTTGTCGCCGCGGCGGCCAGGGCGGCCAGGGGCGACCGCAGCCCCGCCCTCGCCGAGCTTGAACGGTCGATGAAGCAGGCCGCCGACGAGCTGAGGTTCGAGCAGGCCGCCGCCATCAAGACCAAGATGCGCGCCCTTGATTCACTGGCCGGGGGAGCCTACGAGCACGTCGCCGATGCCGAGACCTTCCAGTTCGTGATCGTCCAGCCGGGCCCGGGCGCGAAGACGCTGAATGTGTTCCTCGCCGACCGGGGGCTGATCGTCCCCGGCCCGCGGATATCGCGGAAGCTGGAGCGGGAGGAGCTGTCCGACGTGCTGGAGCGCATGGCCAAGCTTGTCGGCGACGGCGGCACAGCCGGCAGGTATGACAGGTGGCGCATGGCCCTGGTCGCGCGATACCTCCACGGCGCCCCCCAGCGGCGGGGGCTGCTGCTTCGCTGGGACGCTGGCCTCACGGCCGATCGCCTCGCCGAGCACATCGAGCAGTGGGCGGCCGGGACCGGACCCAAGCGAGCCAGGCGCACCGGCGGGGGCGAGTCTCAATCGTGTCAGTAGGCCGGAACCGATATAATGTCCCACTGCCGCCCGTCGCCGGGCCGGCCCGCACGCCATGAACAGGATTCTGCATTCAATCAGGGCGGTCTTCCCGCGACGCCGAAGGCTGTGGCGATACGTCTCTCCGCGCCGCCGCAGGCTTGGCCTGGTGCTGCTGGCCGTGTTCATCGCCTGCACATACGCCTACTGGTCCCTGACGAACGACCAGCGCATAGCCCGCCAGGCCAGGCGATATCTCCAACTCCTCACCGGCGGGCGCGTCGAGATCGCATCGGTGGACTTCAGCCTCACCGAGGGGCTTGACCTGCGGGGCGTCCGCCTGTTCGTGCCCGGCGACACGAGCGGCGAGCCGTTCCTCCGCGCCAAGACGGTTATCTTGAGGCACAAGCCCTGGGACCTGCTGTTCAAGAGCAAGCTGCAATGCAGCGAGGTGATCTGCATAGCCCCGGAGGTCACGCTGACCCACGACGCGCAGGCCGACACGTACAACTTCCAGCGGCTGCTGTTCTTCTCGTCCCATCAGCGGACCGATCCGCGGTTCGAGCTGGGCTGGACGCTGCCGCCGATCAGGGTCCGCCAAGGCCGGCTGCGGTGGGTCGACGTGGATCACGGCCTGCGTCTGCCGTTCGAGGAGATGCCGATCACCCTGTCGATGGTCCCGGGCGCCGAGGGCCAGTACATCATCAGCTTCGAGGAGCAGCACGAGGGCAGCGATCCGGTGATCTCCGGCAGGATCGCCGTGGACATGCGGACGGGCAAGGCGAAGCTGCTGTCCGGCGTCGCGCCGATCCCCAACCTGGACCGGGCGCTGCCGGGCAAGTACCGCCAATGGCGCAGGCGATATCAGATCAGCGGCGAGGTCCACATCACGGGCCCGCTGGACAGCGCTGCCGGGACCGGCGCCATGGCCTGCGAGTTTGCGGACGTCTCGCTCGTGCTGCCAGCCGATCAGGGCGGACTGGAGCTGACCGGCGTGTCAGGCAAGGCTACGTTCGACGACGCAGGCGTCACGCTCGAGGATATCGCCGGTCAGATCGCCGGCACGGGCGGCGGCAGCTTCAAGCTCTCCGGCCGCTACGAGGGATACAAGCCGGACAGCCCGTACGAGCTGACGGTCCAGGTCACGTCGATGCAACTGCCGTTGGCGGTCGCCCCCAACGGGGCGTTCGCCGAGGTGACGGACATGCTGGCCAGCACGTGCGAACTGTCGGGCCGCTGCGACATGTCGGCCGAGCTCGGGAGGGACAGCGCCGGCGCGATCCACTCACACGTGCTGGTCGCTCCACAGGGAATGAGCGCGCAGTGCAAGTACTTCCCCTACCGACTTGACGACTTGCGCGGCACGGCGGAGATATCCGCCGGCCAGGTCGAGCTGCGAAACATCACAGCCGCCAGGGACGGCGCCACCGTCACCGTCAACGGCGCGGTCGAGCTGCCCGCCTCCCGCGGCAACGCCCTGATCACCGTCTCGGCGAGCGACCTGCGGCTGGACGAAGAGCTGCGAGCGGCCCTGCCCGTGTCGGTCCGGCACATGTGGGACGAGGTGCGCCCGGCCGGCAGGGTGAACGTCTCCGCCGACGTGCGATGCAGCGGCGGCGAGGTCGAATCCGTGGAGGCCGTCGCCGAGATGACCGGCAAGACCTCCGCCGCCTACAAGCACTTCCCCTACCCCGTCGACAACCTCGTCGGCAAGGTGGTGTTCCGCGAAGGCGACGTCGCGCTCCAGCAGATTCGAGGCAGCAGGGGCCTGATGCGATGCCTGATCGACGGGACGATCCGACGCGTCCGCGACGGCGGGCCCGCGGACATAGATGTCGAGGTCAGGCGCTTGCCGCTGGACGGCGAGCTGCTGGCCGCGATGGGCCAAGCCTCGCGAAGGATGCTCGCCTCGCTGCATCCGGCCGGCTGGGCCGACCGGGTGACATGCAAGCTGCACAGGCCAGACGGCGGCAAGATGCGGTACGCGATCGACGCGACAGTCAGCGAGGCGTCGTTCAAGCCGGATGCCTTCCCCTGCGAGGTCACCAACGCGACAGGCAAGGTGCGGATCGCCGACGGACTGGTGAACATCGAGCAAATCGAGGGCGACCTCAGCGAAGGCAAGGCAAGCGTCACAGGCCGGATTGACCTCAATGGCGCCGAAGCCGCTCTTCCGCGGGCCCGAGGCGACGGGGCGGACCTCGACAGGCAGGCCGCCGAGACAAGCGGGCGGGTAGCGCCGGCCGAGGGACGGACTGCCGGCGAGCTGTCCGTCAAGGCCACGAATCTGTCCATCAGCAAGGAGTTGCTGGCCGCGATGCCCGCCGGCACTGGCTCGCCAGGCGCGCACTTCGCCGAGGGCGGCAAGTGCGACCTAGACATCGACTACATCCGATGGACGCCCGGTCCGTCGGCGACGTCACAGCCCGCCGCCGCGACGGCTACGACCGCCCCCGCCGCCCAGAGGCGGTGGGCCATCGCCGGCAACGCGCGCCTCAGGGAGGCCGCCCTGCAACTGGCGGGAGACCGCGTGGGCGTCTCGGGGTCGCTGGTCGGCCTGATCGAGCGAGACGAGGCCGGGACGGCATTCAACGCACGGGTCGCGCTGGATACGGTCGACGTTGGCCCCCACCGGCTTGGCGACTTTCAGGCCCGGGGTTCCAAGGCCGCCGGCAGCTCGTTCGTGAAGATCGACGATCTCTCCGCCAACGTATACGGCGGCAAGGCCGGCGGGCAGGTGGAGATCGACCTGTCCGACCCGCCGAGATACGGCATATGCCTTTCGGTCGAAAACGTGGACCTGAAGCGACTGTTCGCCGCCGGCGCGAAGAAGGGCGACGAGAAGGGCGGAATGCGGATCCAGGGCCTGTTGAAGGGCAACCTGCGCATGACGGCCACCGCCGGCCGAGTCGAGACGCGCCAGGCTTCCGGCGTGCTGAAGATCACCAAGGCGCGGTTCACCCACCTGCCGGTCGTCCTGGACCTGGCCAACGTGATATACCTCTGGCTGCCCGGCAACACCACCTACGCCGAGGGCGAGGCAACCTATCGCATCGAGGGCGAGGATTTGATATTCGAGGAGATATTCCTGCGCGGTCTGGCGTCGTCGATGCTCGGCTCGGGCAGGGTGGACCTGAGCGACGACTCGCTCCACCTGGTGTTCCTTACGGGCCCGCCGGGGCGACTGCCGAGGCTGGCCGGCATCGAGGATCTGCTCACGGGCATCGCCCGCGAGATCGCCGAAATCCGCGTCACCGGCACGATCGCCAGGCCCGTGCCGACGACGGTGTCGCTGCCGAGCCTGGACGACGCGATAAGAAGGCTGCTCAGCCCGCAGGCCGAGCGCAGCAGCAAATAGCCCGCCGACGGCGGCGAAGGAGAAGGATCGACCATGGCCAGAGTGAAAGTCGGGATCATTGGCGGCAGCGGACTTGGCGACGCCCTGGGCGCCGGCGTCGAGGGCAAGGCGGCGAAGGTGGACACGCCCTTCGGCAGCCCCTCGGGCGCGATAGTCCAGACCACCTGGGGCGACGTGGACCTGGCCTTGCTGAACCGCCACGGGCCCGGGCACGTGCTGAGCCCATCGCGAGTGAATTTCCGCGCGAACATCTACGCGCTCAAGTCCCTCGGCTGCACGCACATCATCGCTTCAGGCGCGGTCGGCTCGCTGCGAGAGCACATCCGCCCCAAGGAGCTGGTGATACCCGACCAGATCATCGACAAGACTTTCAAGCGCGAGGGCACGTTCTTCGACGACATGCTCGCGGCGCACGTGGAGTTCGCCGCGCCGTTCTGCCCCGTGCTTCGCAGGCACCTGCTGAGCTGTGCCGACGCAGCCGGCACGAAGGTGCATGACGGCGGCACGTATGTATGCATGGAGGGCCCGGCCTTCTCCACACGAGCCGAGAGCGAGATGCACCGAAACTGGGGCGGCGACCTGATCGGCATGACGGCTATGCCGGAGGCCAAGCTCGCCAGAGAGGCGGAGATCGCGTACGCGCTGGTCTGCCTGCCGAGCGACTACGACTGCTGGCGGCCGACGCCAGCCGAGCTCGACAAGCACGAGCTGCTCAAGGAGATCATCTCCAACCTCACCGAGGCCACCGCCCACGCCATCGCGCTGATCCGCGCCGCGGTTGAGCGGTTCGCCGAGATCGCCGCCGAGCCCAGCCCCGCCCACGCCGCGCTGGAGCTGGCGATATGGACCGACCGCCAGGCCATCCCTCCGGCGGCCAGGGAGCACTACGGCGTGCTCGTTGAGAAATACCTGAAACAGTAGCAGCCCTGCCCGATAAGACGGCGATTGCGACATGTCTGAGATTGCCGGCCAGACCCCATCGGAAATCACGACAAGCGACCGCTCGCTGCGGCGGGCGGAGACTGCGGCGGCGGTGTTCCTGGTGCTGCTCTACCTGGTCACGACGCCGGCGAAATGGTGGCCGACACCGGACAGCTCGGTCTACCTGGGCCTGGCCAAGTCGCTTGCCGCCGGCGAGGGATTCCGATTCAACGGCCAGGTGTCCACACGCGTCGCGCCGGGCCTGCCGCTGCTGCTTGTCGCCTGGCGCTGGCTGGGCGGAACGGACTGGTTCTGGACGCACCTGCTGATCTCGCTGTGTGCGCTGGGCAGCCTGTGGCTGATGCATCGCTGCCTGCTACGATGGACCGACAGGCACACCGCGCTGGCTGTAGTGCTGGCCACGGGCGTGAGCTTCCCGTTCTTCCAAAACGCCCACCGCCTGCTGACGGACATACCGTTCGTGCTGGCGTTCTGGGCGGTGGTGTACTGCCTTGCTCGCCTGCGCGGCGGTTCGCGGGCGTGGCTTGTGGTCGCGGCGCTGCTGACGGCGGCGGGGCTGTGCGTGCGCATCCCGGGCGTGGTGTTGACCGGAACGATGGCGATTGGAATCCTGGCCGACCGCTGGGAGGGTGGCGCAGGCAGGAAGCTCCAGGCCGCCTGCGTCATCGCCGCGGTGACGCTGCTGGCGGGCGGGGGGTTCTACCTGCTGTGCGTCCTCGTCGGCGAGCCGACGCCGTACTACGTGACCGAGCACGTAGAGCAGGTCGGCCGACATGCGACGGAGTACCCTGTCCACGTTCTGCCCGTGATGGTGGTCGACGAGCTGCTGAAATCCACCGCGGAGCTGCTGACCAGCCAGGACGGCAGAGCGGTCGGTTGGGCGGTCGCCGGGCCTGTGATGATCCTGATGATCGTGGGGCTGGTCGCAGACTGGCGGAAGGGCCGACGCTGGTTCGCGGTAACGCTGGTGCTGTATCTGATCGTCCTGACCGCGCTGGCCGGGCCCGAGAACGGCATGAGGTCACGGTTCCTCCTGCCGATCTACCCGCCGATGCTGCTGGCCGTGTTCGGCGGGCTGCGGGCCGTCGTTGGCAAGATCGCAGCCGGCAGGGGCCAAGCCACCCAAGCGCGTGCGGCTGCGCGCGCCGTGGGCATACTCCTGGTTCTCACCGTCCTCGCCAACGCCCCGCGCGCCGGGCGAAACGCATACTACTTCGCATATCTTTCTCGCACGGACGCCTACTATGACTACCTGCGCAACGGTGAGTTCTCGGACCTGTTCGCCCTGGCGCACCGGCTGGAGGGCGTCTGCCCGCCGGGGGCGGTCGTGGCCACGCCCACGCCGCCCATCGTCCACTTCCTGTCAGGCTGCAAGACGGTTGAGCTTCCGCCGGGCAAGGACGCAGCAGCTATCATCGAGGCCATACGCGCCCAGCCGGACGTCCGGTTCGTCATTCTTCCCGCGGCCGGGCACCACACGAAACGCCTAGGTTCTGCAC
>CAYUYH010000013.1:0-19845 GCA_964449175.1 uncultured Planctomycetaceae bacterium
CTTGTACACAGCCTGCACCGAGTAGCTCACGTTTCTATAACTGGTGAAGTCCCAGTAGTAGTCGCCCGTGCTGGGGTCCTTGTAGGATGGGTCTCTCTCGGTCGTGTCGCTGGGGCAATTGAACATCTTGGGGTCGTTGCCCTCTCGCACGAGCAGGAACATGATGGCGGAGATGGACCAGATTTGCTTGCCGTCCGGCGGCCTCATCCTGATGCTGGGGTCTGAGTCCTCGAAGCCGGTCTGCCCCGGCATGCCATTCGGGGTGGCCGGTATCATGATCATCGGGTACTTGTCGTCGTTGTCGTTGAGGTACAACTGCAGCGACTTGCCCAGACCCGCCAGGTTCGTCAGGCATATGGTTCGCTTGGCCAGCTCTCTTGCCTTCTGGAGACTGGGCAGAAGAATGGACACAAGCAGGGCGATGATGGCGATGACGACCAGCAACTCCACCAGCGTGAAACCCTTTTTCTTGACATACATGATGACGATCTCCTTCCCCCCCGACTGACTAACTGATGGTACCGTTCAGCCAAGCGCCCGCCCTGCGTCTTGGTTATGAGACATTATGATTCCGTCTGACGTCACGAATCGGCGGGCAACACATTTTGGCCCGGCCACGATACGCGTGACCGATTCAACTCACTTGCCGCCCAGGCTCTCGCTCGCCCGGGCGCCACAAAACACATCCGCTTGATCCGGCCCCTGTTCGACTTCCCCAACCGGGAGCAAGCATGCCGTAGCGGAGCCGCAAAGGCAAAACACATCCGGCAAACTGTCAGCCGATTGGCGAGCCGACGCCGGCAAAAGCCAACCGCCTTGGGGACAAATCCTTGGGAAGGGGTAGGAGGGAACGACTTTCGTGGAACCTATCTATTATTGCTGACCTTCGTGTCGTCTCTCACCATCCCTGCCACATTCGTATTCTACGCGCCGCGAGGCGAGCCTGTCAACTGTTCCCACCCAGAAAATATCGGCCCAGTGGCCTTGCCGGGAAGGATTTGCAGCCGCCAGATCATTGACTCGCCGACCTGGCCACAATAGGCTGCTGCATCTGCCGCCAGCGAACGTGAGCAAAAGGAGTGATGGCGCCCACAATGCCGGAGAAACCAGACACAATGCCAGAGATCGCCAAGACCCGCGAGGAGCTTGAGAAGCACGGCCAGTCGCACCTGTTGCGGTTCTACGATGAACTCAGCGACCGCCAGCGGGCGGTTTTGCTGGAGCAGCTTTCAGCCGTCCGTTTCGACCAGATGGACGAGCTGATTGCCCAGTATGTCAAGCAGCCGCCATCGCTGTCGCTTGGCGGGAAGATCGCCCCCGCACGCATCATGCCGGCCAAGCCCGCCTCGCCGGACCAGGAGGCCGAGTACGCCGCCGCCCGCAAGGCCGGGGCGGAGCTGATCGCCTCGGGGAAGGTGGCGGCCTTCGTCGTCGCCGGCGGGCAGGGCACCCGGCTGGGCCTGGAGGGGCCCAAGGGCTGCCTGCCGGTGACGCCCGTCACCCGCAAGCCGCTGTTCCAGGTGTTCGCCGAGCAGATACTCGCCGCCTCGCGTCGCTACGGCGTGGCCATCCCCTGGTACATAATGACCAGCCAGTCCAACGACGTGGCCACCAGGGCGTTCTTCCGCCAGCACCGGTTCTTCGGGCTGGCAGAGAAGGACGTGTTCTTCCTCGTCCAGGGGACAATGCCCGCCATCGGCTTCGACGGCAAGCTGCTGCTGGCGTCCAAGGGGTCGCTGGCATTGAGCCCCGACGGCCACGGCGGATGCCTCCAGGCCCTGGCGAATAGCGGCGCGCTGGCGGACATGGCCAAGCGCGGCATCGAGCTGATCAGCTATTTCCAGGTGGACAATCCCCTGGTCCGCTGCATCGACCCGCTGTTCCTGGGCCTGCACCACCTCCGCGGCGCGGAGATGAGCGCCAAGGCCCTGCCGAAGCGCGACCCGACCGAGCGCGTCGGCAACTTCTGCCTGGTAGACGGCAAGGTGACCGTCATCGAGTACTCGGACCTGTCCGATGAGCTGGCCGCCGCCACTACCGAAGATGGCAGGTTGAAGTTCGGCTCCGGCAGCATAGCCATACACGTGCTGAGCCGCGGCTTCGTCGAGCGTCTGACGGCCGGCGCGAAACCTCCGCTGCCGTTCCACCTCGCCGAGAAATCCGTGCCGTTCATCGACGAAACCGGCAACTTCGTCGAGCCGGACAAGCCGAACGCCGTCAAGCTGGAGATGTTCGTCTTCGACGCCGTGCCGCTTGCCAAGAACGCCGTCGTGCTGGAGATCGAGCGCGACGAGGAGTTCAGCCCGGTCAAGAACGCCTCCGGGCAGGACAGCCTGACCAGCAGCCTGCACGATCAGGTCCGCCGCTCGGCCGCCTGGCTGGAGCGTGCCGGGGTGACCATGCCAAGGGATGCCGACGGGCAGATAGCCGCCGCGATAGAGATATCGCCGCTGTTCGCCGACAGCGCCGAAGACCTGGCCGGCAAGGTCGATCCCAAAAAGCTGACGATCACAGCCGGACAGAACGTCTACCTGGGCGACTGAGCAAGCCGGTCAGCCGGGCAATTAGTCAATCGGTTGGGCGGTCGGTCGGGCGCCCTGCCGAGTGTCCGATTGACCAGTTGGCCGATCGACAAGTTCGCGCGGCGGCGAAGTTGTCTGTTCACTCGCCGCTCCCCGCGATAGGATACTCCGCGATGTCGCGCAAGAACGTTCTCATCATTGCCAACTCCACCCGGCCGGCGGTGGCTGAGCAGGCCGAATCGCTGCGGAGCTGGATCGCCCGGCACGCCGAGATCGTGGACGTGCTGGAGGTGCACTCGCCGCTGCCCTCGCCCGAGGCCGGCCAGGCCGACCTGTGCGTCGTGTTCGGCGGCGACGGTACGCTGCTGGCCGCGGCGAGGACGCTTGCCGGCACGGCCGTGCCTCTGCTGGGCGTCAATATGGGCAAGCTCGGCTTCTTGGCCGAGTTCGACGTCGAGCACATGAAGCGGCACATCGAGGAGGTGCTCGCCGGGCAGGTCGCGCCCACCGAGCGGATGATGCTGGACGTGAAGGTCGGCGACTGCGCCCGCCACGCCTTCAGCTCGCCCGTGGCCAATGACGTCGTGTTCGCCGCGGGGGCGCCGTTCCGCATGATCGAGCTGCTCGTCTGCCGCGGTTCGGAGCAGATCGCCCGCTACCCATGCGACGGGCTGATCGTCTCCACGCCCACCGGCTCGACCGCATACAATATGTCCGCCGGCGGGCCGATCATGGAGCCCACGCTGGACGCGATCGTCATCACGCCGCTTGCCCCGCACAGCCTGTCGATGAGGCCGATCGTCGTCCGCAGCGACGAGCCGGTCCGCGTGACGGCCGAGAGCGTGAACGACGGCTCAGCCGTCATCGTCGACGGGCAGGTCTCCAGCGGACTGTGCCAGGGCGACGTGGCCGAGATCCGCAAGGCCGCCGCCCCCGCGCGCATCATACCCCACCCAGGGCGGGGCTTCTTCGAGACCCTCAGCAACAAGCTCCAGTGGGGCCACAGCCCGCATCAGTAGATGGGATCGCCGCCGCAGCGGCTAGAATGCTCATGTTTGATCACCAAGTCGGTCCCGGTAGGATGCGAGATCATCCTCCGAAAGCTCATCGGGTGGTACGAGCCGATAGTGCTGTTCCCTAACGACGACGATTGACCCGTCCGATTCCTCGAATTCAAACATCGCTATCAAGTCTTTCGCGAGAAATTGAGCGGCAATCGGGCGGGCGACCAATGATGGGAACTTCTCGGCGCAGAGTGCGAAGTCCTGCTCGATCTGCACAATGCTCAGTCTGTCCTTCCCGCCCTTGGCTTGGACCGGGAAGATGTAGTGGACTCCTCGTCGGTCGACACCTACGTATATCTCGTCGGTTTCGACCTGTCCCACCCCTCGTATCTGGGTCCGAAGGTGGTTCTGCAGCGAGTAGCACGTGACGCCTGTGAATATGTCGACCAGGCGGTTGTACCGAAGCTTGGCCAGCAAGGCCTGTTCATCCGACAGGGAGTACATCTCTATCACTCCCGGTGTGGCGTTCGGCACCTTCGTTTGAGCAAGTCTCTTTCCAGGTATGATCTCGGCATCATCACACGCAACGAAGCGATACTTGCCCTTGCCAGCGGGGCGGATAATCCAGACTTTCCCCTTCGGCGCTCGGGACGCAACGGAAGGCGGCAAGGGCGCCCGGTATCGAAAGGAATAGATCAGGTCTCCGAGGTTCTTCGGCCGTCCAATGCCCAACTTACGAGCCACGCGGACGATGTCCTCCCGCTCGAAGGGGACGGTTTCTGCTCCCTTCTTGTACCGCGACAGAAAGATCTCCTCGATGATGCGGGGATAACGGGTTGCCATGTGCTTTCCCCTATCCTGTGTGTCTCGTGCGGCGTCCCCTGCCACCAGCACCAGGCCATCTCAGGATGACGACCTCCTCTCTAAGCTGCTCTCTGGTGGCGGTGGCCAAACGCGTGCGAAACAGATCAACCCTTACAAGTTCGTAGCCAATGGACTGGGCTATGTCGGCAAGGAGTTGGCCAGTGCGGATCATCACCCGGAGATATGACGCCTGGTCGCCCACTACATAGGCCAACATCGCGCCAGGGCGCAGTACGGATCGCAGCTCCATCAAATGCCTGGCCATCCCGCCGAAGTAGAGTCGAGTCACTCGGTGGTACAACCGCTCAAAGCCACTAGTCTTCTGAAGATGCACTCGCCGGGCTTCGATCTCCTCGGCCAATGCCTGGATCTTCTTGTTGTCGGCAATCCACTTGTCATCGTCGTCCACCTTGTACACGTTGCGCGTGTTCGATCGGACGAGCCCCATCTTCATCTCTCGGAGATCGACCTTTGTGCGGAGGAACCCCAGAAGGACTGATTCGAGGCGAGTTGTGCGCGTGTAGTCCTTCTCGTTGGGATAGGGGGGAGAAGTTATGACGGCATCGACGGCTTGCCTTGCCAGGACTTCTCTAATCCCTCTTGCGTCAGCGTGGTATAGATCCGTGTCTGTCGGGACTGCGCCCTGGTACTCGCGCAGGTCCTGTCCCATGACCCTGATGTTGTCCATCCACGGGCCCACAACGGCGGCATCTGTCTTGGGCGAGCGAACCCCCACCTCGGGGCCAAAATGCAAGTTACTGGTAGAGAACACGGCCGCCTTTGCAAAGGCCAGCAGCTCGTGGTGATGGAACCTGTTCGTCCTTGCATCTTTTATGCACTCCAGCAGCACCAAGGACTTGTGGAGTGGGAGAGGGCTGATGGAGTTGGCGAGTAGCAGGGTGTGTGTTTCAGGCGGGAGGCCCATCAAGGGCGCGCCGGGTTGGCGATTCTCCGAGCAAGGCTCGTCAGCAATGCCGTCGTTCTCCAGGCGCTTCAACGCCCTTGCTGCTATCTTCTCCGCGTGCTCCAGGAGCGATTCTGGATTGATCTTCCAGTCGGTCTTCACGAGGCTGGCGAAATGCCCCATTGCATTAGCCTCGACCCCAATGCTGCGGATCCCCCTCTTCTTGCACTCCACCAGCGTTGTCCCGGTGCCACAAAACGGGTCAAGGATGATGTTCCCACAGGCCGTTTCGAACTCGTCGAGGTAGTGCCGGACAAGGTGCGGCGGGAAGGAGAGGACAAAACGGTACCAATTATGGATGGCCTTGTCCTCGTCCCGAATCTTGTTGACAGACCCGTTCCTTCCCCGTAACGCACGGGCTTGTTTGGTCTGCGCCGGTCCAACAGCTCTGCCCATGGCCGAGTTCCTTCGTCCCTGAGTGTGCGGGTTGCATTGAATCTACTATGTCCGGGACACTGTTGCCACCCCAATGTCCCGTGATTCCCCGACTGATGATCGCTGGCATGAGGGGTAGAAGAAGCTTGCCAGGGGCGCCCGCGGGGGCGGAAAAACCTTGGGGAATCGCCCCTATTTGCGTAGAATGCCCACGATGAAAGCAGACCCGAGATTCCTGACCGTCGACGGCCCGGCGGTCTTCACCGGCAACGAGCTGCTGCTGAAGGGCGCACTGGAGGCCGAGGGAGGCGTTCACCTGCTGGGAGGCTATCCCGGCAGCCCGGTGGCCGCCTTCTTCGACTCGCTGGCCCTCATCCGCGAGCTGCTGGCGGACAAGGGCATCCGCGCCGTGATGAACAGCAACGAGGCCCTCGCCGCGGCGATGCTCAACGGCTCGCAGCTCGTCGGTTGCCGGGCCATGATCGTCGTGAAGTCCGTCGGCGTGCACGTCGCCTCCGACGCCCTCGCGCTGGGCAACCTTGCCGGCGCACACCCCGACGGCGGGGCGATCGTCATCTACGGCGACGACCCCTGGTCGGACTCCACCCAGTGCCCGGCCGACAGCCGGTACATCTCCAAGCACCTGTTCATCCCCATCTTCGAGCCGAGCGACGCGCAAGAGTCAAAGGACTTCCTCGACCTGGCCTTCAAGGTCTCGCGACGCAGCGAGCTGTACGCCGGGTATATCCTGCCCACGAACCTCTGCGACGGCGGCGGGACCGTGCAGTGCCGCCCCAATCAGTACCCCGCCTTCAACGAGCGCCAGAGAATCCACCTGGACACCGCGGAGATCAACCTCCAGAAACACGTGCTCCTGCCGCCCAATAGCTGGTGGCAGGAGGCGACCTACGCCGAGCGCTTCCAACGAGCGATAGCAGCCGCCCGCGACGTTGGCCTCAACCGCATCCTGTACCCGGCCGGCAAGCGCAAGGGACTGGGCTTCATCACCAGCGGCATGGCGCACAGCTACCTGCTGCACGCGCTGTTCGAGCTGGGGCTGCTGGGGGAGTATCCGATCCTGCGGCTGGGCATGAGCTACCCCGTCGATGCCGAGCTGGTGCGGCAGCTCGCCGGCCAATGCGAGCGGATCGTGGTGGTGGAGGAGCGGCGCGGCTTCCTAGAGGAGCAGGTCTCGGCCATCATCGTTCAGGACCGCCAGGCCGGCAGGGTGGACAGCAGCGTGGAGGTCTGGGGCAAGAAGTTCCCGGCGAACCTGCCGGGCCTGCCCGACACCCGCGGGCTGCATCCGTCGATCGTGATTTCCCGCCTGGCGCCGCTGATCAAGCACATCTCGCCGACGTCCGTGCAGGCGGCGGTCGCGCCGGGCGCCGGCGCGCTCGACCGCGAGGTGGAAACCATCGACGCCACGCGCGAGATGGAGGTCGGCTCGCTGCCGGTCCGCACGCCCACGTTCTGCCCCGGCTGCCCGCACCGCGACACAGCCGGGCTGTGCCTGGAGATCAAGAAGCGATTCATGGACGCCGACTACATGCGGCGGACCCACGGGCGCGAGCCGGTCGACCTGCTGTTCCATGGCGACGCCGGCTGCTACGTCATGCTCATGTACCCGCCGGACGTGCCGCTGATGCACGACTACTCCGGCATGGGCGTCGGCGGCGCAACGGGTGTCGGCACGGACCGACTCACCACCAACAAGGAAGTCGCCTTCATGGGCGACGGCACGTTCTTCCACACCGGAGCGATGGTCGTCAGCCAGGCCGTCAAGCTCGGACAGGACCTGACCCTCATCATCCTGGACAACAGCACCACGGCCATGACAGGCCATCAGCCCACCAGCGGCGTGGACTACGACATCGTCGGCAACCCCACGGCGGTGCAGGACATCGAGGAAGTCGTCCGCGGCATGGCCGGCGACAGCGGCCTGACCGTCGTGCGCGTCGACCCCGAGAAGCGCCGCGAGTACAGCCGCCTGCTGGAGCAGACGTTTCTGGCCGACGGGGTGAAGGTCGTGATCCCCGAGAAGGAATGCGGCATCACCCGCATGAGGCGTAAGCGCCGCGAGCAGCGGGAGATCGTCCGCCGGAAGGGTTTCCTGCCCGTCTGGGACCACATGAACGTCAACCAGGAGATTTGCCGCTTCTGCCTGGCCTGCGTCGAGCTGACCGGCTGCCCGGGGCTGAAGATCACCCAGACCGAGTACGGGCGGAAGATGGACACCGACCTGACCTGGTGCGTCAACGACGGCGCATGCGCGCGGCTCGGCGCGTGCTCGGCCTTCGAGCGCGTGGCCATCAAGCGCAAACGTCGCCCGCGGTCGCGCGTGCCCGAGCTCGGCCTGGACGAGATACCCGAGCCGGCCAAGCGACCCGTCGGCGACCTGTGGCGATGCTACCTGGCGGGCTTCGGCGGCATGGGCATCGGCCTGGCCACGCAGATCCTCGTCCGCGCCGGGCACAAGGAAGGCTACAAGGTCCAGTTCCTGGACAAGAAGGGCCTGGCCATCCGCAACGGCGGAGTTTTCAGCCAGATCGTCTACAACATCGCCGATCAGCCCGTCTCGGCCCTGATACCTTACGGCAAGGCGGATCTGCTGCTGGGCATCGACATACTCGAGGCCGCCCGCGCGCTCGACCCGACCGGGCGGACGAGGGTGGCCTCCAAGGACCGCACCGCCGCCGTCATCAACACCGACAAGATCGCCACCATCCGCACGCTGCTGGGCGCCGACGACTTCGACCCGGCCAAGCTCGACGAGACCATCCGCCAGAACACGCGGAGCGACGACTACCTGGCCCGCAACATCTCGCGCATCTGCGAGAAGTACCTCGGCAGCAAGCTATACGCGAACATGATGATGCTGGGCTTCGCCTTCCAGAAGGGCCTGATCCCCGTCTCGATGCACTCGATCGCCTGGGCCATCAAGGACACCATCCGCACGCAGGTCCGCATGAACCTCTATGCGTTCAACATGGGGCGAAAGCTCGTCGAGCAGCCGGACCTGTTCGCCGGCCCGCCCACGCGGACCGACTGGCGCGACATCCTGGAGGCCAAGTGCCGCTGGACTATCCGCCGCTACCGTCGCGGCCAGCAGATGGCCGCCGCGTTGCGCGAGATCGCGGCCGACCTCGTCGCCAAGGCCAACGATCTCGACGAGGCGCTGAAGGCCTCGATCGTTATCCGCCTGTACGACTGCATGCGGTGGGGCGGGCCGGACTACGCCCGGCGCTACGCCGACGCCGTTGGCAGCATCTACGCCGCCGACACAGCCGAGTACGGATACGCCGCCACGGCCGCCGTCGTCAGGAATCTCGCCTCGGCCATGCTCATCAAGGACCCGTACTTCATCGCCGAGCTGGCCACCAGTCCCGAGAAGCGCGCCCGCGACCGCGACCGGTACAACGTCAACCCCGCCAACGGCGACCGGATCGTCTACCGCCACCTGATCAGCGGGCAGCTCAGCCTGGCCGGCAGGAAGCTGCCGATCAGCCTGGCCCTGCCGAGCTGGGTGCTGTCGGCCGTGCGGGGCATGCGGTTCCTGCGGGCGGTCACTCCCGGCTGGCGCCGGCAGAAGCAGTTCCTTCGCCAGTACAGGCAGGCAGTTGTCGAGTTCGCCTACGAAAACGAGCAGCAATACCGCCTGGCGCTGGCCAGGCTGTCCAGCCCGCAGTGCATGGACTGCATCAACCCGCGTTGCCAGGAAGAGGGCTGCCCGCTGAAAAGCCGCATCCCCACGTGGGTCGCCCTGGCCGAGCAGGGGCTGTGGCGGGGCGCGTACGAGCAGCTCGACGCGACGAACAACTTCCCGGAATTTACGTCGCTGATATGTCCGGCCCCGTGCAAGGACGCGTGCAAGCAGGGGCTGTCGGCCTCGCCGGTGGAGATCGACGACATCGAGCGGCGGATCGTCGAGCATGCGTTCGAGGCCGGCTGGGTCGTCGCCTCGCCGCCGCGGATCAAGACCGGCCGAAAGGTCGCCGTCGTAGGCTCCGGCCCGGCGGGGCTGGCCGCGGCGCAGCAGTTGGCGCGGGCCGGGCACGATGTGACCGTCTTCGAGAAGGATCCCGCCTGCGGCGGACTGCTGAGGTACGGCGTGCCCGCGTTCCGCCTGGACAAGGCGCTGATCGACCGCCGACTGGACCAACTGACAGCCGAGGGCGTGACGTTCAGAACCTCCGTCCAGGTCGGAAGGGACATCTCCGCCGAGCAGATCAACTCGGAATTCGACGCCATATGCCTGGCCAGCGGCGCCAACCGCCCGCGCGACCTGGACGTGCCGGGCAGGCGGCAGGAGGGCGTCTACTTCGCGATGGACTTCCTGCGGCAGGCCAACGAGCGCCAGGCCGGCGAGTACGTCAGTGAGGCGGCCGGCATCTCCGCCAAGGGCAAGGTGGTGGCCGTCATCGGCGGGGGGCTGACCGGCGAGGACTGCGTGGAGACGGCCGTGCTCGAAGGGGCGAGGATGGTCCACCAGTTCGAGATCATGCCGCCCACCGCCGGCGACGGGCGCGGCGGCCACGCGATGCGGGCCGCGGCGGTCCAGCGGCAGTGGTGCGTCGCGACCAAGCAGTTCGGCGGCGACGGGCGGTGCATAAGCGAACTTCGCGGCGCGAAGGTCCGCTGGGTTCAGGGCGATCACGGCCCGGTCATGCGCGAGCTGCCGGGCAGTGAGTTCCGCGTGAAGGTGGACATGGCGCTGCTGGCGATGGGCTTCGATCCGGTCCTGGAGGGCGACCTGGCCGGCGAGCTGGGCCTGACCGCAGACGCCGACGGGCGGATCGCAGCCAATGGCTGTCGCACCAGCCGCCAGGATGTATTCGTCGCCGGCGACCTGGCCACCGGACCGTCCTACGTGGCCTCAGCCATCGCCTCGGGCAGACGGGCGGCTGAGAAGATCAACGCCTACCTCGCCGGCGGCGGAGCCGCTGCCAATCCGCAATCCGAAATCCGCCCAGACGGGCGGCCGTATGGCCGCAATCCGCAATAGCCCCGGGGCAGGTCATGGCCAAGGAATCTCAAGCCGCCCGCAAGTCGCGCTGTCGCAAGATCACAGCCGCTCTGAAGAAGCTCTACCCCGCCGCGGCCACCCGCCTGCACCACGCCGACCCGCTGCAACTGCTGGTGGCGACCATCCTCGCCGCTCAGTGCACCGACGACCGAGTGAACATCGTCACCAAGGACCTGTTCCTGCGTTACAGGACGCCCGCGGACTTCGCCGCCGCCGGCCAGGTGGAGCTGGAGCGGCAGATCCGCTCGACGGGCTTCTTCCGCAACAAGGCCAAGAACATCCGCGCCGCCGCCGCCAAGATGGTCGCGGACCTTGGCGGGCGCGTGCCCGACACGATGGAGGACCTGCTGACGCTGCCCGGCGTGGCCCGCAAGACGGCCAACGTCGTCCTCGGGAACGCCTTCGGGCGCAATGACGGCATCTGCGTCGACACGCACGTGATCCGCATGTCCGGCCGGTTGGGCCTCTCGGCGCACAAAGACCCGGTCAAGATCGAGCGCGACCTGATGGAGCTCGTTCCGCAACGCGACTGGACGAAGTTCTCGCACCTGCTGATCTTCCACGGCCGGGCCGTCTGCACCGCGCGCAAGCCGGACTGCGACGGCTGCAAGATCGCCAGGCTCTGCCCGTCGGCGGGCAAGTGCTGACGCCGCGGCTACAATTGCGGAAGGCAGGGCGTGGAACTCGTCGAGGATTCCGCGTGAAGCTCGCCTCACGCGGCTTGCCTGACCAGTAGTCGTGCGTGGCAGAGGACCAGCTTGGCTGTGCCCCAGCGTCGCACCCCCGGTAGTCGCCGCGCCCATCCCGGCAGCGGACTCAAGCCCCCGCCACGCGCGGGCGAGACGCCCGCGACACACCGGGGCCGGTCGTGCCAGACCGACCACAAGTACATCCGCACAATCAGCACGGCGCCGTAGCGAGGGCGTCTTCCGCCCCGAGGAACGCCTCGATTGACACCGACCGCCCCCCTGGTAATAACCCTCCAGATCCTTCCGTCCATGCTCGCACCTTCCTTGTCTGGTAAACGGGTGGTGCAAGTATGGGCTTATGAGGGGCTTGGCGCAACGCAAAACGCGCTTGGCGCGCATTGCTCAACTTGTTGCCCGCCCGGCGGTCCGTCACACCTCCAGCGCCAGATCGAGCGGCGTGGTGAACTCCAGCGCCAGCGACGCCGTCGATGCATCCCCCGGCACGTGCCGGACCACCTTCGCGCGGCAGGAGACCTCCTCCAGCATGTAGGTGTTGTCGGTGGACCGCGGCAGACGCATGTTCACGTCGACGAGGCTGCCCTCAGCGGGCAGGGGCTTGCGGGGCAGGGCGGCCAATACGCCGCCGTCGGAGATGTTCCGCACCTTGCCGTCCGCCGCCCGGCTGCCGTCGTCAGCCAGCAGGCTCATCGGACAGGTCAGGTTGATTCGCTTGTGCTTGCGTCGCTCTTGCTCACCCTGTGACATCTCGCTTCCTCCCTTCATCCGGCCCGGCCAAAAGATGTGCCGCAACGCCCCGTATTCTACACCGCAGCCGCTTGCTCTGCAACGCCGTCATTGCCCCGGCAGCAGGCCCAGGTCGGCGAGGTGGCGGCGGATCAGCTCGTGCTCGGCCTGGCGGAAGCGGTGGAACGGCTCGGCCATGAAATCGCTGCATATCCCCATGCACGACAGCGCGCACTTGATCCCCTTGATCACGCTCGATCCGTACTTGCCCACGCTGTAGATCGTGTTGGATATCCGCATGACCTTGGCGTGCAGTGCGGCCGCCGCGTCCAGGTCCTTGGCCGTCGCCGCGTCGAAAAGGTCCACGTACAGCCTCGGGTGCATGTTGGCCCCGCCGCTGACGCCGCCGTGCCCGCCAAGCAGCAGCGTCTCGCCGAGCAGCTCCTCCGGGCCGATCAGCAGCGCGAAGTCCGGGCGGTCGGCGAACAGGCTTTGGAGCCGGTGGAAGTAGATCATGTTCGCGGAGCTGTCCTTCAGCCCGGCGACCTGCGGCAGCTCGGCGGCCTGGCGGGTCGTCTCCGGCTCGAAGAACAGCTTGGTGTGGGACGGCATGTTATAGAGGAACACCGGCAGGGGCAGTTGCGGGGCGAGGTGCTGGAGATACTCGAGCAGCTCGGGCTGGCCGGCGGGGAAGTAGTAGGGGGCGGCCAGAACAACGCCCGCGGCGCCGGCGTCGGCCGCGGCGTTGGCGACGTTGACCGACTCCACGAACGACGTGTCGGTGATGCCGACGAGCACCGGCACGCGCCCGGCCACCTGACTGCACGTGCGGGTGATCACCTCGCTGCGCAGGCGATAGCTGAGGCTGGGGGCCTCGCCTGTGGTACCCAGGACGAACAGCCCGTGCACGCCGCCGGAGAGGATGTGCTCGATCAGCCGCTCCAGGCCGGCCGCGTCCAGCGTGTCGCGGTCCAGCAGCGGCGTGACCATCGGCGGGATGATCCCGCGAAGCGGACGGGGCAGCTCTGCGTCAGGCATCGCTCGATCCTCTTTCCCCGGGCCGATCGCCAGCCCGGCCGAGCGATCATAGCCACACGCGCCGAGACTTTGAAGCAGTTTCCGTCCGCGCCGGCGCTGACCGCTAGCAGCGTTGACGGCCATGGGCGGTCTGCTATACTGACGGGGCAATCATCGGCGGCATAGCCAAGCGGACCAAGGCGACGGATTGCAAATCCGTTATTCGTGGGTTCGAATCCCACTGCCGCCTTTCACCGAGCCGGCGGGCGCCCGCCGGGAAAGCCCGCGGGCATGCTCCAACCGGCAAGGGCGCGACAAGGCCCAAGGAGGTGCACGATGGCTCGCAGCGTTCTCGCCCTCATCGCCGCGGCGGTCATATGCTCCGCCGCCCACGCCGCCCAGCAGAAGCTCACGCTGACCGACGGCAGGGTCATCACCGGCGACATCGTCAAGGTCGCCGGCGGCTACCGCGTCCGGACCGCGATGGGGGCGGTGGAATACCCCGACTCGCAGGTCGTCTCCGTGGAAGACGTCGTAACGCCGGAGATGCTCTACGCCTCGCGGCTGGCTGAGATCGACCCCAACAGCCCCGAGGATCACGTCCGCCTGGGCGAGTTCGCGCTTCAGCAGCAACTGCTGACGCGCGCCCGCGAGCAGTTCACCGAGGCGTTGCGGCTCAGGCCGGACTACGAGCGCGCGTCGCTGATGCTCCAGAAGGTCGAGCAGCTCATGGAGCGGCGGCTGGGCGAGCCGGAGACCATGCCGGCGGCCACGCGCCCGTCGGCTGCGATCGCCTATTCGCCGCGGGAGATCAAGGACGAGTGGCTGCTGTCGGCCAAGGACATCAGCCGCATCCGACTGGCCGAGCTGCGACCGTCCGACCGCGTGAGGATCACCATAGACCCCGACGTCGTCGACCAGTTCATCGCCTCCAAGCAGGGCACGGGCGACTTCCAGACGGAAGCCTCCGAGCGGCGCTTCCGCGGGATGAGCAACCTGCGCAAGGCGATATACATCCTCAGCCGGACCGACGAGCGGGATGCCGCCATCCGCGATGGGATAGACGTCCTGACCGATCCGCGGTTCATGACGGACTACCGCCGGGTGGTCTGGCCGATCGTGAGGCGCAGTTGCGCGTCGGCCGAGTGCCACGGCGGCCCGGCCGCGGGGGGCAAGCTGCATCTGTTCGCCTCGCACGGGCGAGATGACCGCATCGACTACACCAACTTCCTTATACTCGACGGCTACGTGTCGCCCGGCGGGCGGGCGCGGATGATAGACCGCGCCAACCCCGACAAATCGCTGCTGCTCCAGTTCGCCCTGCCCGCCCACGAGGCCGAGTTCCGCCATCCGGAAGGCGGGCCGTCGCGGCCGACGTTCACGTCGCGGCAGTCGCGAAGCTACATCAGGATGCTGAACTGGATAATGTCGCTGCACCGCCCGATGCACCCCGACTACCGCCTGGAATACTCCCCGCCGTTCGGCATGAAGCTGAACTTCGCGGCGGCGAAGTCCGCGCTGCCCGGCGGGACGGCTGCACCGGCCATGCCCGGGGCGGCGACCGCGCCTTCCAGCGCGACTCCGGCGCCTGCGCCGCCACGCGGCGCCGCCGGCGACCAGAGAGGTCGGTAAATGCTTCAGACCGCCTTCATCATCGTGCTGTGGGCGGCACTGGCCGCGGCGGCGGTTTCGTTCGGCCTCAGCGGCCTGGCCCAGCGTCGGCGGCGCGACCGCCTCGCGCGAGCGGCCCACGAGGCGGGGATGCTGTTCTCCGCCGACGACCTGTTTGACGTGCCGCGGCAGTACGCCGAGTTCGCCGCTATCAGCGGCGGGCACAGCGCCCGTGCCCGCAACGTCACGTACGGGCGGCTGAGCGGCCTGGCCGTCAGGGCATTCGACTTCCGCTGCGAGATCGGCCACGGCGTGCGGCGGACGGGGCGGCACTGCGGCGTGATCGTCGTCGAGGCGCCCGCCGACCTGCCGCCGATGGCCATGTGGAACCGCCGGATCGCCGAGCACGTGCCCCTGGCGGCCGGGGCTGCCGAGCGGCGGGTCGGCGACTGGTCGTGCAGCGGCGACCGCTGGGCGTGTGAAGCGGCGCTGGATAGCGAGCCGGCGCGGACGGCGAGCAGCATGGAGGCCCGCGGGGCGCTGCTGCTGGTCTGTTTGCCGGCTGGCTCTTCGCCCGCCGGCGTGAGCGGCGCGGCGACCGCGGCCGCCCTCGCGAAGCGACTGTGCGACCGCTCCGCCGGCGGCGAAAGGTCTGCCGGCGGCGATTCCGCCCGCGCCGACGGTTGAAATCCACCCGCCAACATGATACAAGCCTCGGACGGCCTGGGCGCTCCGCCGCAGGCCGGTACGTCTGGAGAATCCATCGTGCGCAATACCAAGCTCCTCACCCTCGCCGCGGGCCTGCTGCTGGCAGGCATGCTCATCCCGGCCGGCTGCTCCGACGCCAAGGCCCGCGAGTCCGCCAGGAAGCTGCTGGACGCCGTAGACGTCGCCCGCCGGCTCTGCGCCAAGGCGATCTCGCAGATGTCCACCTCGCCCATCAAGGCCGACGGGCAGTACCTGCCTCTCGATCGCGTCGTGCGGGGCGAGCCGGCAATCGCGCTTTCGCCTCCGCTGGCCGTCAACCCCGAGGCGTGGGCGTCGCTGCAGGCCGCCGAAAAGGGCCTGGCCGCCGCCATGCGAGACTACGCCGCCGATGCCGGGGCGGATACCGAGGCCCTGGCCAATACCGCCATGGGCGACATCCTGATGCTCAAGGCCGAGTACAAGCTCGCCGCGTCAGCCGCCGACCGCCGCGATGCGCGCGACAGCCTCACGCTGGGACTAAAGGCCGCCTCCATGGTCCATCTCTACGCCGGCCTCGTGCGATACCACGAGCAGCTCGGCACGCTGAGCGACAAGGACGTGCTGGCGATGCAGTCCGCCGCCCAGCAGGACGCCTCGCAGACGCAGTCGGAGATCGCGGCCATCCAGCAGGAGATTGCCTCGCTTACAGGTCAGATCACCACCCTGCAATCCGCCAATGACCAGATGCTGCCCAAGGTCCGCGACCTGCGGCTGGACGCCCAGCGGGCCGGCGGGCAGAAGGGCCTGCCGCTGCTGGACCAGGCCCTGCGAATGGAGGAGCAGATCAACGCCAACGTCTCCGCCATGGCGGCCCACGAGAACGCGCTGGAGCTCCGCCAGACCGCCCTGGCCGATAAGCAGCTCGCCCTCGCCGACGCCCAGGGCCGAGGGAGCGTGGCCGAGGCCGCCGTTGAAGCGCGCAAGGGCCTCGCCGAGAGCGACAAACAGGTGCTCGGCGAGCTGAAGGCCTCGCAGGCCAAGGCGAAGACCGATGCGCAGGAATATGCGTCTCGGCTGTCGCGGCTGTGCGGCGCCCTGACCGAGGCGGAGTCCGAAGCGCTGGACGCCTGCCAGGCGGCGGCCAAGAGGTTCATGGCGGTCAAGCGGGCTGAGGCCAGGGACGGCGCCGTGACGGCGCGGGCGGCCGACGCGTACTGGGCGGCCGCCGAACTGCACAGCCAGTCGCTGCAACTTCGCGCCCGCAACCTGCAATTCGCCGAGCAACTGGCGTGGGCGTGGTCCGACCGAGAGGGCAGTCCGCGTGCAAACGGCGCCGACGCGCCGGCCGCCAACGGCGAGGGCGTAATCGCCCCCGCCCCCGACATCGCCCAGGCCATCCCGTTCGCCAGGGGGCTGCTGGCCTACGCCCCGAACCCGGAATCGATCTACAAGCAGGCCGTCGAGGCCTACCAGCAGGCGGCCGACCTCTACGCCAGCGCCGCCAGGATGACCGACCCGCAACTGCGTTGGGCCTACCAGGGCCAGGCCGCCGCCGCCTACATAGCCCTGTACAACCTCACCGGCGGCGACGAGCCGCTCGCCGAGGCCCGGGCGACCCTGGATTCGGCGCTGGAAGGCAAGCGCAACGCTGAGTACCTGCGCCCCGTCGTGGCGCTGGAGAAGATGCTGCCTCCACGACCCGCCGGCAGCATGCCGGTGAAAGATGAATCGCTGCCGCCGGCAGATGGGTCTTGACGCCCGCTGCCGCGTCCAGCCGCCCATTGCGCACCTCCGCGCCCCCCTGGCCGGACTGCCTATCACAACACGCGGTGTGTGCAAACGGCAACAAAGCGGCGCATAATGCCGCCGCCCGGCAGGCACAAGCCGTTACCCCCTCTGCCAATATGATTGTGGGAAAACAGTTGCGTCCCGATCTCGCCCGCCATATCATTAGGGCCTGGGGAATTCCAAGAGGACCTGCGCTGCGGGCCCTGCCGGCGCCCGAAAGGACGACCGCGGATGCGCAAATACCTCGACAACCGTATGAGGGAGCTATCAGCCGAGCTTGCGGCGGGGCTGGTGCGGTTGAGAAAGGGGCATGTTGACGCAGCCGAGCAGCTCATCCGCATTATCGACCCGCGCGAAAGCTACCCCTACGAGTTCGTCGTGTTCCGCCTGACCGGCTACCGTCCGCCCCGCAGCCGCGGCGGGCTGATGCCCGGCAAGACGCTTCGCCGCGACCTGATGCAGTTGATGCTCGACGTGTGCGACAGCTTCGAGCTGCGGTGCGGCGACTACAACGAGCCGATATACGACATACCCGCGCTGGCCAGGCACTTCTCGGTGTCGACCAAGACGGTGCAGCGCTGGCGCGGCTACGGGCTGCCCGCGCGGCGACTGGTGTATGACGACGGCAAGCGGCGGATCGCCTTCCTCGCCGGCACGGTGCGGTGGTTCGCGCAAAGCCGGCAGCGGCTGATCGCCCGCTCGGAGCGGTTCACGCAGATGACCGACTCGCAGCGGGTGGACATCATCCGCCGCGCGCGCAGGATGGCCGCATTCACCCGCTGTAGCCTCAACGAAGTCGCCCACCGCATCGGCCGCCGCACCGGCCGAGCCGTCGAGACCGTTCGCTACACGATCCGTAGGCACGATTTGGAGCAGCCGGACCACGCCGTCTTCCCGCACATGACCCCGCCGCTGGCCGACCGGGAGAAGTCGGCCATCTACATGGGCTTCCTCCGCGGGGCGGCTGTCTCGCAGCTCGCGCGGCAGTACCGGCGCACGCGAGGGAGCATCTACCGCATCATCCATGAGACGCGGGCGCGGCAACTGCTCAGTCGGCCTATCAGCTACGTCTACAGCCCGGAGTTCGACCTGCCAAACGCCGAGGAGCTGATACTGGACCATCTGCCGCCCATCGGCGCCGAGCGGACCATCGAGCGGCGAAAGGCCCGCGCCCACAAGCCGCCCGACGACCTGCCGCCGTATCTGCGGGCGCTTTACGACGTGCCGCTGCTCGCCCCGATCGTCGAGAGAAGGCTGTTCGCCTGCTACAACTACCTGAAGTATGCCGCCGACAAGCTGCGGCAGAGAATCGACCTCAACCGCGTCCGCAGCGGCGATATCAAGCGCATCGAGGCGCTGCTCGTCCAGGCCAACGTCGTCAAGAACCGCATCATCCGCGCGAACCTGCGGCTGGTCGTCTCGATCGCCAAGCGCCACCTCGGCGGGCCGCAGGGGCTGTTCGAGCTGATCAGCGACGGCAACGTCTCGCTCATGCGGGCCGTCGAGAAGTTCGACTACACGCGCGGCAACCGCTTCTCCACGTACGCCTCATGGGCCATCATGCGGAACTTCGCCCGCTCCGTGCCGAAGGAGCGGTACCTGCTGGACCGCTTCTCCACCGGCCAGGACGAGGTGCTGGACATCGCCGCCAGCCTCCAGGCCTACGAGCAGGACGACATGCGGCTGGGCGAACTGCGAGAGAGCATCGACGTGGTGCTGGCCCACCTCAGCCCGCTGGAGCGATCCATCCTCGTCGACCACTACGGGCTGCACGAGGCCTCGCACACCAAGACGCTCGACCAGCTAGGCCGGCGGCTGGGCGTCTCGAAGGAACGTGTCCGACAGATCGAACTCCAGGCACTTCGCAAGCTCCGCAAGATACTCCGGCCTCAACAGGCCGACCTGATGAGCTGAACGGCCGACGGCGACAGGCTTGTGCGAGGATCCTCGGCGATCAGACCTTCCGCGTGCAACGAGTTGCACGCCTAGGGACTAACGCTCGGAGTCGGCAGAATCAATGCGATTCAGCCGACTCTGCTTCCTGGGTGGTCTGTGCCGGTTCGGAGCGCGGGCCGAGCACGCTTGTCATCCTTTGCTCAAGCGACTCTATCTGACGATTCTGCGCCGTGACTGTCTGCTCCAATTTCTGGATATCGCTGCGGAGACTGCGAATCTGGTCTGCCGATTCTCTGCCACCCAGGTTTCCAAAGATAATCACGATCAACGCAATCAGTATCAGAGTACCGCACCCCAGCGTCGCTTTCTGATTCCTATCCATGTTCACGTGACCTCCCGAGCAAACCAAGTGTCGAAAGGCTATTGCTGCTGCACCGTATTGTCAACGGAATTGGGCGGTGACACCTCATTCGCAGTGACCTCTCCTGGTAGCAGGGCGTGCAACTAGCTTCCACGCGGGGGGCTACAAACTCCTCTTCTTCGGCGGGGCGAAGAGGAAGACGGCCACCAGGAGCGCGCCGGCTGCGAGCAGCAGCAGGCCGCGGCGCGTTGGCGCGTGTTGGAGCTTGCGTGCGGCGGCGAGCAGCAGGCCGCTGGG
>CAYUYH010000014.1:0-19340 GCA_964449175.1 uncultured Planctomycetaceae bacterium
CTTCAAGCACTTCCAGGTCGCGCCTGACTGTGCTCTCGGAAACTCCCAACAACTGAACGAGTTCCGCCAGAGACATAAACCCCTTTTCTCCCAGCAGTTGGGCCTCCGTGCCCCGGCGGTCGTCTATGCTCAGTTCGGTCGCCACGATTGGCCTCGCTCATGAGATGGAACGATTCCGACCTCATTATGGCCTAATATAAGCGACCGGTCAATCATAATTCCGGCGAATTGGCAGAGATTTCTGTCAGCCTGTGGCGGGATTATTGCACACGGGGAGGGCTGCGGGTCAGAGAGTCAACGGGAAACGCGGTTTCAGATGTACTCGCTGAAGAGTTCTGCGCTTGGGCGGGGTATGACGACCTCGCTGACGAGCAGTCCCCTGCTGCGGACCTCGGCCGCGCCGGCCTGGACGGCGGCGCGCACGTCTGCCACCGTGCCGGTCATCAAGCAGAAGCCCTTGCCGCCCAACGCCATCGCGATGTGGATGCGGAAGAGCTTTACTTTGGCGGCCTTGGCGGCTGCGTCGGCAGCGGCGATGATGCTCACCCCGCTGAAGCTCTCGATCACGCCGAGCGCCTCCTCCTCGCCTTCGGCCAGCACGACCGACTGGCCCAGCGCGGGGAAGACCGAAGGGTGGACGTTCGGTATGACGAGCTGGTCGATGATCGCCTCGCCGGCGGCCCCGGCACCGGCCCCCACCGACGACTGCACGTCGCTGACCGTCCCGGCGACCACGATGAAGTACTTGCCCGAGCAGATCGTCCTTGCGACCAGAAGCCGCACCGACGCGGCCTTGAGCATCTCGTCCTGAACCTGGTAGCCGATGCCGATGCTGGAAAGCTCGACCGCGCCGATGGACTTCGTTGCCGCCATGGTTTGTCCGTCCTGCGTGTTCATTTGCTCTCGATCCGTATCATCCCGTCGGCAACCGCGGCCACCACGCCGTCAATCGATGCGTGCACGGGCGCGCCGAGTGCGGGCTTGCCGTTGGTCACGGGCGGTCGGCCTATCTCCTGGCCGATCTTGACGGCCTGGCCGACCTTCACCGTCGGCTCGCACGGTGCGCCGATGTGCTGCTTGAGCGGGATGGCCACCTTCGCCGCGGCCAGCCGCTCCGCGCGCAGGGGGCCGACGTTGTTGAAGCCCAGCAGGCCGAGTTTCGTCATCAGCCGCCGCATCGGCGCCTTGCGGTTGCCCATGTGCATCGCGGGCCGGTCCGGGTTGAACGGCGGGTTCTCCCATCGGCTGCCGGCCTCCATCAGGCGTCGCTTGTTCGTCGCGCAGACGTTCTTAGGGTCCAGGTCCTCGGGGCAGCTATACAGGCTGCACAGGTTGCACTCGCAGCAGTAGGCCGTGCCGCGGACGTTCATCTCGCCGATGAGCGTGAAGCCCAGGCTGCGCATCGCCCGGTGCGGCTCGATCGGGTGGCCGAGCAGGTACCGCGGGCACAGCTCGGTGCAGAAGGTGCACTGGTCGCACGCCGCCCGGCCTATGCGTTGGATCGCCCGCCAGTCCTGCCGACGCCGGCGGACCACCACGTGGTCGCTGGGCAGCACGATCACGCCGCCGGTGGTCTTGTCGACGACGGCGTTGTGGTCGTCCTGGAGGGCGCCCATCATCACGCCGCCGACGACGTAGTTGGGGTCTGGAACGGTAGCGCCGCCGGCGGCTGCGACGCACTCAGCCAGCGAGATGCCCACCGGCACGCGGAGGGTGACCGGCTCGGCGACGGCCCCGGCGACCGACAAGTATTTGTCGGTGACCGGCTGGGCCGGCGAGTTGGCGACGTTCAGGGCGGTCTCGACGTTCATCACGACCGCGTTGACGTTCAGCGGGATGCCGCCGGGCGGGACGACACGCCCGAGCACATCGTAGACCAGGATGAACTCGTCGCCGGCGGGGTAGGCATCCTGGAGCGGCGCTATCTCCATGCCGGCGGAGAGCTTAGGCTGAAGGGCGGCGATCACGTCGCCGTACTTCTCCTTGATGCCGACGATGCCGCGGGCGGCGCCGGTCAGCTTCATCGCCGCGGCCAGGCCGGCCAGCACGCCGTCGACGTAGGCCTTGAGGACCTCCTTGTCCTTGTGCAGCAGCGGCTCACACTCGGCGGCGTTGATGATGACCGTGTCGGCCTTGGCCGACAGCTTCACGTGCGTGGGAAAGCCCGCGCCGCCTGCCCCCACCACGCCGGCGGAGCGAACCGTATCGACTGTGATCGCTGACATATCCTATCTACCCGCGCCCGCGTCGGGCGCACCGATTCGTTACCCGTGTATAGCGAAACCGCCCCGGCCAAACAAGATGGTTTGGCTCACCGGGCGGCGATGGGCTTTGCGCGGCGCGGGCGAATCTGCTAGACTTACCGGGCGAACTCGAACCGGGAGCGGACATGAGCAAGACCAAGACAGTGCGGATGCTGTACGGGCGTGATGGGATCGAGCTGACCGTGCCGGCGAACGCAGCCGTGCTGGAGGGCCAGCACATGCCGGCGAATCCCGACCCGATCGGGGCGGTCAGGCGGGCGCTGGCGTCGCCGATCGGCTCGCCGCCGCTGGCGGAGATCGTCGCGGCGAAGCGGCCGAAGACGGTGGCCATCACCATCTCCGACATCACCCGCCCCGTGCCGAACAAGCAGTTCCTCCCGGCGATGCTGGACGTGCTGAACGCCGCGGGCGTGGCCGACGCGCAGGTCGTCATCATCATCGGCACCGGACTGCACCGCTCGAGCACGTCCGAGGAGCGCGAGACCATCCTGGGGGCCGACCTGCTGCGGCGGCTGGAGGTGATCGACCACAACGCGCACGACCCGGCCACCGTCGTGAAGGTCAGCGACGACCCGCCGGTGAGCGTCTGCCGCCGGTTCGCCGCCGCCGACCTGCGGATCGTGACCGGCTACATCGAGCCGCACTTCATGGCCGGGTTTTCCGGCGGGCGCAAGGGCGTCTGCCCCGCCCTGGTGGACCTGGCGACGGTGCAGCGCTTCCACGGCTACAAGACGCTCGCCCACCCCAAGGCCGAGAACGGCATCCTCGACGGCAATCCCTGCCACGAGATCGCGCTGAAGGTGGCCAAGGCCGTCGGGGTGGACTTCCTGTTCAACGTGACGATCACGCGCGACCGCAAGCTGGCCGGCGTGTACTGCGGCGACCTGGAGGCGGCGCACCTGGCCGGCTGCCGCGAGGTGGCCAAGTGGACCACGGCTGAGGTGGACGCGCCGTTCGACCTGGTCGTGACCAACGGCGGCGGCTATCCGCTGGACGAGACGTTCTACCAGACCGGCAAGGGCATGTGCACGGCCATGCCGGCGCTCGGCGGCAACTCGACGCTCCTGATCGCCTCGCACTGCGGCGAGAAGCTCGGCTCGAAGGCGTTCACCGATCTGATGCTGCGATACGACAACGACTGGCAGCGGTTCTTAGCCGACATCGCCGCCACCGACACCACCGAGCACGACCAGTGGGGCTATCAGATGCACGCCAAGCTGCTGGCCCTGATCGGGCGCGAGCGGCTGAGGCTCGTCAGCGACGGGATCGACGCCGAGATGCAGAAGCACATCACGGTCAATCCCGTGCTGGGCTCCGGCGACGCGCAGCAGCGGACCCAGCGGGCGATTGATGAATTCCTGGCCGCACACGACGGCGCGCGGATGGCCGTCATCCCCGACGGGCCGTATACGATGCTCAAGAGGCGTTGATTCGTTAACTGGTTGACTGGTTAGTTGGTCAATTGGTCACATTGTAGGGCGTGCAACTTGCCGGAGGCCCGGCGTAGCCTTGGCGAAGCCGGGTTGCACGCGGAACGGGCAGTCAGGCGGTGGTCCCCAATTCGCCCAGACGGGCGGCCGCATGGCCGTAATCCGCATTCCGCAATTCGCAATCCACAATCCGCGATTACGTCTTCTCTTCCTCGAGTCCGCCGAAGCGGCGGTGTCTGCCAGCGTAATCGACGATGGCCTTGCGGAACTCAGCCTCGTCGAAGTCCGGCCAGTATACGTCCGTCACGTAGAACTCCGCGTACGACACCTGCCACAGCAGGAAGTTCGACAGCCGGAACTCGCCGGACGTCCGGACCACCAGGTCGGGGTCGGGCACGCCGTCGGTGTCGAGCGCGGCGGAGATGGCGGCCTCGTCTATCTGATCGGCCGCGAGCTTGCCGGCGGCGGCATCGGCGGCGATCTTACGCATCGCGTCGGTCATCTCCGCACGCGAGCCGTAGTTCAGCGCCAGACACAGGAACATGCCCGTGTTGGTCGAGCTTTCCTTGGTGGAGTGGTCCAGCTCGCCCAATACGCTGGGCGGCAGGCCGTCGCGGCGGCCAAGGTGGCGCAGGCGGACGTTGTGGGCCATCACGGTCGGGCGCTCGCTGACCAGGTACCGCGCGTAAAGGTGCATCAGCGTGCTGATTTCCTTGGCCGGGCGGCTCCAGTTCTCGATTGAGAAGCTGTACAGCGTCAGCGCGTCCAGGCCCAGCCGGGCGGCCTCGGTCACGATGCGGCGGACCATCTTCGCGCCGGCCTCGTGACCGGCGGCGCGGGGCAGCCCGCGGGCGTTGGCCCAGCGCCCGTTGCCGTCCATGATGATCGCCACCGACCGCGGGATGCGGTCGTCCGGCACGCCGAGCGAGGCCCTCGCCGCGGCGACGGCTGGCGGGGAGATGTCGGCCATCAGGCCAGGTCCTTGAGCTTGGTGCGGTGCACGAGTGTCTGTTCGCGGTCCGGCCCGACGCTGATCAGCCCGATGGGCCGACTCACCAGCTCTTCCAGGCGAATGACGTATGCCCTCGCCTCGGCCGGCAGGTCGGCGAACTTGCGCACGCCGCCGATCGGGGCGGTCCAGGCGGGGCGGTCCTCGTAAACGCACTTCACGCGGTCCAGCGGCAGCGACGGGTCGTATTGGCCGTAGGCCTGGCCGTCCAGCTCGTAGCCGACGCAGATGCGGAACGTCTCGACCTCGCCGGGCCCGTCCATCAGCAGCATCAGCGCCAGCTCATCCGCGCCCGACAGGTCGGCGGCGTAGCGGACGGCCAGGGCGTCGAACCAGCCGCAGCGGCGAGGCCGGCCCGTCGTCGTGCCGAACTCCTTGCCGCGGGTGCGGAGCGCGTCGCCGATGGCGTTGTCCTGCTCGGTGGGGAACGGCCCGGCGCCCACGCGCGAGGTGTAGCTTTTGGCCACGCCGACGACGTACCCGACGGCCGAGGGGGGAATGCCCGCCCCCGAGGGGATGCCGCAAGCGGTCACCGACGAACTGGTGACGAAGGGGTAGGTGCCGTGGTCGATGTCGAGCATCGTGCCCTGCCCGCCCTCGAACAGGATGCGCTTGTTGGCGGCGACGGCAGCCCGCAGGATCGAGCCGGTGTCGCACACCATCGGCGCCAACCGTCGGCCGTAGGCGGCGAACTCGTCGGCGATTGCCCCGGCGTCCAGCGCCTCGCCGCCGTAGACGGCGCCGATCAGCTTGTTCTTGAAGGCCACGATCCGGGCGACCTTCTCGCGGAGCTTCGCCTCGTCGGTCAGGTCGCCGACGCGGATGGCCGTCGTGCGCGAGGCCTTGTCGGCATAGCACGGGCCGATGCCTCGCCCGGTCGTGCCGATCTTCGCGCCGTTGGCGAGCATCTGTTCGCTCAGCCTGTCCTGGAGGCGGTGGTACGGCATGACCACGTGGGCGGTGGCGCTGATGCGGAGGTTTTCCGGCCTGACGGAGATGCCGCGGGCGGCCAGGCCGTCGATCTCTTCCAGGGCCACGGCCGGGTCGAACGCCACGCCGTTGCCGACGACGTTGATCACGCCGGCGTTGAGGATCCCGCACGGGATCAGATGCATGGCGTACTTCTCGCCGGCGATGCTGACGCTGTGGCCCGCGTTGGCTCCGCCGCAGTATCGCACGACGTAGTCGCACTCCCCGGCCAGGGCGTCCACCACCTTGCCCTTGCCCTCGTCGCCCCACTGAAGCCCGATGACTGTAACGTTCCCGCCGCCCATCAGAACACCGCCTCTCGGAATCCGGCCACAAGGCCAACCCGACCAGTCTAGCCTGCCGGGCCGACCTGTCAAGACAACTGCCGGCGTGGGGGGGAGAATCAGCCGCAGTGCACGCGGCGGCGGGCAGACCAGGGCCGAGCACGGCTTGGGGGCGGCCCCAGACCGTGTCCCGCCGCCACGAGGGCAGGATGCCCTCGCCACGCGCGGGCGAGACGCCCGCGACACGATTGCTCAGGGGCTGGGGCAGGCGGCGAGGAGCTGGGTGGCGCGGGCGTTGGCGGGCTCGAGTGCGAGGACGGCCTGGATGTGGCGCCGGGCCTGGTCGGCTCGGCCGGCCCTGGCGTCGATCTCGGCGAGTATCAGCATGGCCTCAGTCCCGCCGGGGTTGGTCGCCAGATGCGCCTCGGCCGCTGCGCGGACCGGCTCAAAGTCCCCGTCGCGGCGGGCCAGCTCGTAGAGCCCTTCGATCGCGGCGAGGTTCCCGCCGTCGATCGCCAGGCAGGTGAGGTAGCTGCTGTGGGCGTTGTCCAGCTCCCCGGCGCGGGCGGCTGCGCGGGCTAGCCCTTCGTGCGCGCGGGCGCAGTTGGGGTCCTTGGCCAGGGCGTCGTCGAAGTACCGCCGGGCGAGGTCGAGGCGCCCGTCGGCCAGGGCGACGGCGCCCAGGCCCGCCAGCGGCATGGCCTGGTCGCCGGCCAGCCCGGCCGCCTGGGCGTATCGCTCTGCCGCTCGCTCCAGGTCGCCGACGGCGAGGTAGCAGTCGCCCAGCTCCATGCACACCCCGCAATGCTGCGTCGTGCCGGGCATGGCGGCCTGGGCGGCCTGTCCGGTCGCGGGTCCTACGCCTGCCATTGCAGCACCTCCCTTGCTTGTTCGAGCACCTCGGCGGCCTGGGCGGGCTGGCCCATGCGGCGAAGCAGCCTGCCCTCCAGCAGCAGCGAGTTGACGGTCGGCTGGTGACTGTTGACGTGGCGGCACAGCTCGATCGCCTGCTCGTCGCTGCCGCCGGCGTTGAACAGCGCCTCCGCCGTCTGCTCGGTCAGCCACAGCTCGTTGCGGCAGACGCTCGGCAGGCGCTCCATGATCTGCCCGGCCGTCCGCCAGTCGCCCTCGGCCTGGAGCTCCTTGGCGGCCGACAGCAGCTTGTCCAGCATCAGCGGCGAGTCGTTCTCGTCCGGCGTGCGGACCGCCACGCCAGCGCGGGTGAGGCACTGTCGAGGGCCCAGCGCCGGCCAGGCCGCGCGGGCGTCGAGGAAGACCTGCTTCCTCGCGGCGACCGCCCATCGCCCGCCGGCTGCGGGGATGGCCATCGCGTCGGTCAGGTGCGGGTCGGTCAGCAGCGGGTGGATAGGCCACTCTATCCACATCTCCCCAGCCTGCACGGTCGGCGGGACGACGGCGACGACGTCGCCCTCGCAGGCGGCCAGCGCGCGGTCCAGTACCGCCCCCGCCGGCGCGTGGGCGGGGATGGGCACGGCGGCGACGGCGTCGCCCAGCTTGGCCGCCGCGAGCCGCTCCAACTCTCCGGCCGGCGCCGCCACGTACACGCGGAACGGCCAAAACGTCCGCTGCACCATCCGCGTGATTGCAGCGACCAGCGCCTGATCCACGCTCCCAGCCGCCACGATGATCGACAGGTCGGCCACCTTCGGCCAGGGCTTCGCGGGCCGAGTCGTGCGGATCGTCAGCAGTGTCCGGCGGAACTGGTCGGTGTCCTGCCGCATTCGGAAGGATATTCGGTCGCTGGACTTATGTTCCGGGATCGTGTACTCGCCGGTGATGCGATCCACGTGCAGGAAGTCGCTGAAGAACGCCAGCCGCCGCGTGATGTCCCAGTCGATCAGCACCTTGACCTGGGGGTTGTACGGGCCGGTCTTGTCCAGCAGGTCGCGGCGGTGCATCAGGCTGCAATGCAGCACGTGGTTGAAGTTGAACATGAAGTAGCGGTCGAAGTCGCGGCGGACTTCCAGCACCTTGCCCAGCGCGATTCGCCGGCCGTCGGCGCCCGTGCGGAAGGTCGTGCGGTACAGGTTCGTGTAGGCGACCTGGCAGTCGGTGTCGCCGGCCAGGGCAGAGACGAGACTCGAAATGTGGTGCGGGTAGTGGATGTCGTCGTCGTCGAGGTAGGCGACGTACTCGCCGTCTGCGCGGGCGAGCGCCTCGTTCAGCGTGACGGCCTTGCCGCGGTTCTCGGCGCGCTGGAGCAGCGTGATTCTGCCGTCGCCGACGGCAGAGATGATGTCGTCGACGGGCTCGCCGCCGTCGTTGGCGACGATGATCTGGAGGTTGGGGTAGTCCTGTGCGACGGCGCTGGCGACGGCCTCGCGCAGGAACTCGCGACGGTTGAACGTGGGGATGATCAGGCTGACCAGCGGGCCTTGCCTGTCGGCGCTGCGTCGCGTCATGCCGTCGCCTCCACGGCCGTCGCGGCGGCGGGCGGCGCGGTGAGCGTCTCGACCTTGGACATCCAGGACGCCCCGCCGCGCGGGGAAATCTCTTTCTCGAACTCGGCCAGCACCTCGCCGACGCGGGCTGTGGTCTTGGACAGCGGGAACCTCTCGGCGACAAGGCTGCGGCACTTCTCCGGCTTGCGCGGCTGGCGTTTGGCGCATCGGCAGAAGTCGTCAGTCGTGGCGAACACGTGCTCCTCGCCCAGTTGCCGCTGCCGCCCTGGCGAGGCGGCGACGACGGGCTGAAGCCCCATCGCCATGGCGGCCAGGATATGCGGGGGCACGGAGTCGCCGACGGCGGCGCTGGCGATGAAGTCCTTGTCGGCCAGCCAGGCGGCCAGGTCCTCCTGCCAGCCGTCGAAGACGACCGCCCCGCTCAGGGCCATCCGCTCGACCGCCTCGATCAGGCGGTCGGCGAGCATCTCGTCGGCCAGCTCGCCGGAGAAGAACAGGCGGAACTCCGGATCGGCTGCGTGCAGCCGCTGGAAGCAGTGCAGCAGGGCAATCGCCCCGCCGGCCAGGCTCAGCTCGTCGTGGCAGGCGATGTTCTTGCCGCCCTTCCTGTTCGCCGGCGGCCAACGCTCCAGGTCCACCCCCGCCGGCAGCGAGACGATCCGCGTGGCCGACGCCGCTGCGGGAAGCCGCCTGGCAAGAACGGACTGCTCGCCGTCTTCGCCGTCGGTGAACACGACGTCCACGTTGCCCCACTGCACCTGCTCCGGCAGGGGCGAGTGTTCGTCGCGGCAGTCGAGACGGCATATCGTCTTGCGGGTCGCCCGCGACCGCGAGGCCGCGATGAATTCCGGGCTGAGCCCCTCGAACCAGGCGACGTCGCACCAGGCGAGCAATCGCCCCGCCTGGCCGGTCCGACCGGCGGGCAGCGTCTCGGTCGGGAAGCGCCGGGCGACATATCGGCGGATATCGGCCAGGTCGGCCAGGCGCTTGCCGTCGCCGATGAACGCCACCCGCGGGCGGCAGTTGCGGATGTTGGCCAGGATCGTCTCGGACAGCTCGTCGTCCAGTCCGGCCTTCCCCGCCCAGCCGAGCAGCAGCTCGACCGCCCCGCCCAGCTCGCCAGCCTCCACGAGGGCCTGCGTCGTGCGGTTGACCAGCTCGGCGTTGAGCAGTCCGGCGTCGGCGAGGTCCGGGAACATCGCGGCCGCGTCGGCGGGCTTGCCGGCTGCCAGATGCACCTCCGCCAAGTTCCACAGTGCCTGGGGCTTGTCGTCGCCCAAGTGCTCGGCCGCGCGGCGGAGGTGCTCGGCGGCCTCGGCGAACCGGCCAAGGGCGTAGAGGATCGTGCCGGCGTCGTTGAGTGCGTCGCCGTCGTCGGCGCGGTCGGCGAGGCGCCGCTGGATGCAGGCCAGGGCCTCTTCGTGCCGGCCGCTCTGGGCAAGGGCCACGCCGCGGGCGTGGTCGTCGCCTGCCGGTGGTTCACTCGTCAAATCGCTGCTCCTTCGCCGTCCGCCCCGGCCGTGGGGGCACGGGCCGCCCGCCCGCCCATGCGCGCGGAATCACGGCTGACAGCGATGCAAACGCCGTGCCCGCGAGCACCTGTAGGCGCCGGGCGGGCGGGGCGGACCGTCAGGGGCCTGCGAAACGCGGCTTGGGGGTCACAGAGGGGTGCGCACGGCGCTGCCGGGCAGGATTCGGCAGGCCAGTGACGGCGGGGGGACGTCAAGTATCTTGCGCCGGCGTCCAAATGCTTGCCGCCCAGCCGCCGGCGACAGCGTCCTAGAGCCCCTACCCGGTGATGGCGGTCCAACCGGTGTTTAGGTCCTCCAGGATGCGGATCACCTCGGCGATGCGCTTGGCGTCGCGTTGGATGTTCGCCTCCCAGAGGTGGCGGCGCATGAAAGCGTAGAGCGAGCGGAGGTTCTGGGCGATTTCCCCCCCGGCTGAGATGTCAAGGCACGCGTCCAGCTCCTCGATGATGGCCAGCGCCTTGCTTATGTGCTCGCCCTTGGCGGCGAAGTTGCCGGCCTGGAGCTCCTTCTCGGCCTGCTTGAGGAACTTGATGGCGCCTTCGTACAGCAGGACGATCAGTCTCCCCTTGGGCTGAGTCGATACCGAGTTATCCTGATAGGCTGCGATTCCGTCCATGGTGTGCTCCTGTCCGCGCGGGTCAGCCGGAACTTGAAGAGCTAAAGAGCGAACCCATGAGGGCCTGGAACGAGGCCCGCTGGGCGTCCATTTCCGCGAGGATGTTCTCCAGCCTGGCGAACCTGGCCTTCAGCGCTTCCTGGCGGAGTTCGAGGTAGCGATCCTTGGTCTCGATGTTGTCGGTGAGGGACGATATCTGGGAGTCGAAGCGGTTGGCCTCGATGGTGAAGCTGCCGGTCTCCGAGTCGAGCATGTTGCCGATCGCCTCGCCCAGGGCCGCGGCGATGCCGCGACGCATGCGGACCTGGGCGGTCTGCGTGCGGGTGCCGCCGCCGTCGTCCTGGCCGTCCCAGACGGCGGCGAGTTGCAGCCACTTCTCGGGTCCGTCCTCGGCGCCGACGATGACGTTGCTGCCGGCCTCGAAGCCCATGTCACGCCAGGTCGTCTCGCCGTCGAGGCGAATCTGGGCGGAGGTGATCTCGCCGGTGGAGGTGTCGAACGCCACCTGGACATCGTACAGGCCGGCCTGCGTCTCGCTGTGGGCATCGAGGAACTGGATATAGTCGCTGTCCGACGCGCCCGAGCCGTCTGCGCCTATGAGCGCCAGCACGGCCTGGTAGTCGGCCGCGGCGGCGGCCTCGAAGGTCGTCGAGTCGAACGACATCGTATCCTTGCCGAACTGGTAGGACGACGAGCCTTCGAACTTCAGCCCGATCTCGTCGGCGAGCGTGAAGGTGTCGCTACCTGAGTCGAAGCCCGGCTGGGCGCCGGTCAGAGCCGTGCGAATCTCCCGCATCAGCGTCGACAGGACGAGGTTGCCCTGTAGCAGGCCGCCTTGCTCGGCGGTGTCGTCGTAGCCGGTCAGCTCGGCGACCTTGGCCAGCAGGTCGTTATAGGCGGTCTTGACGTCTTCCAGCTGGGTATTCAGCTCCTCGGTGTCCCTGGCCAGCACAAGGTCAGTCGATCCTGCCGCCCGCAGCACGACCGTCACGCCGGGAATGACGTCGGAGATGCTGTTGCTGCTGCGCGTGATCCATTCATCCGCGCCGGAGGGGTAGCCGTCCACCTTGACCTCCGCGTCCTGGGCGCTTTGAGTCTGCGTGAACACGGACGCATCGAACCCGGCGAGGGTGGTCGCGGCGTCGATCTCGATGGTGGAGTCGGCCCCGGTGGTCGTCCCGCCCAGCACGAGGTGATACACGTGCGTCTCGTCGACCTCGTATTCCAGTATGCTGGCGGTGACGCCGGGGTTGTTGGCGTCGTTGTTGATGAGGTTGACCAGGTCCTGGAGGGTGGTGGTCGCGGTGGTCTGGATCGTGCGGGTGACGGCGGCGTCGCCGGCGCCGTAGGTGTAGACGAACGTCCCGGCCGCCGGGTCCAGCGCCTCGTCCGTCGTGGCAACTCCGTCGTGCACCTCGCGCTCCGCCTTGGCGAGCTGGTTGACGGTGATGGTGTGCGACCCCTCGTTGGCCGCCCCGGAGGCCCTCACTGTCGCCACGGACTCATCGGAGCTGCTGGCGGTGACCGCGCGGATGTTGCTCAGCCCGCGCAGGGCCGTCAGCTTGCCCTGAAGGTCCGACAGCAGGGTCTCCACGCTGCCGAACGCGTCGCGCTGGGACTCCAGCTTCGACTTCATGTTCTCGAGCATGACCACGGGCCTGCGGTTGGCCTCCATCAACTTGGCCACGAGGGCTTGCGTGTCAATGCCCGAGAATACGCCTGACATGGCTACCGTCATCTTGCCTGCTCCGCCGGGCCTGCTCGCCGCTACTGCCGCCGCGGCAAGGGCCTATCAACCTCCATTATCGAGTCAACGTCCAATAACTTGAGGCGCACAACCGGCGCAAAAAGCAGGACTCACGAATCCCGGCGTCGCGGAATCCGTGAGTCCATAGGCTTATCGCTTCAAGCCGGTGGCCGCCCCGCTCGGTCGGGGCACGGGGTGCGGCTCTGCGCCGAGCGGGGCATTATGCCGGCCGGCAAAGCGATACTCAGTTAGGCACGGAGCAGTTGCAGCGCCATCTGAGGCATGCTGTTGGCCTGGGTGAGCATGGCAATGCCCGCCTGGGCCAGCACCTGGTTGCGCGTCATTTCCGCCATCTCGGTGGCCACGTCCACGTCGCTGACGCGGCTTTCGGCAGCCATCAGGTTCTCAGACTGAATGTTGAGAACGTCAACTGCCGCCTCGAGACGGTTCATCATGTAGCCCAGCTTGGCCCGGTAGCTGTCCTTGGTGGTGATGGCACTGGTCAGCGTGCTCAGGGCCGACACTGCCGAGGCCACGGTGCTCAGGCCCAGGCTGCTGATGCCGAGGGCGCTGGCGTCCATCTTCTCGGCCACGACGTCGATGGTCGTGTCGGAACCGATGTGGATGGAGTACGTTGCCGAGCTGTTCAGCAGCTTGATGTCGTTGAAGCTGGTGTTCTCGGAGATGCGGCTGATCTCACTGACAAGCTGGGAGAACTCGGCGTCGATAATCGACCGCTGCTGCGAGGAGTACGACTCGGTGGCAGCCTGTTCGGCCAGTTCCTTCATGCGGACCAGGATCTGGTCGGTGACGGCCATGGCGCCTTCAGCCGTCTGAAGCATGCTGATGCCGTCCTGGGCGTTACGGGCGCCCTGGCGAAGCTGGGTGACGTCCGCCCGAATTAGCTCGCGGACCGCCAGTCCCGCGGCGTCGTCCTTCGAGCTGTTGATTCTCAGGCCGGACGAAAGCCTTTCAACCGACTTGGCCAACGCAGCATAGCTGGTGCCCAAGTGCCTTGCGGCATTCTCTGCCATAAGGTTGTTCTTGATTGCGAGCATTTCCCATCTCCTATCTGAACTGAACTGACCTGCTCCGGTCCCTTCCGAGCGAACCGATGTCTATGCAAAGGCCATCCACAGGCCCATGTGTCCCTTTCCAGGGCTGGGCTGGATTCCGCACATCCCCTGTGCCAAGCGGCGCCGATTCCGTGGCGCGGCAACAGCCCATCACCAAGTGCCATTATCGAGGGGGGCCCTGAGAACTTGAGGGCGGGCGGCTGGAAACCTCCGGCCAGCCCTAACACCTTTTCCACACCGCCCGGCGGGCGGGAAGAAAACCCACCGGGCGGGCAGCGCCCTAACCTCCTATCCTGCAAGCCGGTGTGAAAAGCAGCCGACTGTGTGTAATCGCACACTTGTCGACTGTGGCGGAGAGAACGGGCCGTGCATTTTCCTGATTTTCCCCTTCATGCCAGTTCACTTCAGCCCGATAACTTCCCGCGCTCACCGCCGCCCGACAGGGGCGGGCCGCACAGGCGGAGCAGAATTCTCGCCAGAACCCCCGTTGATCGCGGCTGAAAGGCACAGGCTTTGCACCGCGCAATGTGGTGTGGTGCGCGCATCCGGCGCAAGCACCACGGAAGGAGCGGTGCGGGAAATGCGTGTCAACGTTATTGGGAACTTCGCGAGCCCCGCGGCAGTGGAGTGGGGACTGCTGAAGGCGCTTCAGTGTCTCGACGGCCTTGATGTCCAGGCCTACAACACCCGGCCGGGCAACTCACCCGCCCCACCGGTGACCGCAGCAGGGCCGGCCGATGTACAACTGTTCATCCGCGGCGACGGCGTGCCCCCGTCGCTGATCTCCTCGCTTCCCGGCGCCAAGGTCTGCTGGTTTTCCGAGCTTCTGCCCGACGGGCGGATGGACGACACAGTGGCCGAAAAGAAGATCGCGCGCCTGCGGCAGAACGTCGAGGCCTTCGATGTGCTCGCGCTGCACGACCCAGCCGTGGTGGAACACATGCGGACGCAATGCTCTCGTCCGACGGTGGTCTCCGCCCCCAGCTATGGCCCGCTCGCCGGCAGGGAGGGCTCCGGCCCGCCCCTGGCGGACAGACCGTTCCTTGTCGGCTTCGCAGGCGTGCCCAGTCCGCGGCGGGTGGCGTGGATCAACGCGCTGCTGGCGGCCGGCGTGCAGGTGACGCTGCCGGTCGGCTGGCATGGCGGCGGGCGGATCGAGGCCGAGGAGATGTTCGAGTTCATCCGCAATTGTGCTTACTTCCTCAATATACACTTCTCGGACCGCCTGAACGTCGAGACACGCCTCTTCGAGGTGCTGGGCTGCAGGACGTGCCTGATAAGCGAGCCATTGTCAGCCCCGCTGGCGCGGGGCGGGGAGCACTTCTATCAGGTCGCCGGGCCCGAGGAGGCGGTCGAGATACTCACCAAGGCGGACCTTGCCCGGGCCCAGTCGATCGCCGACGCCGGCTTCCAGGAGGCGTGGGCAAACCACACCATGGTCCAGCGATGCGAGCAATTGCTCCGGATCGTCGCGGGGAATCGCGCCCGCCCGGCCGCGGCGCCAACGACCGCGTCGCCCGCGGCCATAGCCGCTGGCGGGAGCCCGCAAGTAGATCGCGCCACGCTCGCGCAGGCCGCGGCTGACGCCGCCGACCTGGCCGCCCTGGCCCATCGACCTGAGGTCGTGCGCAGCTACAAGGCCCGCCGGCGCGTGCTGGCCCGCAAGGATAGCTACAACGTCGGCTTCGTTGGCATCTGGTTCGAGCGTGGCCAGTCGTACGTCGTCCGCATGATGGCCCGCGCGCTGGACGGCCTGGCGGTCCAGGCCGACGGCAAGGGCGGCTGCCGGTTCACCAGCCACATCTTCGCCCGCACCGGCGGCGTCTGGGGCCGGCCCATGCCCCCCGAGACGACCGGCAAGTGGGCGTTCGGCCGCCTGACGAGCTACGGCGACTACAAGATCGACCCGGCCGACCTGATCCAGTGGGTCCGCGCCAACGACATCGACATAGTGTGCTTCAACGAGGAATACGACTTCTCGTTGCCGTTCGCCCTGCGAGGCCATGCCGCCGTCGTCACGTACCTGGACTACTTCGAGCAGTCCTGGCTGGCGGGCCTGGGCGTCTACGACCTGGTGCTCACGTCCACGGACAACGCCACCTCGCTGGTCGGCCCGCACGTCAACGCCCAGAAGATCCGCTGGGCCTTCGACCACGTGACGTTGGCCGACTACTTCCGCCCCGCGCCGCCGGACGGGGCCAGGTACACCTTCGTGCACAACGCAGGCTGGCTGGGCATCAACTTCCGCAAGGGCACGCCGGTGGCGATCCAGGCATTCGACCTTCTCAGCCGCAAGTACGACGACATAACGATGGCCGTCTACTGCCAGGCGCCGGCAGACATGCTGCCGCCGGAGGCGCAGGCTGCCCTCAGCGGCAACGATCGGCTGACCTGGATATCCGACGACCTGAGCGGCGACCTGCTCCGGCCGTACCAGAGCGGGCGAATCCACGTCTACCCGTCGCGGCTGGACGGCCTGGGGCTGTGCCTGCCCGAGGCCATCCACTGCGGCATACCGACCGTCGCGACGAACGCCCCGCCGATAAACGAGTTCATCCGCCAGGACCTCAACGGCGAGCTGATCCCGGTCAGCAGGTTCGTCCGCCGCAAGGACGGCATTATCTTCCCCGAGGCCGTCGTCACGCCGGAAGACACAGCCGAGGCGATGGAGCGGGCATCCAACAGGCTGGACTACTATGAGGAGATGATGAACCACGGTGATCGCCCCGGCCGGGCTACCGTGTCAACCTACCAGCAATTCCGCTCGGCAATCGGGGAGGCGTTCTGGGACGTGGTGCGGTTCAGCCTGTAGGCGATGGCCATTCCCCGGAAACCCGGTTGGGGTGGCGGGGCTCCTGCCCTGCCACCTATCGGCGCCTGCAACAATGGAAGTCCTCGCGGCGGGGCTGGAGCCTCGCCGGCGGGTGGGTTTGGCGCTTCGGTGGGGGGTGGGTCGGGTTTGCGCCCCCCGCCAACCCGGCCCCCGCAACGCCCGCGCCCGGTCCCCTCAGATGCCCTGGCCGAGTATCGCCTCGGCGGCCCGGCGGATCGCCTCGGGGGTGTCGAGCTGGCCGGAGGCGATGAGCCCGCGGGCCTGCTCGACGGCGGCGGCGTCGATCTCATCGCCGCCCAGCGCCGCCTTGATGTAGCTGGAGCACGACTCGATGAACTCAGCCGCCTTGGCGTCGGCAGCCTGGGGGGCGGGCTTGGCGGAGTTGGCTGCGTCGGCGGGGCCCGGCGCGGCGGGGGTATTGTCGCGTATGTTGCGGGGATCCAATCCGTAGTTGCCGTCTATACGCACGAGGTTCACTCCTGTGTCCGTTCCATGAACACACTGATTGTCGCGGATTCTACTGGGGACTTAAGCTCTTTTTGAGCTTTCTCATAGTGGCGGTCGCGCTGTCCAGCACATTGTCGGCCTCCATCTCGCCCGGTTCCAGGCCGTCGACGCCGGCGACGGCTGCCCGTGTCGGCAGCGTGTCGCACGCCTCGTACGAGACGAACTTGAGAAACGTCTTCGGACTCATCATCGCCAGACTATGGTCGGCCGGCTCGTAGCCGCTGCGCATCTGGGTTTCAAAGTACTTCTCGATTCTCTGCTCGGTGACCTTGTCGGTCGTGTCCCAGACCTGATCAACCGCCCATACGACCTTGCCGCGTTGCAGGTCCAGCAGCCGAAGGGAAAGGCAGACCTGCATCCGCGGGTATGGCTGGAAGTGGCTGATGTAGCCGAGCAGCACCGCGTCGCAGTCGAGGGCCTTGCGCATCTCGGCCAGCTCGTCGATTGTGTACTCGCGCCGCCGGTCCAAGCCCAGCTCGCGGACCGCCGGCGAGGTCCCGGGGACGACGTCCACGTGGAACAGGCGGCGCTTCTGGAGCGCCTGGAACAGGGCCTCCGTCGCCTCCACGGCGATGTTCGGGTAGCCGACGTCCTGCTGGATCTCGACGAACACGACTCGGCTCATCGCGAGCAGATCCTCCGCGCATGACAGCGAATTCACCGACTTGCAGGCGATCGGGCGGTTCTTCTCGCCGCCGCAGCCGCAGGTCGCCGCGGCCGCGAACAAGGCCAGTCCCACCGACAGTTGGAGCCTGATGTTACCCATCTGACGCATCTTTCTGCTCCTCGGGCGCGGCGGCTGTCTCAGCCGGGGGCGCCTTGGGTGTGGTCATCTCTCCGCCCAGCAGCTTCAGGACCTTCGCGGTGGCTTCGAGCTGTGCCCTCTGGGCGTCGCGGATTTCCTGGCGGAAGCCGAGCACGTTCTTCTTCCAGTCTTCCAGTTGACCGCGCATCTCGATGAGCATTGCGTTGGCGTCATTAAGCTCCTTCTGGGCGCCCTGGAGGTCCCGCCGCAAGTTGTTCATCTCGCCCTCCAGCGAGCGGTTCTTGTCGGACAGCTCACGGTTCTCTCGCTGCACCTTGAGCAGTTGCTCGCTGATCTGCGCGTACTTGGCCGACCACTCCAAGGCTATGTCGACGCCGCTGGGGTTGGCCTGCGTGGACTTGTCCGCCAGCGTGGCCTGGCCGAGGTAGGTAGCTTGCGGCTGGACGCTTATCCCCGGGCGGGTGGCGTCGCCGGCCAGGACGGTGTTGTCCACCGGCTGCCTTGACGTGGTCCGGATGGAGGCGTCTTGTTCGAAGCAGCCCGCCAAGGGCGCCAGGGCGGCTACGAGTATGGCTGTTGCTATGACCTTCATTGCTTCTCTCCTTACGTTATCCTGCTGCGCCGGCTCCGACCGTCTGTGGCGTCGCGCTGTTGGCCTGGCCGGGGGCTTGGGCGTCGGCATAGTCGCATCGAATGTGAATGACGTTTCCGCACGAACACGTTACCTCGAGCGTCGCGCCGGCCTGGTCAACGTTGACGACCTTCGCGCCGACCGCCCGCACAGGCGACGAGCGCGCGGCGCCCACGGAAACGTCGAGCATGCGAGGGCCGGTGAGCTTGACTTTGTCTTTCTTCAGGATCATCGATTCTTCGCGTTTCTATCGGCGTTTCTTGCGTGCTCCGATTCGCCCCTCTAGGCCAGGTAGTCAACCGCGTGCTCTTCGCCGTCGGACGGCGGCGTCTTGGCGTCGGGTTGCTCCGGGTCGGGCGCGGTTGGCTGCTGGGCTTGTTCCTTGCCCTTCTTGGGTTTTCGTTTGCCTTGCGAGGCGGCCCTTCGCCGGGCCAGTGCGTCCTCGGTGGCGCTGGTCGGCAGCGGACCGGGCAGCTTCTCGGAAGGCGACGGACGGCTGACTGAGTAGTTGCTGCTGCTCATTTCTCTCCCCTCAGCTTCATGGACAGTTTGAATAGCGCGCTGGCGTGCAGTTGGCTGACCCGCGATTCGGTCACGCCGAGCACGGCGGCGGCTTCCTTCATTGTCAGGTCACGCTCGTAGTAAAGCAGGATCACGAGCCGGTCGCGTTCCGGCAGCTCCTTGATTGCCTCCACGAGGTTCTCCAGCATCTCCCTGCGTTCAGCCTGGTCGACGGGCGAGGAGGATTCATCCGCCGGCAGCAGCCCCTCCAGCGCCGGCCTGCCGTCGCCCAGACCGTGAATCGAGATGAAGTGCTGCGCTCTGGCCTCTTCCAGCGTGCGGTAGAGTTGCGCCTGGGAGATGCCGACCTCGGCGGCCAGCTCTTCGTCGCCGGGCGGGCGGCCGTTGGCGCCCAGATAGCGCCTGTAGGCCTGCTGGACAAGCTGGATCTGGCGGTACGCGGCGGCGGGCGTGAACGAACTACTCCTCAGCTCGTCCAGCACCGCCCCGCGGATGCGAATGTAGGCGTAGGTCTTGAAGTCGGCGTCCTTGGTCGAGTCGTATGCCTTGGCGGCCTTGACCAGCCCCAGCGTGCCGCAGGAGATCAGGTCCTCGACCTCCACCTTGCCTGGCAGTTGCGTGGCGATCTTGGCCACGACGTGGCGCACAAGGGGCAGGTACTGGATGATGAGCTTCTCTTCATCCTGCTCGTGGCCCTGGCGGGCGTAGGCGCGAGACGCCCTGGCCTTGAC
>CAYUYH010000015.1:0-18823 GCA_964449175.1 uncultured Planctomycetaceae bacterium
GCGGCGACCCTGGCCTTGGCCGCCAGCAGGTCGGAAACCTGCCTCGCCAGCTCCGCCGCCTGAAGGTTTCGCACCTGCGCGAAGTGAATGCCCACCATTGGCCCGGGCCTATCGATCAGCTTCAGTAGATCGAGCATGCGCTTCAGGCCGCCGGCGCGGTCGGTGATTACGATCAACTTCTGCTCGGGGATCGCCAGGATGCTCCCGCCTGGCTTGCCAAGTAGCGGGCGGAGCGTCTCTTCCGCGTAGGCAGTCGAGACGTGCTCCAGCGCGACCACCTGCGTGACAGCCCTGGTGGCCTCGGCGGCGGCCAGCCCAGACTCGTCGGCCTCCAAGGTCGTCGTCAGGGCAAGCAAGTCCTTGTCGACGACAATCCTCTTCCAGCCGGGCTGCTCGGCGTCGACCATCACCAACCCCGTCGCCTTCAGGACGCTCCGCAGCAAGCCCAGAAGCGACCCCTCCGGAATCCTGGCCGGCGATGATATGGTTACCGTCTTCCTTGGCAGGGAGTCGTCGTAGAGAATGTTCATCCCAAGCCGCTTGCTGACGTAATCGACCAGCACGCGGACGTCCGTGTCCGGCGGGAAGTCCAGCTCTATCAACTCGTCTTTCCGCTTGGCCTCGGCGGATTGCGCCCCGGCCGCCTCGCCGCCGGCAGGCGCCGCCGCCAGGATAAGGCAAAGGACCAAGGGCGCGCGGCACGCGCGCGACGGCCGCCACCATCCCCAAGTCGTCGTGCCATTCCTGCTCATGTGCGCCATTGCTCCTCCTCCTTGGCTCGAGCGGCCGAAACCCGGCCCGCGCCGGACCGAGGCAGCCGTGGCTAGGCCGAAGCCAACCACATATCCACAGAACTAATTCAGCAGAGACATATGCGCGGCAACGGGCGCGCAATCAAGGCTAAAACCACATATTACTAAACGGCACGCCGGGGCAAGGAGAATATATATATGGAAGCAGGACCGGCCCAGCGCCAACATACATATATATGGCACAGAGAGCCGAGGGCCAGGAAAAGCGCATATGCTGGCCGTTTGTTGTTGACAGGGCGCCGGCACTACATGTATTGGGATTGTCGCCGGGCAGGGATGGCGCTCAAGGGAAAGGGCGGCCGCCTCCGCTGGTGCCACGGCTGGCAACGTCTTGGCGGATGGTCGGGAGATGGAGCGTGTTATCTGGTCGTGGGCGGAAACTGCATATCTAGGCAGACGGCAGTGTGGGCATGTGGGCCGCGGATGTGGTGTGCATAGGGTTCAGGGCGAAATAGAGACAGGAGCGACAGGGACGATGACTCGGTATGGGATATTGTGGTCATATGTGTGGTGGATGGTGACGTGGTGGTGTTGCGTGACTTCATATGGCCAGGCCGTGGAGACGGGGGGGAGTTGGGCGGAGATGGACGCTGCCGGGCTGTGTGAGGTCGCGCAGAGGATCGCGGCGGATGGGGATGGGGAGGCCCGAGATCGCCTGGCACAATACGTGCAGCGCCGGCTCGTCGAGGACCCGTCTGGGGTCTGGGCGGTGAGGCTGTCGCAGTGGCGGATGCTGACGGAGAACCTCCGCTGGAGCTTGGCCAGGGCGGACAGGGCGGTGTGGGCGGGTGCTATCAAGTCTGCGTACGCGGGGGATGGGGACTCGCTGAAGGCGATGGGGGACGCGGACTTTCGCGACCTGGCCAAGACGCTGGGCTATTTGGGCGACCCGAGCGCGGTGGAGGTCATGGGCCCGTGGATCGAGGCGAAGAGATCGTGGCGGGATTGGCCGGCGGAGGAGCTGGTGGACTTCCTTGGCCGACACCTCAGGCCGCTGGAGTACGGCCCGGTTGCGTCGTTCACACGCGCGCAGAACGAACTGGTGGAGCATATCGCTGATAACGTGTTGGCCGACCCGGCCAAGGCGCGGGCGGTGTCGGTGGACAGGTGGCACTACCTGGCTGAGACGCTGATGTCGGGCCAGTCGCCACGGATGCGCCGGCGGTGGATAGCCGGCATTCGGGCGGGCTTCGTAGCCGACGAGGGGGCGCTGGCGAAGCTGGGCACGAAGAGGGATGTCGAGGACCTGCTCCAGACGCTGCGTGAACTTGGGGACCGGAACTGCGGCAATGTCGTGGCGGCCTGGGTGAAGCACGACCCCGCCTGGTCGACGCTGGAGACGAAGGACATCGCCAAGCTGTGCCTGCACCTTTGCAACTACTCTCCGGCGGGTGACGAGGAGGTGGTCCCCGCACTTGAGACGATGGCCGAAAAGCTGATCGCGGACATCTCCAGCGACGAGGCCGACGGCGTGGGGGCGGCCTTGCCGGCCCTTGCCTACGCCGAGATGCACTGCGGCGACATGGCCGCGGCGCAGGACTGGGCCAAGAAGGCGTATGTGCGGGCGTTCGGCAGCGAGGAGACAAGCCAGACGGTCACCGCGGACGGGTTGCTCGACCTGGCCACCATGCTTCAGTACGTGGGTCTGACCGGTGAGGACATGGAGTTCGGCGCGTTCGCCGCCTCGACGGCAAGGCTGGCGGAGGCGGGCAAGTTCGACAGGATGGCGCTGCGCGACCTGGAGCCGCTGGCCGTGGCGTTCACCACGCCGGCGACCAGAACAGTCGTGGCCGAGGCATTGTGTGACGCGGAAGGCATGGTCCGGCCGCGCGTGGCCGGGATGCTGGCGTGGGCGCATCGCTACGGGGGCAGCGGCAATGAGTGGACTGAGCTGCTGGACGAGCGTCTAGCCGCATCCGCCGACGGCGACCAGAAGGCGGGTTGGCTGCTGGCGAAGGGCTTTGCGGAGATGGTCGCCCGTGTGACCGGCCCGGCGAGCAGCGACGGGATGGCCGCCTTCCGCGAGGCGTTTGATGAGGCCGACTCCGACGCCCAGAGGGTCATCTGCCTGGAGCACATAGCCTACTGGTGCTGCAGGACGGGGGACTTCGATCGCGGCCTGGCCATGCTCGGCGATGCCGCTGAACAGGCGCCGCGGGTGAAGGATGAGGCAGTGCGCCTCGCCGACGCTGTCCGGTGGGAGCGGATGCTGCGGGCGTACGCGGAGATTGATCGCCTCGAGCGGCGCGCCGCCGGCCTGGAGGACCGGGCCGAGGAGGCAGCCGCCGCCGGTGACGACCGCGCCAAGGCCGACTGCCTCAGGCGGGCGGCGATGTTCCGCCTGAAGCAAGCGGCGCTGACCTCGGCCCTGAATCCCTGACGCCGCGACCTGCGGGGCCGGGGCTGGTCATCAGATTGCGGAGACGAGCAATGCGGGCAAGCCATATCATGACTGCGACTTTGCTGATGGTCCTCGTGCCGGCCTGGCGCCCGACGGCGTGGGCCTGGCCGCTGTATCCGCCGAAGTGCGATCTTGTGGTCGCCCAGTTAGGCCCGGACGACCCCAACGAGGACTATCCCGGCGCCTTCGTGGACCTTTACAGCCTGACCGGCCTGGCGAGCGACCTGGAACTGCGGATCTTCACGCCCGACGGGGCGGGCGAGTGCAGGTTGACGGTCAGCTACGCCGGTACGGGCAGGATCAGCATCTGGGAGGACGGGGTCCAGGTGCACGTGCCGCACGTCTGGGACATCCGCAAATCGTTCACGTACGATCCCAACGAGCTCGGCGACCCCAACAAGCAGTTCACCATCCGCGGCGAGGCGTTCAGCAGCTCGCCCGGCGACATCGTCATCACGGCGGAGGTCGCCTATGGCCTGACGACGCTGAGCGACTCGGTGACGGTCACGGTGGGCAATCAGCCGGTGGTGATCTTCACGGCACCCGTCCCCGGCGTGGTCCAGCCGGACGAGCACGGCGCGGTGTGTGTTGGGATCGGGATCACGGACCCCAGCGATCCCAACGAGCTGGCCGGTATCATGGGCGTCGACCTGGAGGTCCACTACGGCGGGGAGCTGCTGACGACGTTGCCCGGGCACCCCGATGATCCGAGCCACTGGTCATTCGACTGGACGCCCGGCGTCAACGGGGCGTTCATGCTCAGGGCCGTCGCCACCGATCGCTGCGGGGCGACCGGCTCGGCCAGCAAGCCCATCACCGTCACCGACGCCGACACGCCCACCATGCCGGATACGCTGCCGAATCTGCGCGTCTGGCTGAAGGCCGACCCCAACGACCTGGACCTCGACGCCAACAACTATGTCGCCCAATGGTTCAACCGTGGCCCGCTGGAAGATCCCAACGATCCTAGCGCCCTGGCCATGAGCGACCAGAGCCACAAGCCCAGGTGGGTCAACGACGACCCGAACGTACCTGCGGTCCGCTTCGACGGTGACGATGACCAGCTCGTCGCCAACACGGCGGACACGAAGAGCAACAGCGCGATCTTCATCGTGGCCAAGGTCGCAGCCGGCGAGCCGAACAATGCCACGCTGTTCAGCCTTGGCAGCCGCGCTGCGCAGTACGTCAATGTCTACAAGTTTGCGACGGCCGGCGGCGACCGGCTGATGGCCTACAACGGCAAGAGCATCATGGCGCCGCCGAGCGGGTTCGAGGTGCTGACAATCACGGTCACGGGCAGCGAGGCGAAGTTCTATCGCAACGGCGTCGCCTACGTGGACGACGCGCCGAACGACGCGCCATTCCCGCTGGCCGACGCGGACATGAAGACGTTCGCGGGCTACTGGCTGGGGCGGAACGGTGGAGGAACCGCCTACTGCATGGCCTGCGACATAGCGGAGGTGATCATCTACCGCGGGAAGTACATGACGGACTTCTCCACACCGCCGGCCCAGGTGCCCGTCCTGACGGACACGCAGCGGATGACCGTCGAGCGGTACCTGATGAGCAAGTACAAGCTCGGGCCGTATGCGGGCAACCAGGCGCCCGTGGCCGAGATCGTCAGCCCGCCGGATCACGCGACGTTCACGGCGGGGGACGCGGTGCGGCTGCTGGCCGCGGCGCACTACGCGGATGGACGCGACCCCAGCTCAATTGATTGCGAGTTCCTGCGGAACGGAACGGCGATCGGCAGCGACGGCGACCGCGACCCGTCCACTGGCCTGTATGAATTGAACTGGACGGCAGCGCCCGGCATCCACACGTTCCGCGTACGGGCGAGCGACGCCGACCCGAACATACCGGCCGGGGACAGCGACGCGGTGGAGGTCCGCGTCTTCGCAGCCGAGGCGGACGCGGCCGCCGACAGCGACGGCGACGGCATGAACGACTGGTGGGAGCTGGCCAACTTCGCCACTCTCGACGCGGACCCCAACGACGATGCCGACGGCGACGGCGTGAACAACATTGATGAGTTCCAGGCCCACACGAACCCCACCGCCCACAACACCAACGACCCCAACGCGGCGGCCGTGCTTGCGGTCTGGCCGCCGGTCGGGTCAACCGTGCCGCTGCCTGTCCAGGGCAGTCCGCTCGGCATGACCATGCTGTTCAGCAACCCCGGCGGCGGGGCGATCACCGTGACCGACCAGCACGGCAACGATCTGACCGGCAAGCTCGTCACGTCGGGTCCAACCGGGGCGGAGCTGAGGGTGGACCTGCCTCGCAAGTGCCTGGACCTGACGGACACCGACCCGTCGGCCTGCGCGACGACGGCGGACGGCGGCTTCGACACGGGCAACACGTTCACCGTCTGTTGCTGGGTGTGGATACCGTCGGACTGCACGGCGGACGGGTCGCGCGCGGTGCTTGCCAACAGTCTGCCTGGCGAGCATCCGGGCTTCAGGCTATTCATAGGCGACTGGGACAACAAGAACCGAGCGATCGTCTTCGAGACGTGCAGCTCCGGCGACCCAAGCTCGCCACATAAGAAGATCAGGTCCTCCGCCGGGGCGTTCAACTTCGATCAGTGGAACCACCTGGCCGTCGTGGTCGACCGGGCCGGGGGCGAGGGGAGCATCTACCTCAACGGCCGAGATGTCTCCCTGGAAGAGAACGAGGTTCACGGTGACTTCCTCACCACCGGCGAGTTGGACTTCGGCTCGATGCGGCAGGATCCCAATACGTTCCTTGGCGGGCGGCTTGCCGACGTGCGGATCTACGGCAAGTTGCTCGGCGCGGGCGAGGTCTACAGCGTGATGATGGGCAACAGCCTGTCGGCGGCGCCGCTGCGGTGGTGGAAGCTGGACGAGGGGACCGGCACGACGGCTGCGGACTCCTCCGGCAATGGCGACACCGCCGCGCTCGCCGGCGACGCCGGCTGGATCGGCGAAGACCAGTTCGTCTCGGGCGTGACCTGCAACTACGTGGTGACGGTGAACGAGACGCCGTTCGATGTGTTCTTCCGGGTCGATGTGACGCTGCCGACCGTCTCAGCCGACATCACCGGCGGGCGATACTACAGCCAGCAGAACGTGGTACTGACGGCAAGCGAGCCGAACTGCAATATCTACCTGACCACTGACGGCCTGCCGCCGACGGTCAACTCCTGGCTGTACGATGCGAACGACCCTGTCGACATCATCGCATTGCCCGGCAACAGCACGGTGCTTCAGTTCTTCGCGGTCGACCAGGCCGGCAACTTCGGCCCCGTGGGCAAGGAGGTTTACTTCTTCGGCGACGCGCCCCCTCCGCCGACGAACCTGACCGCGGTGCACCTGCCCGGCGGCCCGCAGGCCGAGAGGGTCGAGTGCCGGTGGTCGCCGCCGGGGGGCACTGCCAGTCCTTTGCTGGGGTACCGTCTCTACGCTGCCGGCAACCAGTTGGAGCGCAGACTCCTCGAAGACTGCCGCGCCGGCGGGCACAGGCCGCCCTCTGCCCTGCGGGCCATACCAAACGTGATCGGCGCGGCCAACACTATGGCCACTCATCAGGGGGTCACGCCGGCGGGAACCGCGTGGTACGCCATGACCTCCATAGCCACGGACGGGACGGAGGGGACGATCGGAGAGCTGGTGGAGGTGGACATGTCCACCAGCCAGCCGGTTGCCCCCAACGAGATCGACTCCGCCGTCGCCCGGGCGCGTGCGTGGCTGAATTCCAACCAGGCCGCCGAGGGCTACTGGGGCGAAAGCCCCACAGCCCGAGTGAGGGCGACCTGCCAGGCGCTCAACGCGCTGCGACTTTGCGGCTGGGCGGCCGACAAGCCCGCCAACGCGCGGGCGGGGCTGATGTACCTGCGCGGCGGGTGGGCCGACAGCAACCCGGACCTGGCCAGGACCATCGACACGCTCTATCGCTACGGCCAGGACCCCAACTGGCACGGCGAGGACACGCGCGGCCTGCACCTGCGACTAGCTGTGCGGGCGGATTGCAGCGACCCGAACATCGCTATCCGCGGCTGGGGTGTGCAGCCGCGATACATGTCCGATGCATACAGCACCGCCTGGGGTGTTCTGGTGAGGGCGGCAGACCCCAACAGCGTGCCGTCGGGTCAGACGGACAACTCCATGACCAACTTGGCCGGCGACGGCGCTTTCCAGTCGCTGACGCCGGGCCGCTACGGCTGGATCGCTCGCGGGCGGGCGAGCTGCTATGTCTCCTGTCTTGCCTACAAGGCCTTGGGCAAGAGCCCAACGGACAGCGACTGGGATTGGATAACCGACGATCCCAGCGCCTACCAGGACAGCGTCTACGACACGGCGGCCGTGCTGCTGTGGTCGCCCATGTCCTCAACTGCTCGCAGCGACGCCAAGGTCAGCCTGGTCTCGCTCCAACAGCCCGACGGCAGTTGGGGCCGCGATCCGTTCCTGACGGGGCTGTGTCTCGAAGCGCTACTGACGCCGTCGCCCGAGTAGCGAGCCGCCGCCGGCCGCTATGAAGGTCTACTGAATGCAGAAGCGGGAACAGAGGGAGAATGGACTCATGGACCGCGGACTGTCCAGCCTGATCGTTGTCTGTGCGATCGTTGTCCTCAACTGCGGCGAGGCGGTGGGCCTCCACCGGGAGCAAACCCCCTCGCTCAGTGACCCGAATATGATGGACCCGCCGGCGTGGCTGAGCGATCCCAGCGTCATGGGCCCGCTGGCGCCTCTGCTGGCTGCCCCGGCGGCCGACGGCGACGGCGACGGCTTCACCGACCTTCAGGAGTGTCTGGGCGGCTCGGATTCAGGTGATCCCGACAGCACGCCGGAGGCGTTCAACCTGGCGCTGGCCCTGGCAGGGGGCTGGGACACGACCACCGACAGCGACAGCGATATGCACATCGACCTGCTGGAGTTCCTGGCCGGGACGAACGCCTTCGACCCCAACAGCGATCCAGGCGGAAGCGTTCAATTGCCGCCCTACATCGAATTCCTCAGCCCGTCGCTGGGCGCGCAGTTCTCGGGCGAGCTCGCCAAGCTGGCGAAGACGCTGGACTACGACCCGCTGCGAATCTACGCGTACGTCTACAACAACATCGAGCTGGAGCGGTACAACAAGTCGCGCAAGGGCGCCCTGGCCACCTACCTGACCGGCCGGGGCAACGAGTGGGACCAGTGCTCTCTGCTGATCGCGCTGCTGAGGCTGTCCGGCGTGCCGGCGCGGTACGTCAGCGCGTCCGGCGTGCGCTACAGGCCATACGAGTACCCCGAGCCGTTCTGTGACAATCTCAGCCCGCAGAAGCAGTTCGTCGGCGTGCAGGCGTGGATGAGCCCGCTGCCGGGGCTGGCCGCCGCCGGTGCCGATGACCCGACAAAGACATGGGTGCCGCTGACGCCGTGGCTGAAGACGCAGCAGGTCGCCGCCGGCCTGGACCTGTTCCCGCTCGAGGTCCTGGTGATGGACGACGGCGACCCCTCCGGGGTGACCAAGTACGGCTCGTGGACGGCTGACACCGCGTACGCGGGCTACTACGGGGCGGGATACGTCAAGAACGCCGGCGCGAGCAGCTCGGACTACGTGCGCTTCACGCCCACGGCGGACGCCGGGCGATACGCTGTGTACGTCTGCCTGCCCGGCGAGCCGAGCGGCCGGGGGGCGAGCCAGGTCCACGTGGAGGTCTATGATCCGTCATACGGCGCCGAGCACTACTACATCAGCAATCCCTATGCGTACGCGTCCTGGCACAGCCTGGGGGCGTGCCGGTTCAGCGGTGGCGGGGGGGCGTATGTGCAGATATGGAACAACCCCTCCGACCCCAACGTCACCGTCGCCGACGCCGTCTGCTTCGTCAAGATGGACATACCCGCCGAGCTGGACCTCAGCGATGAGTACCTCAATCCGATGCCGCCGGACGTCTGCTTCTACCCGATGGACGCGCCCGTCGATCCCGACACGAAGGTCGTGGGCGATTCGTCCACGATGGGCCTGGACGGCGTGGCCAACGTCGCCCTGCCGCAGGCGGACGGCCACGTAGGCCGGGCGCTGAGCTTCACGAATGACTTCATCACCTTGCCCACGACCGGGCACCCGTTCGGCAGCGATCACGGCTCGGTGTCGATGTGGGTCAACTTCACCCACGGCGATACCGACTGCCTGCTGTTCGGCAGACTGAACTCCAGCAACAGGCTCTGGCTGGAGGTGGCCGCCGGCCGGCCCAGGTTCTTCATCGACGGCGGCGTCAGCCTGGCCCCCAGCGATCCGAGCATCAACGACGGCCGGTGGCATCACCTCGCGGCCACGTGGGACAAAGACGCCGGCTCCAACGGGACGGTCGAGCTGTACATCGACGGGCAGTTGGCGGACTCCGGCGAGCACTCGCAGAGGGACTTCGCCTTCTCCGGCGCCTTCTCCCTGGGCAGCAGGGCATCCGGCGGCGACGCCTACACCGGGGCGATGGACGACGTGCGGATCTACGACCGCGCGCTGAGCGGGGAGGAGGTCCGGGACGTCTACCTCGGCGCGCCGTTCGAGGACGAATTCGCGGCCCACACGCAGCAGACGTACCTGGAGTACCTCCAGCAGAAGCTGGTCGACTACCTCGCCGCCAATCACCCCGGCGAGACGCTCAAGGGTCTCACGCCGGCCAAGCGGACCGTGTATGCCCCCGCGTCGATGATGCCGATGGCCTGGCCGGGGGAGCTGCTGTTCGCCGGCGATCCCAATCTGACGCCGCTCGACGTCCGCCACGAGGCCGATCCAAACGACCGGGCCTACGTGAGCCTCCGCGCGGACAAGACCGGGCTGCTCGCCCGCTACCCATTCGAGACGGTCATCTCCTCAGGCCAGAACTGGTGGTGGTACGCGGGCGCGGGCCTGGCGCCCGACTCGGCGGGCTACTGCGGCGGCGACGATCCGAATAATCCCGGCGTCGCCGGCCCGGCCGGACTCGGCAACGCGCTGGAGTTCATCGGCGACCCCAACAAGGGCGTCATGATGGAGTACCGGGGAGACGGCGCTCCCTACAGCCTGTTCCACGCGGCGTTCGCGGAACGCTCGGTGGCCATGTGGATATATCCCTATAACCCCTACGCCCCCTTTGGCCAGTACGTCTATGACGAGGGGAACAGCGGCAATGGGCTGGCCATCCGGGTCAGGTCGGGAAAGGTCGAGGCGCGGGTCTGCGCGGGGGACCCGAACTCCACGGCCATCACCGAGAAGTCGCTGGACCCCAGCGCCTGGCAGCACATAGCCGTCGTCTACAGCCCTCACCCGACCGACCCCAACACGAAGAGCCGGCTACGGGTGTACGTGGACGGAAGCCCTGGCGCCGCAGCCGACTACAACTTCACGGAAGTCGGTTTCCATCCGGACGCGGCGTGGCTGGCCAGGGCGTGCGACTACCATGCGTTCAGCCAGTATCCGGGAGGCGACAGCTACCAGGGGCGCATCGACGACGTGCGGGTGTATGACCGCGCCCTGTCGGACGACGAGATCACCCAGCTCGCCCGCGACCCCGCAGGCGAGAAGGAAGTCCTGTGCGAAAAGAAGCCGTACCTGACGCAATTGGCCGGGCGGCGGTTGACCATGGACTTCGAGGCCGACTCGCTGCTGCTCGACCCGAACGACCCCAACACTTCGTGCGACGTGCGCCGCGCGGACCTGAGGCTGGATGGCGCAGTCTTCCACAAGGGCCAACCGCAGGTCCTGACCGCCGAGGATGAGGGCTTCAACCTGGCCTACAAGAGCGCCTTCTCGCCGTATTCCTGGCAGGTTCGGCCGACGATTCGCCCCGACGCGTTCGTGCAGTTGAGCTTCGACTTCCTTGACGGCTCGCCGCAACTGGTGACTCGACTTTCCCAGGAGCTGGCGGAGATCGCCGCCGAGGACGTCCTAGACCCCAGCAGCACGCCCGACGAGCGAGACGACTACCTTGGCCGCTATGCGCGCATCATGGGCGCGACATACGACATCCGCCTGGCCCAGGACCATCGCCTCTCGGCTGCACTCGTGCACGGGGAGCCCGAATACGCCGACGGCATCATGTTCAAGGCGATCTGGGCCTACCCGGGCGATCCCAACCACTTCGGCCCTGCCACCAAGGACATGGCCAGCGCGTTCCTGTTGCACCCGACCTGGCACATGGACGCGAGGGTCGAGTCCTTCGGCATGCTCAAGGCCACGCCGCCGCCGGGCGAGCCGGAGACGGCGGAAGACTTCCGCTACCTTTCCATCGGCGCCACACAGGCCTTCGTGGCCGCGGCGCGGCTGCCCGGACACGGCGCCAGCTACAACGAGGGTAGGGTGTTCGAGGACTGGCAGGGCACGCCGGCGCTGAGCACCATCGCCGGCATCTTCGCCGCACACAGCGACGGCATCGAGGTCAAGACGTTCGAGCCGGGTACCGATCCCAATACGATTCGCGACTCGCTCAACCTCGACGGCGCCACCGAGGAGCAGATCGTCTCGGAGGTGGCCGGCGGAGCGACGGTGACCACACCCGTCGGCGTCGTCGCCATCAAGGACCCCAACACGCACCTGCCGCTGATCCACAGCGACGTGCGGATTGTCGATTCCCCATCCACCAACCTGATCGAGTGGAAGTACGGCCAATACGGCGGCAGCGAGAGCATCTGGTTCCTGGACATCGACGAGTATTTCAGGCAAGGCGCCGCCAACTACATCGACGCCGACCTGGGCCTGTACGACGCGGCGACGTCGGCGATCGGCGATCCGGTGAACATGGTCACGGGCGAGTTCTATCACGAGGAGCTGCCGGACATCTCCATCCGCTCCCGCGGCGTGAAACTCCAGCTCGCCCGGACCTACAAGAGCCGGCTCATCTACAACGGCCCGTTCGGGGTCGGCTGGGCGTGGAGCCACGCCGAGCAGCTCACGCTCGACCCCAACGATCCAAACGACCCCAACTACGTCGTCTATTATGACGCCGAGCGCCAGCCGCGGCAGTGCAACAGGATCGGCGGCGAATACCTCGGCCCGCCGGGCTCGACGTTCAGCATCGCCAAGCAGGGCAGCGACTGGGTGCTGACGGAGAAGACTGGCCACAAGATCATCTTCAACGCCCGGGGCTATCTCACTGAGAAGCGCGACACCAACGGCAACAGGTTGACGTTCGAGCTGGACAGCGATTGGGACTACCGCATCACGGCCATCGTCGATCCCCTCGGCCGCAAGATCACCTTCACCTACAACGGCAACGGCAAGATCATCAAGGCCACCGACTTCACGGGCCGGTCGTGCGAGTACGGCTATGACGGGGACGACCTGGTCTGGGCTCAGGACTTAGAGGGCAACACAGTCCGCTACGAGTACCTCTCCGGCCAGGAGAACCCGACCAACAATCACAACATGTCGCGCTGCATCCTGCCAAGCGGCGACTCGTTGCGGATCTACTACTACAAGAACGACACCGTCTCTCACCACACGAACGACAAGGGCGAGACGTTCCACTTCCGCTACAGCTGGCTGAACCACTACGGCGAGACCTGGAACGAGGCCGGCTACTACCGCAAGGTGTTCTACAACCGCGTGTGGGACGTCGTCCGCGTCCAGACGGAAGACAAGACCATCGAGACCAGCGAGTACGACGTCAACCACAACCTGGTCAAGTTCACCGACGGCAACGGCCACGTCACGCTGTATCAGTACGACGACAAGCGCAACCTCCGCGCCAAGCGAGACGCATGCGGCAACACGTCGTTCTACGGTTACGACCCCAACTACAGCAAGATCGCCTGGACGATCGATCCCTGCGGGGTCAAGAGCGACTACGTTTACGATCCCAACAATGGCAATCTCCTCACCAGTTGCGAGCCGAACACGCAGGTGATCGTCCAGACCGATCCGAACTACCCGCTGGGCCACTGGTACGACGTCCAGACGGGCGATCCGAACTGGTGGCTGGACCCGGCCTGCGATCCCAACGGCAGCATCGCCGCCGACGAGCGGCTCGTAACCAGTTACAGCTACGACGACTACGGCAACCTGGCCTCCGTGACGCGGGCCGCGGACGACCCCAACCTCGCCGCCACGACCGAGTACCGCTACGACGTGCTCGCACTGAACCTCGTTGAGGCCGTTGACCCGTCCGGGCGAACGACTCGCAACGCCTACGACGACCTAGGCCGGGTGATCGCCGTCACAGACCCCGCCGGCCAGACCGTCCAGTACGCCTACAACAACCACGATCAGCCCACGCTGGTGATCGACCAGGCCGGGGCCGTCACGAGCTACGTCTACACGCCGCTGCGGCAACTGTTGCGCCAGACCAATCCCCTCGGCGGCATGACCCAGTACGAGTACGAGCCGGCGAGGGACCTGGTGGCCGGCGCGAAGGTCGCCAAGGTCACGTACCCGTTGGGCCACTGCGAGACGTTCGCCTACGACGCGGTCGGCAACCTGATCGCGCGGACCGACAGGAACGGCTGGACCACGGAGTACGAGTACGACGAGCTGAATCGGCCGACGGCCACCATCGACCCGCTCCGCAAGACGACGCGGCAGGCTTACGACGGCGTCGGCAACGTCATCGAGTCCACCAACCGCTACGGCGGCGCGACTGAGCTGTCCTACGACGACGCCAATCAACTGCTCAACCGCTCCGACCCGCTCGGCCGGCAGATTCACTACGAGTACGACAACTGCGGCCGAGTCACCAAGGAGAAGGTCGCCACCGTTGCGGACCCCAACTGGGACGACACGGATGAGTTCTTCGAGACGATCAACCAATACGACCGATGCGGCCGGCTGACGGTGATCTATGAAGGGTTCACTCCGGAAGAGGACCGCAGGACCACGAAGCGCGCCTACGACTGCCTCGGCCGACTGACTGACGTGACTCGCCACTGGCCCGGGACCATAGGGCAGGAGCCGAACTATAGCAGGATCTCGTATGAGTACGACCACTGCGACAATCGCGTAGCCGAGACGATCAGCGCCTACGTACCTGCCGGCGGCACGTGGCGGACCGAGAGGACCGTCTCCTACTCCTACGACGAGCGCGACCAGGTGGTGGAGATGGTCGACGGGCGGGGCATCTCGCACCGCTACGCCTATGACGCGGCCGGGCTGCAAACCCGCGAGTCGGTAACGGTCGGCAGCCAGGAGCATCACACGCTGACCGACTACGACCTCGCCGGCAACGTCGTCCGCCTCCGCAAGATGGTGGGCGGCGTCGGCGGCGCGCCAGAGGCTGCGACGTGCGTGGCTGAGACGGCCTTCACCTACAACCTGCGGGGCGAGCTGACCAGCCAGAGCGACGCCGTCGGCGGCACGCGCGGGTTCGAGTACGACGGCAACGGACGTCTAGTCGCCGTCGTCGACGAGGAGGGGTTCGTCACACGCAGCTACTACGACGCGATCGGCCGACGCATAGCCACAGCCGACCCGCTCGGCAACACGACCACGTGGGAACACGAGCTTGATCCCAACGATCCCAACAGCGCCACCGCCCAGGCCGTCGTCACCCCCGAAGGCGCCCGCACAGTCACCGAGCTGAACTTAAACGGCGAGATCGTCCGCCGGACCGATCCGATAGGCACTGTGGTGGACTACACTTACGACATCCGCGGCCGGAATACGCAGGTAGATGTCACCCCCACCGATGCAGCCGGCCGGACAACCTGGATGGCGTACAACGGCTTCGGCGAGCCGACCTGCACCGAGACATGGGTGACCGGCGAGGTCGTGGGCATCGGCGAGACGACCATCGCGCTCAAGAGTGTCACGGAGTACGACGAGTTCGGCCGGGCGGTCAAGATCATCGATCTGCGGCAGCGCGTCGTCGACCCGAGCGCCCCCAGCTACGTCGAGGTCTTCCGCAGCGAGACGCACCGCGCCTACGACGTGCTGGACCAGGTCGTCCGCGTCGCCGAGGCGGCTGACCCCAATGATGGCCTCGCCGCCAGCGACTACGCATACGACGGCAACGGACATCTAGTCGCCGAGATCCGCTACCTCGCCGGCGAGGGCCAGCCCGTTGCGCTCGCCAGCCGGCTGAGCGAGGACACGCTGCGCGCCCTGGGCGAGCCCAACGCCGCTACCACGCTGCTCGACCCGAACCGCGACGCGATGATCGTAACGCGCTGGGTGTACGACAGCCTGAACCGCGAGACCCAGCACGTCGACGCCTGGGAGCTGGACGCCAACGCCCAGACCCGCACCACCGCCTACGACGACACCGCCCGCAGGATGGTCGAGGCGGACCCGTTCGGCATCGCCGCTGCCGTCGAGTACGACAAGGCCGGGCGGAAGACCACCCAGGGCTACTGGACCGGCTTGGCGGTCGGCGCCGGCGCGACGCAGTTCGACTACGACCGCCGCGGGCTGGTTACCGAGGTCTCGCGCAGCGGCATCTACCCGCTGAAGAACACCTACGACGAAGTCGGCCGAGTCACTCACGTCTACCGCGGCAACGACCTGCTCAGCGAGCAGACCTACGACCGTGACAGCCGAGTTGAGAGTCGCCGGGAGCACCGCTCCGCCGAGACGAACTACCAGACCGCCTTCGATTACGACTTCGCCGGTCGCGTCACCTGCCTGACCGAGGCAGTCGATGATCCGAATGAGGTCCAGACCGGCTACACCTACGACGGCTTCGGCAACCTCAGGACCATCGTCGACGGGCGGTTCTACGGCGCCGCCGACCCCAACGATCCCAACGACCCCAACGTCGCCGCCAGGTACGTGTATGACAACCTCGACCGCTGCGTCACGGACTACGACGCCGGCGGCGTCAACGACGGCGACGCCGAGACGAGCCTCTACGACAGGTTCGACCCCGGTGAACCCAATCTGCGCTTCGCGGAGACGACGCTGCGCGACGGCGTGGTCGTCCGCCGGGCGTACGACCGGCTTGGCCGGCTGGCCCGCGTCGAGGTCGACCCCAACGACGGCGGCGGCTTCGGCATCGAGCAGACGTTCACCTACGACAGCCTGTCGCGGATGATCACGGCCGTCGACTACAACGGCGACTACTCCGGCGGCAGCAAGGCCCGCGCCGTCCAATACGCCTACGACAAGTTCAGCCGCACGATCAGCGAGGACAACGGCACGGTCAGCGGCCCACAGCGGGACTTCTTCGGCGAGTTCGACGTCACGACGGCCTACGCGGCCTTGCCCGCCGACCCGAACTTCTCCCTCTGCAAGACCGTCACCTACGGCGACCCGAACGGCGCGGACATGGTCGTCGAGCGCCGGTACGACACGCGCGGGCGGCTCGGCCAGGTCCGCGAGTCCGGCGGGACGGTCTTCGCCGAGTACGGCTACGACGACCTCGACCGCCTGACCACAACCGACTTCGCCAACGGCGTGCAACTGAAGATCGACTACGAAGTCTCCTATGGCCGGGAGGAGAACCGCTACTACGGCAACGGCGATCCGAGCGTCTACCGGATGGCCACCACATACGACCGCCAGGGCAACGTCGGGACCGAGACCATCCGCTATCGCGACGACGGGCAGTTCACGCGGAACTACGCCTACGACGCCCTCGGCCGACTGACCGCCCAGGTCCAGGCCGGCGAGCCCAACGTCGCGTGGATGCTCGACGCCGTCGGCAACTGGAGCGCTACCACCAACTACCCCGACTCGAGCGCGTCGACCGTCACACGCGTCGCCAGCGTGGAGAACGAGTACACCTCCATCAGCAGCGAGCCGAACGCCCCGGTCTACGACGCCCGCGGCAACATCACCGAGCGCAACGGCCTGTGGCGATACACCTACGACTGGGCCAATCGCCTGATCGAGGTGGAGTGCTACGACGGCGGGTGGGAAACGGCCGCGGAGTATCAGTACGACGCCGTCGGCCGACGTGTGATCAAGTTGCTCAACGCGTCGGGCGTGTGGCGCCGCTACGTCTATGACGGCTCGAACAACGTGCGCGTGTACACGGCCGGCGGGATGGTCCGCAGCACAGTCTTCGGCCGCCGCGTCGACGAGCCGGTCGTCAAGATCGACGGTGGCACAGGCCAGCAGGTCTACTACGCAGCCGACCGGATCGGCAGCATCGCGGCCCTGACCGACGCGACCGGCGCCGTGGTCGAGATGTACGACTACACGGCCTATGGCGTCATGACGATCATGGACCCCAACGGCGACGAGATCTCCGCGTCGGCCTACGGCAACACGCTCGGCTACACCTGCCGACCCTTCGACAGCGAGTCCGGCCTGTGGCACTACCGCACGCGCTCCTATGACCCATCCCTAGGCCGCTTCTGCCAACGCGACCGCGCCGGCTACGCCGACGGGGTGAACCTCTACGCCTACGTCCGCAACAACCCGCTCCGCTACACCGACCCCACCGGGCGCACCGCCCGCCGCGCGGGTGAGAGCTTCGCCGGGGCCGTCAACTGGGTGAACCAGACATACTCTGCGGGAATGGCACGGCGGGCGGACCAGGCGGCCTTGAGAAGCACGTTCAGTTGGCCGGCGCCGCGGAACCCCGCGTCTGCCTGGGCTGATATGCTCACGGAGGTGTCCTTCGGAGACATGCTGCCTCCGAGGAGAACCATCTTCGACGAGATTGCCTCCGACGTCACGGGCAGATGGGGCGACCCGGCAATGCGGGAGATGGCCAGGTACATGCCACGTCCTCCCGGGTCCACCGACGGCAGCGAGTATGAGTTCATGATACCGACCGGCGTGCAGGTCTTGCGGTCCCAGTATCAGTACCGTTACCCGCAGCAAGAGCCCGAAACCTGGGGGGAGAAGGCGTTCCTATTCACTCTTGGTGCGACACAGGAAGCCAAGAGAATCGGGACGGGCATCCAGCGCCGCACCCTCAGCTATTACGGGAATCCACTGCTTACGGTGAGAGACGCCAAGGACCTGTTTGTGGCCGGTGTCTGCCACGTTGGTACATCGATTGAAGAGGGGTACAAGGCGGGGACGGCAAACAGGGCCCAGGGAGGCGGGCGGGCGAGTTCCATGTGGCTTGCCGCGAGGGTGACAATGGCCAACTACGCTGGAGGGAGACAACTGTACGCCGCGGCGTACGGGGAGGACTACTACACCGGGGAGAAGATCAGTTGGCAAGATCGCGGGGCCAGGACGGTCAGGTGGGCCGGCGGGGTGACCAGCACGCTTCTGGTGGCGGAGAAGGCGGCCAATCTCGTCACCCGGCCGAAGATGCAGGTGGTAGCCGTTCCTCGGGACCCCCTCGCCTCGGTGCCGAGGGTCGATCTCAAGAAGGTGCCCGTTGTCTATCGGGGCGACGAGCGCCTCCAAGGCGTACTTAGCGAAGGATTCTACGCCCGTGGGTGGAGCCTCGACCTCCGCAAGCACTTGCATGACAACACCAACCCGCCGAGCGCGTTCGTCTCGACGACGAAAGATTTCGACTTCGCCGCGTCGATATCCAACTACGTCTACGCAATAAGGCCCAGGAACGGTATCGATGTCAACGCGGTACTGAATCGCAATAGTCCGATGATGGAGGTGGCGATCCCGTATCACGTAGCGCCCCAGGACATCATAGGCGTGACGATATTGAGCCCGGACGGGTCGGGGGCCGACGATTGGATTCCCAATCCATTCTTCGACCCGGACTACAATCCGTAGAGCCGGTTTCATAACTGTCTCAGTGTGATCATGAGGCACGCCACATGGAAGA
>CAYUYH010000016.1:0-1041 GCA_964449175.1 uncultured Planctomycetaceae bacterium
GCGCGGTGGAGCTCCCGCTTCGCCGCGTGAACCCTGGATCCGGAGGCGTGCGCGGTGGAGCAAATCTCGGTGAGTCTCGTCGAACCGGAGCTCCGCCGCGCGTGTTCGCAGCGCCCGCGGGTGAGGTTTTGCTTGACCGTTTGGGGGCGATTGCGGACAATCCTCATCCTTATTATGGCGCCATCTCCAGGCCGGTGAGCGTGTCGCCGGCCGTGTGGAGGGGGCTTGGTCCCGGCTCTGCCCGGCGGCGGGCGGACAGCGGGCGGTTCGTGTGTCCTTTTCGCCCAGCAGGCCGCCTACAGGGCGCGGCCTTACGAGTAACAAATGAATGCCAAGAATCTCCCGTTGAAGTTCGCGTTCGTGATCCTTCTGGTCGCCCTGGCGCTGTGGTCGATCTTCATGGGCAATGGGCTGCGAGCCGGCATCGACCTGCGCGGCGGCTACAGCCTGGTATTCGAGATCCGCTCCAACGAGGCCGAGATCAACCGCTTGGAGGCCGAGAAGGCCAAGCTCACCGCCGAACTGGCCAAGGCGGAGGTCGAGCAGGACAAGAAAGACCGACAGGGAGAGATCAGGCGCGTCGACAGCGCGATAGCCCGGCTGAAGGTAGAGGGCGCGGCCGGCGGCGACCTGCCCAGGCAGATGATCGCGATCCTCAAGGATCGCGTCGACCCGCGAGGGTTGATGTCGCTGGAGTGGAGGCCGCTGGGCAAGAACCGCATCGAGGTCCGCATGCCCGCGGCCCGAGCCGAGACCCAACAGGCCAGAAACGCCTACAGCGATGCCCTGGAGCGGGTTTCACGGGGCAACGTTCAGCGGAGCGAGCTGCGGAAGCTGTTCCAGATGTCCGGCGAGCAGCGAGCTGCCGAGATCGACGCCCTCGCCGGCGCGGACGGTTCACTGGCGGAGCTACTGGGTAAGCTGGCTGCCTCTCACGACGTGTTGCAGCGGGCCCAGGCCGCCCTGACGGCGGCGGCCGCCCCCGCACCCCGCCGGGCGGGCCAGAACCCCCACACAACCCCGCTTGTAGACGACGCCAGC
>CAYUYH010000016.1:1051-1453 GCA_964449175.1 uncultured Planctomycetaceae bacterium
GAACGCCCTCGACAACGCGTTTATCGAGAACGAGTCGCTGCTGGCGGAGCTGGACGACAAGAACATCGCCCTGAACAAGCTCCAGGCGATCCTGGCCCTGTATGTCTCTCCGGTGGAGGCCAAGGCCATCGGCAAGGCTGCGGAGGTGCGCGCGCGAACCGAGCGATTCGAGGCCGAACTCGCGGACATGCTGGCCAAGCACCCCACCCGCGCCGCGGAGATCGAGCAGGTCGTGGCCAAGTACAAGGACTGGTCCGTGGGCCGTCAGCAGCTCGAGGACCCCGCCGACCTGAAGCGTCTGATCGCCAAGGCCGGCGTGCTCGAGTTTCGGATAGCGCCGTACGCCCCGGGCAAGGGCAAGGAAGGTCAGGCCAGACTTACCCAGGCCGAGTACGAGCGTTA
>CAYUYH010000016.1:1463-18208 GCA_964449175.1 uncultured Planctomycetaceae bacterium
TGTTGGATAAGGAAGGCCCCGACGCCCTGCGGCGGAGAAACGAGGCCTACCTGTGGTTCTCGCTTCGCGAGGAAAAGGACAAGGTCCGCGACCTGATCACCCGAGACTACGCGGGCATGACGTACATCCTGCTGTCCAACCAGCCCGGCGACGTGATGCTGCACGAGGCCGGCGGCTGGACACTGACCGACGCCCGCCCGTCAAGAGACCCCGAGACCGGCGGCTATGCCATCGAGTTCACTCTAGACGCCAAGGGCGCCAGGCACTTCGCCGACCTCACCGCCAACCACAAGGGCACCGAGACCCGTCCGGGCGATTGCCTGGCCGTGCTGCTGGACGACGAAGCCTACTCCGCGCCAAGGATCAGGGCGACGATTCGCGACCGGGGCATCATCACGGGCAACTTCACCCCCGAGGATGTGCGGAACCTGGTGCGGACCCTTCGTGCCGGCTCGCTGCCGGCGAGGCTCGACCCCAACCCCGTCGCGGAGAACACGTTCGGCCCGGGCATCGGCGCCGAGAACCTCAAGGAAGCCCTGCGGGCCGGCTACTTCAGCCTGATCGCCGTCGTGGTGATCATGCTGGCGTACTACTGGCTGGCGGGGATCGTCGCGAACATCGCGATGATGCTCAACCTGCTGCTGATACTCGGTGCGATGAGCTTCGTGGAAGCCGTCTTCACCCTGCCCGGCATCGCGGGCGTGATCCTGACGATCGGCATGGCAGTGGACGCCAACGTGCTGATCTACGAGCGACTGCGCGAGGAACAGGCCAAGGGCCAGTCCATTCGCATGGCCATCAAGAACGCCTACGAGCGGGCGTTCAGCGCGATCTTCGACTCCAACCTGACCACATTGATAACCTGTTTGATCCTCGGCTGGGTGGGCACGACCGAGGTCAGGGGCTTCGCGATCACGCTGGGCCTCGGCGTGATGTTCAACCTGCTGACGGCTGTGTTCGTCACCCGCTGGATCTTCCAGGCCATGCTGGGCGGCGGAGTGCTGCGGAGCAACATACGCATGGGGCGTCTCATCGGCGTGCCCAAGATCAACTGGATGGGCCTGAGGGGCGTCTTCTGGGTATTCTCGCTGGCCGTCGTTGCGATGGGTATCGGCTCGCTGATCTGGCAGGGCAGGAACATCTGGGGCATCGAGTTCTCCGCCGGCACGCAGGCCATCATCAAGTTCAAGGACGACGCGATGATAGACGGCCAGCTCCCCAACGACGGGCTGGTTCGCCGGATGTTCGTCAGCACGGCGGCTCAGGAAGGCCACTCCAAGCTCGCCGACACCGCGCGGGTGGAGACGGTCATCAACGCTCACAAGGCGGACGACTTCCTGAAGACCTACGACGGCGACCGCGACGGCAGCATCTCCAAGGCCGAGTGGCGGCAGGCCCACGGCAGCGAGGCATTCTTCGCCAAGATAGACACCGACGCCGACGCCGCCCTCACGCGGGCGGAAATACAGCAGAATCTGCCTGAAAGCTCCTACCAGGTGACCACCACCGAGGAAAGGATCGCCATCATCCGCAGCGTGGCGGCCAAGGCGTTCGGCACGGCGCTGGAGCAGAACCTGCCGCATGCGTTCCGCCTGGTCGATGGGGGCCAGACGGTCAAGGCGCTGTCGATTCCCGTCGCGACCGACGGAAAGACCAAGATCGAGGCGAACCTGGCCCGCGTCGTGAACCCGACCTTCCGCGAGGAGCTGAGTCAAGGCGGATTCGACGGCGGCGCGATGTTCGTGCTGGACGACATCACCCCGCCGATCACCAGGGCGGACCTGTTGCAGCGCATCAGGCAGATGCGCTTCCAGCCGGACTTCCCCGGCCAGCAGTTCAACCGCACGGAGGTGCTGGGGCTCACCCCCGCAGGCGAGGGGTATTCGTCCGTGGCCGTGCTTGTGGCCCCGGCCGATCCCGCCGCCACGGAGGGCGCAGGCGCGTGGGACAAATTCGCCGACAACGAGCTGCTGCTGCTGACCACGGCCCTGGAGCGTGAAGAGGCCATGATAGCCACCAACTTCGACGCCGCCATCGCCGGCGAGCGCGCCCAGCAGGCCATCATGGCCCTGGTGCTCAGTTGGGTGGCGATCATCGGCTATCTGTGGTTCCGATTCGGCTCGATTCGCTGGGGCCTGGCGGCCGTTATCTGCCTCGTCCACGACGTGACCATCGCGGTCGGGCTCGTGGCTGCGTCCGGTTGGCTGAGCGCCAACATATTCGGCGAGGCGTTGGGCATCCATTCCTTCAAGATCGACCTGACGCTCGTCGCGGCGATGCTGACCATCATCGGCTACTCCGTCAACGACACGATCGTCGTCTTCGACCGCATACGCGAGAACCGCGGCAAGCTGGCCACCGTCAGTTGGAGCGTCATAAACGACTCGATCAACCAGATGCTCGGGCGAACGTTGATGACGAGTATCACGACGCTGGCGGTTGTGCTGGTGATGTACATCGCCGGCGGCAACGGCATACACCCGTTTACGTTCGTGCTGCTGGCGGGCATACTGTTCGGCACCTACTCCTCGATCGCTATTGCGGCGCCGCTGCTGATGGGCTTCAGGAAGGCCCTGCTGGCCAAGCCTGCCGGCGGCGCGGCGTAGCGGCCGGCCGCCCAGGCGCATCGTTGCAAGTGTTGTTCAATTGCGGTCTTGCGTTTACGGCACGGCGCCGCGACGCCGGGGCGATCGGGCCGATCACGCGCCCGCCCTGCCGCCGGATCGAGGCCACTGGAGTGACCAAGCTCACCGGTCAGATCACGCTAGTGTGCATGCTCCTCGCCGGCTGCCGGCTCGCGCCGCAAGAAGTCCCTCCGCGGAGCGCCTCGCCCGCGCCCGACCCGCTACCCGTCCAGCAGCTCCGGGCATACGGCGAGGCGGCGACCGGGCTTTTCGTCTCGCTGGCCGACTTCGAGGACTCACCCGCCGGCCCTGGCCGCCGGCAGATCAGGCAGTTCACCATCGTGCGCCGGCCCGGCCTGCCGAGCGACCACCCAACAGACCCAAACGCCCCCGCCGCCGCCAAGCCCGAGCGCAAGTTCGTCGTCAACATCACGCGAACCGGCGCCGCCGCCATGGAGGTCACCTTGCCGGTCGGCAGCGAGTTGGTGTTCACGCTGCCGTATCCGCGCGACTTCAGCCGGCACACCTTGCTGTCGTTGGCAGTCTACCTGGAGATGATCCGCGACGACCTGGAGGTCACGCTCGTCAGCGACGCCGGGCGGTGGCGCTGTCACCCGGCCTTGCTTGAGGCCGGCTGGAACAACGTCCTGCTAGACATCCGCGAGCTGCGATCCGCGGCGCGGTTCGACGCCAAGGCTGTCCGTCAGATTCGCATCGGCTTTGCTCACGCCGGCGGTCCGGTGACGTTCAATCTCGACGACGTCCTGCTGATAGACAACCGCCGGCGGTTGGAGCCCGCGCCGGCCGGCGTGACCGCGACCGTCAGCGGCCTGGATTACACGATCTCGCTGCCCGGCTGGAGCCGCCGATTCGTGCTGGGCCGCGCCGACGACGGGTTGTGGCGGCTAGGCGACGACCAGACCGTCATCGAGCTCGCCCCGCCCGGCCATCGGCTCACCGGGCGGGCCGAGCGCACCGAGCTGATGGGCGGCAGGCGGACGGGGCAGGTCGAGCTGATCGAGTGCAACCCCATCCGCCTGCGGCTGGCGAGCACCTGGCGGTTCCCCGCCCGCAGCGGCGAGTGGGCCTCGCCGGCGACAAGGCAGATCCGCTGGGAGTACACCTTCTACGGCGACGGCAGGTGGGTCGCGCACGTGGAGGTCAACAACGCCGGCGGGCGGGAGATCGGCTCGGTGCGGCTGTCGCCTCCAGCCGAGGCGGTCTGGTCCGACGGGACGACGGGGGAGATCTCCGTTGAGCCGTTCGCCGGGCCGGTTGGACGTTGGAGCTACCTGATGGCCCCGCCGGGCCCCCAGCAGGAGCCCATGCAGCGGGCGTATGTCGACCCGCCAGCCGTCACTGCGCACTTATCGGCGCAACCGCCTGATGGAGCAGAAGATACGCCTCCGGCCGCGTTCGACGCATCCCAGGGTTGCTACATCCTGGCCGCCCGGGGAGGGCGCTGCCGCTTCACCGTCCGCCCCTCTCCGGCCGGCGCGGCCTGGCCGGTGTTCCGCGTGGCCGGTGCGTGGGCCGGGCCGGTCAGTGTGACATGTGCGGGGGCGGCTATACGAAATGTCGCAGCCCTTGCGGACGGCTCGATCCTCTTCGCCCTGCCCGGGCCTATCGCCACGCCGCTGTCCGTCGAGGTTATCGGACCACGCGCACCGGCTGCCCTTCCCTCCCCACATGCGGCGATTGGCCGCCTACCGTGACTCGACTCGCCCCGCCGCCGGGGCGGGCGCGGCAAAACAGTGGCACCTAGTGGCTGTACGGGCTTCCCAGCCTGCGGCAGACAGCCTGGAAAGGCTGTTCCACGAAGAAGTCCCACAATCGAGGGGCGCACCCCGGAGGCCCCGCGGAGGGAAGTTTTCTTCTAATGGCGTGACCTTCTCCCTATACTCGCCGTAATAGCGATACCCTGTTTCCACCTGCCCCTGACGGGCCGCCCGCGGGCAGCCGCCACGGGCGAAGCGAAACCCTTATGTTTGATAAAGATGGCTGAACGGATGACCGATAACGAGTATGGACTCTCGTTGGGCGGTACGCCCACGTGTCGAGGGCTTCGGTTCGCGCCGGGAAAGGGATTCCGATTCTGGCGAGCAGGGAAGGGCCTATCGTGAACAGAGTGTCGCGCACCTCCGGGATCATCCTGCCGTGTAGTCTTCTGGTATGCCTGCTGCTGGGCGGTTGCGGCACCTTGTCGGAGTTGGCAAAGGCCGGCAAGACGGGACTGTCTGAGTGGACGAAGACCGACAGTCACAGGCTCTTCTCCCCCGACAAGATGATCGAGCCGCCCAATCGATCCCCCATCAACCCGATCCTTGACAGCGTTTCGCTGGCCGACCAGACGCAGGAGCTGGTGCCCAACGCCACATTCCCCGCGCCGGAAGACCTGGAGTACGTGGAGAAGGACTATGTCATAGGCCCGACCGACGTGCTGAACGTGGCCATCCTCGACCTGTTCCAGGAAGGCCTGGAGACGGTGCTTCAGCGAGAGGTCTCCGACACGGGCTTCATCGACCTTCCCCTGCTGCCGGAGCGGATCAAGGCTGAAGGGTTGACGAAGGACGAGCTGACCGAGGCCATCAAGCAGGCATACAGCCCGAACATAATCCGCGACCCCACCGTGTCGGTGACCCTCGTCGCGCGGCGTCAAAGCACGTATTACATTCTCGGCGCGGTGTCCAGGCCGTCGCAGTACGCGATAACCAGGCGCGACATGCGTCTGCTGGACGCGATGGCGATTGCCGGCGGCGTGGTCCAGAACAACATACCGTACGTCTACGTGATCCGCCCGGCGCCCGCGATTCGCAAGGCGCAGGCGAAGACGATCGTGACCGAGGCGCCCGGCGAGCTGCCGGCGCTGCCCGAGTTGCCTGAGCTGCTTCCGGAGTTGCCCGGCCCGCCGCCCGGGCCGGGGGCCGGCGAGGCCCCGCCCGCGGAAGCGCCGCTGCCGGAGGCGCCCGCCACCGAGCCGGCGCCCGTCGTGCCGGAGATCATCCAGCCCAGGCTTAGGCCCGAGGCGCCTGTCACCGAGCCCGTCAGGCGGGCACAGGACGCCCTTCAAACCAACGACATCGAGGCGGCGCTGCGCGAGCTTGGCCAGGCCATGCCGCCGGGACAGCCCGCCACTCAGCCGGAAGACGTGCCCTCGCCGACGGTGATGCCGCGTTTCGTCGAGTTGGCGGAGGTAGCCGGCGGCGGCACAGCCGTAGCCGCGGATGGCGAGGCGAAGTGGGTCTACAGAGACGGCAAGTGGGTGCGCGTGCCGAAGAGCCCGCCGCCCCCTCCGCCGCCACCTGTTCAGCCCGCTCCGACAGTAGAGCCGCCGACCCCGCCGGCCGTCGCCGCACCGCCCCCGGCGGAGCCGGAAGTCACCGTCGAGCCGACCCCGCCGGTCGTCGAGACGACCAGGCCCACCAAGCCCATCGTCGCCCCCGAGCTGCCGGGCATTCGGCCTGAAGTCGTCGAGCCGCCCAAGCCTCGCGGCCTGCCCGCAGAGGCGCCGACACCAGAGGCGACCCCGGAGACAGCCCCGGAGCAGACGCCGCAGGTCACTCCGCCGGCCCGTCCGAGGACCGGCGAGGAGGATCCCTTCGGGTGGCGCAAGGCCTCCAAGAGCGACATGGCCAGGATCATCGCGATCAATCTGCCGAGGCTTCAGAACGGCGACCCCACTCAGAACATCGTGATACGCGACAATGACGTGATCAACGTGCCATTCCTGCCGGTGGGCGAGTTCTACGTCACCGGCGAGGTGCTTCGTCCGGGCGTGTACTCGCTGCCGAGCACGCCGGTGACGATCAAGCAGGCGCTGGCGGCGGCGGGCAACGTCGGCCCGCTGGCCTGGCCGGAGAACTCCATCCTCATCCGCCGGATCGGCAACCACCAGGAGCAGATAATCCCCGTCGACGTCGAGGCGATCTTCAAGGGACAGGAGCCCGACGTCTACCTCAAGCCCAACGACATAGTCGCCGTGGGCACGGACGTTCGGGCGCCGTTCTACGCCGTGCTGAGGAACGCCTTCCGCATGACGTACGGGTTCGGCTTCATCTATGACCGCAATTTCTCCGACCCGTTGTTCGTGACGCCACGGAGCAACCGTTTCACGCGGCTGTAACGGACGGCCGGTCGCTGCCACATGACAGGAACCCCTCGCCAAGCCCGACCGTCCGCAGAAGCCCCTGCCAAGTCACTGTCAGAGATGGTCGCGGCGGCGGAAGAGGGGCAGTTGGAGGCCCAGCCTCTCTCGCGCCACGCGTTGGTGAAGATCGCCATCCTGGCGGTGCTGTTCATCGCGCTGAACAACTGGCAGTTCCTGTCGCTGTATGAGTCGTACATCGCCGATCCCAACTGGTCGCATGGCTTCATTATCCCGCTGTTCAGCCTGTATTTGATCTACGCCCGCCGGGAGGAGCTGCTGGCCGCTCCGAGGCGCACCTGCCTGCTGGGGCTGCCGATCATGCTCGGCGGGATCGCCGGCATGATCCTGGGGTTCTACCCCATCGGAACGTACTGGATATGCCAGCTCAGCATGGTAATCACGCTGTTCGGGCTGGTGCTGTATCTGGCCGGGTTGAAGGTCATGCGTCTGGCCTGGTTGCCGATCCTGTACCTGGCCTTGGGCATGCCCATCCCCGACACGCTTTATGGGCGAATCGCCCTGCCTCTTCAGAACCTCGCAGCCCAGGGGGCAACGACCTTTCTTCAGATATGCGGCGTAGAAATGACAGCGACCGCCAGCCGGCTCGACGTGGTCAGCCTCAGCGGCAACGTGCACACGTTGACGGTTGTTGAGGCGTGCAGCGGCATACGGTCACTGATCGCGTATCTGGCGTTGGGCGTCGCCTGGGCGTACCTGGAGTACAGGCCCGTCTGGCAGCGCGTCACGCTGGTGGCCGCGGCTGTGCCCGTCGCCATCGCGATCAACGTGATCAGAGTGACCATTACGTCGTTCATGTACGTGATAGACAAACCCGCGTGGGGGCAGGGCTTCATGCACACATTCATGGGCCTGGCCATGCTTATCCCGGCGATCGGGTTGATGTGGCTGCTAAGCTGGGTGCTGGGCAGGCTGTTCATAGAAGTGGAAGACGTGGAAGCCGAACCCGCCGCCGAGAGCGGCGCCGAGGAATCCGGGTAGTGGCAGGCGCCGAGGAATCAACAGGGACGAAGCTCGTCAAGGCCATCGCGGCTGCGTGGTCCGACCGTCACTTCGTCGTGGCGGCGGGCATACTGCTGGTCGTGACGATCGGCTGGAACTGGGCGATCGCCCAGCTCAGGTGGGCGACGCGCAAGGAGCCGGTACCCTGGCCCCAGGCCGTCAAGGTGGACCCCGACTGTCGCGCCACTTCGTTTCCGGACAGCTTCGGCCAATACGTCATGGTCAGCGAGGACGGGGAGCTTGGCGGGAAGCCGGATGGCCGGCCCGACGGCGAGATCGTGTTCTCGGACGAGGATCTGGAGTCGCTCAGGATCAACACGTCCCTGGACCAGTCCCGCCTGGACGAGCGCCGCAGCAACTGGTATATATCGCGGATATACCGCGACAGCCGCGTTCCGCAGGGCGGGCCCTTCCGGTACTGGCGAGTGGAGATTTTCTATTACACCGGCGGCCTGGACAAGGTGCCGCACGTACCGGAGCGGTGCCTGGTGGCCGGCGGAGCGACGCTGCTGCCGCAATGGTCGGGCAAGGTGGCCGCCTCGGCGCCCACGCGGGAAGCCGGCTGGCGGGAGATTGACTTCAACCGCACGGGATACGAGCTGTCCGACCGGCGGGCGTTGAACGTCACTCGGCACGTCCAGTACTACACATTCAGCCTGAACGGCAAGCCCGAGGACTCCTGGGAAATGGTTCGCCTGAAGCTGACCAAGCCCTGGGTTCGATACTGCTATTTCGCGAAGATACAGGTTGCCCCGTACGATGACATCCAGGACGTGGATCGGGCCGACAAGGCAGCCCGTGAGTTCATCAGCGCTTTCCTACCTGCCGCCATCTCCATGCTGCCGATGCCGTCGGACATAGAGAAGCTCGGCAAGGAGTAGAGCACGACCCATCCCCTCAGAGACTAGAGGCACGCATCCCATGGCGAAGAGAAGAAAGCTGAACATGCGTATGGCCGTTGTTCTGGGCATTGCCGGCCTGTTCATCATTGCGGGCGTCGCGTTCTATGCCTACAGGAACGGCTGGTACCACAAGCTGTTCCCGAGGGATCCGCAGGACTGCCTGCGCGCCGGCGAGGCCGCCCTGGCCGACGGCGACTACGTGACCGCCGAGAAGGAGTTCGGCGAGGCGGTCCACTACGCGCCCGACACGCCCGCCAAGGCCGAGTACCTCTACAGATACGCCAAGGTGCTGCGGGAATGGCTCATGAAGGAGGGCAGGAAACTGCCCGAGACGAAGCAAAGGCAGATCTCCAGCAAGCTGTCGAACGCCATGTTCACCGCCGTCCTTCAGGACCCCAACCATGTCGGGGCCCAGGAGATGCTGACCGACTTCACCTGGAACGTCGCCGGGGCCAGCGGGCAGTGGACCAGATACATCAAAGAGGCCGACAACCTGCTCAAGCTCAAGCCCGACGACCCCGAAACCGTGTTCAAGCGCGCCGTCGCCTGGTCGATGGTGGCCAGGGCCGTCGGCGGCGAGAACAGCGACAAGGCCATAGAAGGCTTCCGCCACGCCATCCAGCTCAAGGGCGACGATGCCAACTACCACCTGGCCTACGCCCAGTTCCTCGAGCACGAGGAGCGTTGGGACCAGGCCATTGCAGCCTACGAAGACGCGATCTCAAGGATACCGGACAACGGGCCCCTTCGCGTGTCGTATGGTTATCTGCTGATCGGGCAAAGGCGCAAAGAGGAGGGGATGGAGCAAATCCGCCAGGCCATCCAGCGCGATCCCAACAACATCGCCGGCGACATGGCCTTGGCGCAGCAACTCATAGCCGACGGGGAGATGGAAGGCGCTCTGAAGGCGCTCGAAAACGCCAAACAGATCGACGACAGCAACCATCAGATCTACAGCCTGATGAGCCACGCCTACAGAGTGCAGGGCGAGACGGAGAAGTCGATCTCCGCCCTGCGCGACGGACTTGCCGTGATCGAGAGGCGACTGAAAGAAGTCGCGGCAAGCGCCCCCGCCAACAATAGGCTGCAAGACGCCCTGAAAGACAGCCGGTGGCGATTGCGCGTGGTGCTCGCCAACCGACTGCTCGACGTCGCGACCACCGACGCCGATGCTCGCGAGGCCAATATCGAAGAGGTGCGCCAGCTAGTCGAAGGGACGGAATGGCTGCCCCCGTCCGCCGGTCAGAAAGAGAAGATACTGGGGCGCATTGCCTATGTGCGGGGGGACCTGGCCGCCGCCCTGCCTTTTCTTGAGCAGTCATACGAGATCCTCGGCCCCGATCTTCCCCTGGCCGAGGCCCTGATGAACGTCTACCTGCGCAGGAATCTGCCTGGCAAGGCCGAGGAGGTCCTGGACGCCGTGCGCGGCAGGCCCGGGTTGGCCAACAACCCCAGGCTGCTGCTGATCAAGGCCCAGCTCGAGATGCGGTACCGCAACCTGGCGCAGGCCCGGGAGTATGTCGATCAGGTTCTGCGCGGCGACCCCGCCAATGCCGAAGCCCTGCGGCTTCAGAAGATGATTGCGGCAGCTGGCGGTCAGGTGTCGGTCGAAGAGATGCTTGCCGGCGAGGAAGTTCCGCGGGCCTTCGTCACGGCGCTGCTGGACCGCGCCGCGAGCCTGTGGGCGGAGGGCCGGCGCGGTGAGGCGATTAACCTCGTGGAGCGCATCCACAAGCGACTGCCGGAAAACCGCTCTGCCTCATCCGCCCTTCTGTCCTACTACAGAAACGCCGGCAAGGTGGAGCAGGCCAAGGCACTGCTGGTGGAATTGAAGGCCGCGTATCCGCAGATCGCCGCGACATTGGACCTTCAAGAGCAGTTGCTCGATGAGACCGACCCGAACAGGCGCTTCGACCTGGAGTTGCAGTTGGCCGACCAGGACGACGACCCGGTGCGCCGGGCGATGGGGAAGGCAGCCGTCTGCGCCGCACATGGGCGCGTGGATCGCCAGGGCGAGTACCTCCAGGAGGCATACGATCAGGATCCGAACAACGCGGTTCTTCTGGAACAGTTGTTCCGGTATTCCGTTATCCAGGAGAACTGGGCAAAGGCAGAGGAACTCGCCCGCAAGGCCGTTGCCATGAACCTCGACGGGGTGGGAGGGAAGATGTTCTCCGCCCAACTGCTGATCGCCAAGAAGCAGTACGCCCAGGCGATCGACACGCTGATGCTGGTAGTCAACGATCGGCCGAATTCCAAGCCCGCCTGGATGATGCTTGGGCAGTGCTACGTCAACACCAAGGACCTGGCAAAGGCCGAAAACGCGTTCATGACGGTGTACAAGGCCGACCCGGCGCACGCCCCCGCGGTGATAGCCATGGCAATCGTCACCGCTCAACAGGGCAGGACGGCGGAGCACGCCGACTGGGTGGAGAGGGCGTATCGCCTGGCGCCGACGAACGAGTACGTCAGGAACCAGCACCTGGTGTTGCTGGAGTCGAAGTCCGGGCCGCAAGAAGTGATCGCCATGCGCGAGAGGATGCTGAAGAACGATCCTGGGGACCTGGAAAACCGCGCTCGCCTGGCGGGGCTGTACATGGTGACGAAACAGCCGGCCAAGGCCGAGGAGATGTTCACGTACCTGTACGAAAACGCCCCCAACAAGCTGGGCGCCGCCCACGACCTTGCGGCGTTCTACCTGACCACCGGCAGGACGGCCGATGCCGAGAAGGTGATGGCCGAGCAACTGAGCAACTGCCCGGACAAGGTCGCCGCCTACCTGACCTACGGGCAGCTATTCGCTCACGTCAGGCCGGAGCAGAGCCTCAACGCCGTGAACGAGGCCATCAAGACCGATCCCAACGACCGGCGAGGCCCGATGGCGCTGGTGGCGCTGCGCGCCGAATCAGGCGACTGGAGCGGGGCGGCCGAGGCCCTGGGCCAGTACCTCAAGATCGTGCCCGATGACATGGCCGCAAGAAAGAACTCGATCCGCTATCGGATGCGGGCACGGCAGCTTGACCAGGCCCAGCAAGAGCTGGATGCACTGCTGGCCGCGAACCCAAGCGACGCCGACCTGCTCACGCTGAAAGGCGACGTAGCCCTGCAAAGCGGCGACGTGCCCCAGGCACTCGAGGCCTACGAGGCTGCGCTACAGATCGATGCCAACCACGTCGGCGCGATGGTGGGCGAAGCCCAGGCCTATCTCGCTCAAGGCAAGACTGCCGAGGTGCAGCAGGCCCTGACCAGGGCCAAGGAGGTCTCCGAAAACCCAAGGATAACACTGAGCCTGGCCGAGCTCCACCTCCAGATGGGCAACGCCGACATGGCGAAGCTATACTTCACCGAGGTGCTGAACAAGGGCAACGCTGTTGAGTACGCCATGGCCATGCAACGGCTCATCCAGATATACGAGCGGGAGAATCGCTGGCAGAAGATCTCCGAGCTGCTGGCGAACGCCAGGGCCAAGTTCCCCAACAACCCGCGGTACCTGCTGGCAGAGGCCGAGGTACTCAGCCAGACCGGCGACATGGCCGGCGCCGTCCAGGCCACCAGGACCGCCCTACAGATGGCCCCGGGCTCGCAGGAGACGCTGCGCAGCCACCTGTTGGCCCTTTCCAAGGCCGGCGACTACAACGGCGTGCTGGCGATCTCCGACGCGTACAAGGCCCAGAGCATCTACGGACCCGTGGAGACGGCCATCCGAGCGCAGGCCCTCGCCAAACTCGGCCAGATCGCCGAAGCCGACAAACTGTTCCTCGGCGCCCTGGAGAGCGGATCGCCCGCGGAACTGGAACCGATCGTCACCCAGGTCACGCAGGCCTACGGGCTACACGTGGCCTTGGTGAAGATGTCCGAGTGGATCAGGACAAGATCCGACGAGCCCGTGCTCTACTTCATCCTGGGCAACCTCCACGCCCAGAACAAGGACAACGCCAAGGCAGCCGAGGCCTATGCCAAGTGCGCGTCGCTGGCCGGCGACGCGCCGATCAAGGGCAGCGCCAATAGAGAGCTGGGCCTGGCCTACTTCCAGATGGGCAAGTTCCCGGAAGCGGAGAAGGCGTTCCTGGCCGCCCTGGAGGTCCGTGAGAACGACCCGACCACGCTCAACAACCTGGCCTACATGTACGCAACTGACATGGACCAGGCCGACAAGGCCCTGCCGTATGCCGCCAAGGCGGTCAAGCTGCAGCCCGACAACGCCGACATCCTGGACACGTACGGATGGGCCCTGGCCAAGACCGGCTCCTACGCCGAAGCCCAGCGCCAGCTGCTGCGCGCCGTCCAGCAGAGCACCGCGCCGGCGAGCACGGCACTGGCTCGCTATCACCTGGGCTGGGCATACGAGCAGAGCAAGCAGTTCGACGAGGCCCTCCGCCACTATCGCCGGGCTGACGACATCCTGAGCGGAGAGCCGGACAACCCCCTGCACAAAGATATATCCGAGGCGATCTTAAGAATACAGAACGCCCAGACGATGAATTGAGTAGGAAGCAGTGGAAGGTCCGTTGGAGTAGAGCGATGGCTATTGTGTCCACGCCCGACCGAGCACAACCCAGGGCCCAGGTCGCTGTGCCCCTGGCCAGTCGTCCGGGTGTCGCGGCGCCGCCGGGCGGTGGGGGGATGACCTTTGGCGAGATCACCAAGATCCTCCGCAAACGCCTGTGGGTCATTGTGTTGTCGTTTCTCATCGCGATGGCGATCGTCTCGGTCGGCACGCTGGTGTGGCGGATGTTCTGGCCGCTATACTCCGCCTACGCACTGCTCGGGGTCGATGTGGCCAAGACCGCCCCGCTGAACAGCATCCAGCCCATGATCCCCAAGGACGTGATGGACCGGGAGAAGATGTACCACGCCAGGCTGATCCTGATCAATCCCGTCCTCCAGGCTGCCGTCAAGAAGGACGCCGTCAAGCGAACGTCCTGGTTCGCCCACCGGGACGATCCGGTCGCTGCCCTCGCCGAGGACCTCGTCGTCTCACCAGTCCCTGAAGCCAACATCATCAAGCTTTCGCTGAGCGGCCTGAGAAAGGAAGACCTGCCCGAAATCGTCAACGCCGTGGCCGACTCCTACGTCGAGTACAGCAGGGACATCACGGTCACGGGACACACCACGGCCGCCCAGGAGCTACAGGACGAGAAGGATCGCATCGATATGGAGCTGACGGATACTCGCGACCAGGCCGTCAGGGCCAGGCGAGACTTCCCCAATCTTCGCAGCAGCGTCAGCGTCCACGAGATCAAGCTACAGGACCTCGCCAGGCGACTCAACGAGCTGGACGATAAGCTCTCCGAGGCAAGGGCACAGCTGGCGGACGTTGAGAAGCAGCAGCAGGAGGGCACGCTGGCCGGGCACCCCATGGTGCAGCGAGCCCTCGAGATGGACTCCAGGGTCAAGGCCCTGGAGTACAGGCAGACGGAGCTCATCACCCAGGCCAACCGCCTGAAGGACAAGCTCGGGCCCGACCACCGCCAGGTTCAGGACATCAACATGAATCTGAAGGCCACACAGGCCGAACTCGAGACCAGGAGGTCCGAGACCATAGGCATGGCCGTTCGGGGCGTTATCAGCCAGGCGCAGTCAGAAGTCGAAACGCTCGCCAAGCGATACGAGGAGCAGACGGAGAAGTACGACGAGGCCCTCAACACCATGAAGGACCTCCAGGCCAACTTGGGCATCATCGAGGGGCTGTCCGTCAAGGAAAAGGCGTTGGAGGAGAACGCCAGAAGGATAGATGCCCGTCTGCTGGAACTGACCCTGCTGTCCAAGGGCGGAGAGCAGACGGTGTGGATCGCCGCGCGGGCGAACATTCCCAAGGATATCGCCTTCCCCATGTGGAGGGTCATGGTGCCGCTGGGCATCGTCCTGGGACTGGGCATTGGCCTGGGGCTGGCCTTCCTGCTGGAGCTGACAGACACGTCGATCAAGAGCCCGTCGGATGTCTCGCGACGCGTGGACCTGCCGCTGCTGGGCATGGTCCCGCACACTTCGGACGTCGACGACGAGATACCCGACCTTCGGCTGGCCTTCCAATCGCATCCCGGCTCGCTGTTCTGCGAGGCGTTCAGGCAAATCCACACGTGCCTGCTGTTCAGCGGCCCGGCCAGCCAGCGACGGACGATACTCGTCGCCAGCGCCTCGCCGCTGGACGGTCGCACGACCGTGGCCACCAACCTCGCCGCCGCCACCGCCCGCGCAGGCCGGCGAGTGCTGCTCATCGACACGAACTTCCGCCAGCCGACGATCCGGCAAATGTTCCCGCAGTGCTCCTCCGAGGGGCTTAGCAGCGCGCTTGTCGGGCGCGTGGCCTGGCGCGACCTGCTGGCCGAGGTCGAGCCGAACTTCCACGTCCTGCCGGCCGGCACGCTGCCGCCGAACCCCGCCGAACTGCTCGCCAGCGAGCAGATGCGGGCCATACTCGCGCAAATGTCCGAAGAGTACGACCAGGTGCTGCTGGACAGCGCCCCGGCCATGGTCGTCACCGACGCCGTCGGGCTCAGCTCCATGGTCGACGGCGTCGTGCTGGTCGTCCGCGCCGGCGAGAACACCCACGGCATCGTCCAGCGGACGCGCGACATGCTCAACCGCGTCGGCGCGCACATCGTCGGCGTCGTGCTCAACGGCGTGCTGGCCACGCCCGGCGGCTACCTCCGCAAGAACTACGAGGCGTTCTACGACTATCACCAGGCCGAGCTGCCCACCCCGCCCCAACCGGCAGCCACCACCTAGGCACCCCCGCCTGAGCCGACCATCAGTACGACACCACCTGCAGCGGCTCCCTGTGCCCACCCCGCCCCAACCGGCTGCCGCCACCTGACGCCGCCTGAGCTGCCGCGTGCCCGACATCCTCGTGGCACGGGCGTCTTGCCCGTGGGCGGCAAAGCCGCCGCCAACCGACAACCGCATCGCCCCGTGCCGAGACGCGCGGGGCGATTCTCTCTTCAGCCTGCCCCACCCCGCCACCTGCGATGCTGCGCGAGTGTGTGCCACGCGGCAGGAGCGGATCCCCACCGCGCACGAGAGGAGGCCTTTTTGCCGTCGAGCAGCCGGGAGTGGGCGAGTCTTTTTGCCGTTGAGCGGCCGGGGCCGACGGCGTATAAATATCCAGCCGCGCCAGCGTAGCTCAACGGTAGAGCACCGCTTTTGTAAAGCGGCGGTTGAGGGTTCGAATCCCCCCGCTGGCTGTCCCTGAGCAAAGTCGAAGGGCTCTCTCGCACTCCCCTCCTATCCCCACCGCCACCAATAACTTAGATCCCCCGCCCTTCTCTCGCACCCGCAAAGACTTGCGGCCCTCTCCGCCCCTCCGGCCCCGCCCGGCCAACCCACCCGTCTTGCCAATCAGTGACAATCAAGGACACCAATTGACACCAACGGACTGCATTCCGTCACCGATCACGTCACCGGTTGGATGGACACACTGTCACACTCAGCCTCGGTCCGGCGTGGTCCCGGTACCCTGGGACGAAGCTGGATTTCCACTTGGATGCGGCCAACATGGACAATACGGGCATCTATAGGGTCCAGGGGGAGGGATTTGGACTTGACATCAACGCGAGCGCGGGGGCCTACCTGGCTTGGGGGACGGAGAGGCAAGCCTGGGGCGGGTCGTTTACTGAATTGGAGGGAAGCAGTACCATATTCCAGGGCAGTACCTTCTTCAGCGACGCAGGGATCTGGGGAGCATCCTTCGGAGGTACAGGCCCTCTTCCCTTCCCTTGGTCCTTCGCAACTTCTCGCACATATTACCACCCTATCTTCTACGGGCAGAGCCAAAGCGATAATTGAAACCTGAGCGGTCAGAAGTTATCGTAGATAGACAGGATCCTGGGACTGCCCCGCGTGGGTGCCGTCTGACCTGTCAAGCAGAAGAAGGCATACCTGGTGTCATATGTTCCCGTTGTCTTGGGAAAGCGAGTTGCGACTGAGGAACCCTGATAACAGGGACCCGCAGTTGCTGATCGAGGCCCTTGCCCTTCGGCTGAGAAAGGCACGGGCAAAGGACCTCTCTGTCCGAGCTGATGGCCTCTCTTTCAGAGGGGGGATGCTGAGACT
>CAYUYH010000017.1:0-18084 GCA_964449175.1 uncultured Planctomycetaceae bacterium
GTGCCACTGCGGCGCCAGCCCCCGCGACTGCGGCCAGGCCGGCTGAGCCCATCCAGTGGCAAGGGCCCTGGCTGGCAGCCAACTGGCGGAAGGTGATCGACGCGTTGTCAGCCGCCCGGCAGACGCGCGTGGCGGGCCTGATAGGCCCGGCCAGGGTGCTCGGCTTCGACGGGCAGCAGCTCACGCTGGTGTTTGGCGCCGCCCACGAGCGGCTGCGACAGGAATGCGCCGGGGCCATGGACGCGTCGATAGCCTCCGCCCTGTCGTCGCTGAGCGGCATGCAGTTCCGCTGCCGCTACGAGCAGGCGGGCGAAGCGGGCGAGTCGCCCAACGGGCCGGCCTTCGGCGAGCTGAGCACGGCGGAGAAAAACGGCATAGGCAAAGACCCCTCTGTCCGGGCGGTGCTGGATCTGTTCGGCGGCGAGGTTGTGGACATCCGCAGGGACACGCCCGCCCAGCCGGAGCAGTCCTAGCCGCCAGGTGGGGCGTTGCCCAGTCAGTGAAGGATAGTTGAATGTTTGGCGACCTGGGCAAGATGATGAAGGCTGCCGGCGAGATGAAACGTCGCCTGCCGGAGGTGCAGGCCAAGATCGCCGCCAGCAGGCACTCCGCCGACGCCGGCGGCGGAGCCGTGACGGCCACCGTGAGCGGAAAGATGGAGTTGGTCGACCTGCGGATTGCCCCGAAGGTCATCGCCGAGGGCGATGCGGCCATGATCGAGGACTTGGTCAAGGCCGCCGTGGCCGCTGCCCAGGCCAAGGCCGCCGCCGCAGCCGCCGAGGCCATGAAGGAGCTCACCGGCGGGATGTCACTGCCCGGGATGGACGGGCTAATGTAACAGCCCCGGAATACCGGACTACCGGATTACCGGAATACCGGAATACCGAAAGCAATGCACTGGGATGCCCTCGGCCACGGACTGCTGGCTACTGGGCACTGATTACTGGTTACGGTTGTGGTGATGGCAGGTTATTCACAGACAGTACAGAGACTTATAGCGGAGTTGGGCAAGCTGCCCGGCATAGGGGCCCGCTCGGCAGAGAGGCTGGCGTTTCACCTGCTCAAGTCCAGCACTGATGAGGCGATGGCCCTGGCCGACGCCATAGGCGACGTAAAGCGGCTTGTCCGCCCATGCAAGGAGTGCTTCAACCTGGCCGAGGGCGATCTCTGCGCGATATGCTCCGACCCGCGACGCGACAAGAGCACCATCTGTATCATCGAGCAGCCCAAGGACTTACTAGCCCTGGAGGCCACCGGCGCCTATCGCGGCGTCTACCACGTGCTCATGGGGCACATCGCCCCGCTGGAGGGCACCGAGGCTGAGGATCTGACCATCGACGCGCTTGTGAGGCGGGTCTCAGCCGGCGGGGTGAAAGAGGTGATCCTGGCGACAAATCCCACCGTGGCCGGCGACGGCACGGCGTTGCACATCTCGTCGGTTCTGGCCGCGACGGGCGTGAAGCTCACCCGCCTGGCCCGCGGCCTGCCGGCAGGAGGACAGATAGAATACGCCGGCAAGAGCATCCTCGCGGACGCCATCAACGAGCGCCGCGACGTATGATCGGCTGGCGTGGATATCGCGAGTCGCAGCCGCTGACGTTGCCGTATCCGCGGAGGAAACGTAGAATAGGCTGTAGATGAGGCTGGACACTTCACAACAGCTCAGGCTCGAGCAGAGGATGAAGCTGGCTCCAAGGATTATCCAGTCCATGGAGATCCTTCAGCTTCCCATGCTCGCGCTGCAGGAGCGGATCGAGGCGGAGTTGGAGTCCAACCCCGTCTTGGAGCTGCGCGACCCGGAGGTCGACGACGAGGCGCCGCCGCAACGCGCCGAAGAGCCCGACCAGCGAGGCGAGCACGACCTCGTCGTGGACCCGGACAACGGCAACAGCGAGGACTTCCAAAGGCTGGCTGAGTTCGTCGATGAGTACGGGCCGGAGTTCGTCAACAGCGAGTCGCCGGGTCGCCCGCGCCCGCCGACCGGCGAGCGCGACCGCAAGCTCGACGCCATGGCAAACGCACCCGCCCCAGAGCAGTCGCTCAACGAGTACCTGCTCCAGCAGTGGGCTTTCGTGGAGACGGCCAAGGCGATTCGCTCAGCCGGCGAGCTGATCATCAACTTCGTCGACGAGGACGGCTACCTGCGCACGCCGCTGGAAGAGCTGGCCGCCCAGGCCGGCGGCGAGATATCGCTGACCGACCTGCGGAAGGCGCTGGCGATGGTCCAGATGCTCGAGCCGCCCGGCGTCGCCGCGCGCGACCTGAGAGAGTGCCTCACGCTCCAGTTGGCCGCGGAGTCAGCCGCGGGCGCCGACGTATCGCTGGAGATGGACCTGGTCAAGCGGTTCCTGCACGACATCGAGATGAACCGCCTGCCGCAGATCGCCAAGCGGACCGGCAAGACGGTCGAGCAGATCAAGGAGGCGCTCGAGAATCTCTCGCGGCTGAACCCCCGCCCGGGCTCGCTGGTGGGCGCCACGACCGCCCCGGTGATCACGCCGGACGTGATGGTCGACATCGGCCCCGGGGGCGAGGTCGTCATCAGCCTGTCGGACGGCAATCAGCCGGCACTGCACATATCCAGGCTCTACCGCAGGATGGTGCGCGACCGCAAGACCGAGCGAGAGGCGCGCCAGTTCATCATGAAGAACATCCGCTCGGCCCAGTGGCTGATCGGCGCGATCCAGCAGCGACGGGACACGGTGCGCCGGGTCGTCGAGGAGGTCTTCAAGGTGCAGCGGCAGTTCCTGGAGAACGGCGCCGAGGCGCTCAAGCCCCTGCCCATGGCGGACGTAGCCGGCAAGGTCGGCGTGCACGTGGCCACGGTCAGCCGCGCCGTCGCCGGCAAGTACGTCCAGACGCCGGTCGGCATCTATCCGCTGCGGATGTTCTTCTCCGGCGGCACGACCACCTCCGACGGCCAGGACATGGCCTGGGACGCGGTCAAGCTCAAGCTCAAGGAGATCATCGCCGCCGAGGACAAGTCCAAGCCCTTGAACGACGACGCCCTCGCTGAGGAGCTCAAGGCCGCCGGGTTGAGCATCGCCCGCCGGACAGTCGCGAAGTATCGCAAGCTGCTCGGCATCCCGCCCGCCCGCAGACGCAGGGAATTCTAGCCCCCCGCCGCCGCTGCCGCTTCCTTTCAGTATTCCGGTCGTCCGGTACTCCGGTATTCCGGTCTTCCATCTGCCTAGAATGTCATAACTGCGGCACAACGGACCTCGTGAGTGAAAGGACGGACAGATGTCACTGGCAGAAGAAGAGTGCGAGCCCTGCAAGGGTGGCGTTGAGCCGCTCAAGGGCAAGGAGCTGAATCAATACCACCAGCAGGTGCCGACCTGGGAGCTTGTCGACGGCCACCATATCGCCAAGACGTGGAAGTTCCCCGATTTCGTCAAGGCGCTGGATTTCGTCAATCACGTCGGCGCCCTGGCCGAAAGCGAAGGCCACCACCCCTGGATCCACTTCACCTGGGGCCAGGTCCACATAGAGCTGTGGACTCACAAGATCGGAGGGCTGCACGCCAGCGACTTCATCCTGGCCGCGAAGATCGACCGCCTCTGACGCTCGGCTATTGCCTCGGCGCGATGCCAGTCAGGCGGGCGGCGGCGGCGTCGAGTACCATTATCAGGCAGCCGTTGGTCGGCTGAACGCCGGCGGCGGGAAGCTGCTTCTTGATATCCGGGCTGTCGCCAAGGATGCCCAGTATCACCTGGGCCTTGTCGCTGCCGGTCACCAGGAACATCACATTCCGGGCGGCGTTAATCAGCGGGTAGGTGAAGGTCATCCTGTTCCGCCCGAGGACGGGCACGAACCCGGCGTGGATCAGCTTGCCCGTCTCGCCGAGGGCCTCGGTGTTGGGGAACAGGCTCGCGGTGTGGCCGTCGCCGCCGATGCCCAGGAGGATCAGGTCGAAGCGCGGCAAATCGCCGCCGTCACCGGGCACCAGGCGGCGGACGATTTCCTCGTAGTGGCTGGCCGCGGCGGCGATGTCCTCGGCGTCGGCGGGCATGGGGTGGATCTTGTCGGGGCTGATCGGCACGTGGTCGAGCAGCGCCCGCTGGGCCATGCAGTAGTTGCTCTCGACGTGGTCCTGCGGGACGTCGCGCTCGTCGCCGAAGAACACCTCCACGCTGCGCCAGGGCATGGCGCTGCTGATGGCGTCGTCGGCAAGCTTCTTGTACAGCGCGTGCGGCGTCGTCCCGCCCGACAGGGCCAGACGGCAGCAGTCCCGCTCGCCGACCGCCTCGCAGACAACGGCCTTGAACAGCTCAGCCGCCACGGCCGTCGCCTGCTCGCTGGTCTTCTCGACGATCACCCTGATGTTGCCGTCCGACTTAGCCATGAAGGCCCCCGGCTCGTGTGCTCAGAAAGAATACCAGACCTTGTACGGATCGCCAAGCAGCCGCTTGGCCTCCTGGGGCCCTGAGCCGCCGGCTGGGTACATAATAAGTTTCGGCATTCCGGTCGAATTCCATGAAGCCCTAATGCTGTCGATGATCCGCCAGGAGGTTTCCACCTCGTCGCTGCGGAGGAACAGCGTCGCGTCGCCCTGGAGGGCGTCCAGCAGCAGGTGCTCGTAGGCCTCCGGCGAGGCTGACACGAACGTGCTGCCGTAGCTGAAATCCATCTTGAACGGGCGCATCATCATCCGCGTACCGGGTACCTTGCCGTCGATGGACAGGCTCATCCCCTCGTCAGGGTAGATGCGGATGGTCAGCCGGTTCGGCCCGCGGGCATCGCAGCCCAAGTTGTCGAACAGGTCGATCGGCTCTCGCTTGAAGACGATCGTGATCTGGCCGGTCTTGTCGGCCAGGGCCTTGCCGGTGCGGATGTGAAAAGGCACGCCCGCCCACCGCCAGTTCTCCACGTAGAGCGTCACGGCGACGAACGTCTCGGTGTTGCTGTCCGGCGCGACGCCCTGCTCCCGGCGGTAGTCCCGCACGTCGCCGGCGGCTGTGTACTGCCCGCGGACGGTGCGGTCGGCCACCTCTTGCGGCGTCATCGGCGCTATCGACTCCAGGACCTTGACCTTCTCGTCGCGGATCGACTCGGCGTCCATGCGGGCCGGCACGTCCATGGCCAGCAGCGTCAATAGCTGGAGCATGTGGCTCTGCACCATGTCGCGCAGCGCGCCGGCCTGGTCGTAGTAGCCGCCCCGCCGGCCTTCCATCCCCGCCGACTCCGTCGTCGTGATCTGCACTTGCTCGACGAACTGCCGGCTGAACAGCGGATCGAAGATTGCGTTGGCGAACCGCAGCACGAGCAGGTTCTGCACCGTCTCCTTGCCCAGGTAGTGGTCGATGCGATAGACCTGCGACTCGTCGAAGACGCCCAGCAGGCACTCGTCGAGTTCCTTGGCCGAGGGCAGGTCCTTGCCGAACGGCTTCTCCACGACGATTCTCACGCAGCCGTCCTGGCAGGTGGGGCTGTTCAGCGAGACGGCCCCAAGGTTGCGGACGACGTCCATCAGCAGGTTCGGCGCGACGGCGAGGTAGAACAGCCGCCTGCCGCCCAGGCCGCGGGCTTGCTCCAGCTCGGTCATCCGCTTGGCGAGCGACTCGAAGTCGGCCGCCTTGTCGAAGTCGGCCGCGTGGTAGTGCCACCGCCCGGCCAGCTCGCCCCAGAGCTCCTCGTCGACGCCCTTGCTCCGTGAGTGCGTGGCGATGGCCTGGCGCATGTCCGCGCGGAACCGCTCGTCGCCGAGGTCGCGCCGGGCCACGCCCAGGACCACCGTTTCGCGGGCGATTAACCCATCGCGGGCGAGGTTGTACAGGGCCGGGGCGATCTTCCTGGCCGTCAGGTCCCCCGTCGCCCCGAATATCACGAACAGGGACGGCGGCACGGGCCGCGGCTCGGCGATCGTCTGCTCGAAGGCGCTGTGCTCTCCGGCCATTGCCGTCTCCTCGCGGCGGCAATGATACCCCCCCGCCCCCGGCCGGGGAAGCTGTTTGCCCGTTCGGGCGGCGGAGGAAGCGTGTTTTCGCATGTTGCCGCTGTCGCCGCTTGCTATAGAATATCGCCGATGACCATCAGACCGGCTACGGTCGCGGATGCCCCAGGCATCTGCGAGCTGATAAACTACTACGCCGAGCGGGGCAGGATGCTGCACCGCAGCCTCGAGAGCGTTTACGACTGCCTCCGCGAGTTCGAGGTCGCCGAGGCCGACGACGGGCGCATCGTAGGGTGCGTCGCGGTCGATGTGTTCTGGTCCGACCTGGCCGAGGTGAAGTCGTTGGCCGTGCTACCCGACCAGCAGCGTCAGGGCGCGGGCAGGATGCTGCTCAACGCGGCGGTCGCCGACGCCAAGAGGCTAGGCGTCAAGAGGCTGTTCGCCCTCACGTATGAGAAGGAGTTCCTCGCCGGCTGCGGCTTCGATGTGATCGACCGCGAGCAGTTGCCCGAGAAGGTGTGGCGCGAGTGCATTTCCTGCCCCAAGGCCGACGCCTGCGACGAGGTGGCGATGCTGATGATGCTTGGCGAGTAGGCATCGACCGCCGACCCGCAGATATCGCGACGCAATGAGCGAATGAGCGAGCAGGAACCCATCATCAGCTTGCAGGGAGTCTCAAAGGCGTTCGACCGCCAGGTCGTGCTGGACAGCGTTGACCTGGCCGTCGAGCCGGGCAAGACGACCGTCGTGATCGGACCGTCCGGATGCGGCAAGAGCGTTTTGCTGAAGCACATGGTCGGCCTGATCAGGCCTGACAGCGGCAAGGTGTTCTTCGAGGGCAACGAGATATCGGCCATGAGAGAGCGCCAGCTCGTGTCGGTCAGGCGGCAGATCGGCTTTCTGTTTCAGGGGGCGGCCTTGTTCGACTCGATGACCGTGGAAGGCAACATCTGCTTCCCGCTGATCGAGAACGACAACGGCTGGAGCGCCGGCGAGCGCCGGCGGCGTTGCTCGGCCGTGCTCAGGCTCGTCGGGCTGGACGGCGCCCAGGACAAGTACCCCGAGGAGCTGTCCGGCGGCGAGAAAAAGCGCGTCGCCCTGGCGCGGGCGATCGCGCTTAACCCGAAGGTGATTCTCTACGACGAGCCGACCACCGGGCTGGACCCCATCAGGGCGGACCTGATAAGCGAGTTGATACTGCGGCTGAGGAGCGCCCTCGGCAACACAGCCGTCGTCGTCACGCACGACATGCAGGCGACCAGGAAGATCGCCGACCGCATCGTCATGCTCTATCAAGGACACTTCATAGCGGACATGACGGTCGACAACCTCGACCAGCTCGGCAATGATATCGTGGCCAGGTTCGTCCAAGGGCGCGCCAGCGACAAGGAACTCGCCCAATTGCGCACGGGACGCCTGGAAGGACACTACGGAACATAGGACGCGTATCTGGCGGAGACAGCGGAATGAAGGAACGCACGCGCAACATCGCCGTCGGGCTGACTGTCATCGTGTCACTGATCCTGCTGGGCGCGCTGGTATTGATATTCACGGGCGTCCCCGAACTGCTACAGAGGGGCTACCTCGTCAAGATGCGCTTTCCGGTGACATATGACATCGCCACGGGCGACGACGTGCACCTTCGCGGCATACGGGTCGGCAAGGTGATCGGTGTCTCGTTCGCCGACCCACGCGATCCGACCCAAGGCGTGATATTCACAGCTCGCATCGACGGCGACGTTCGCCTGCCGGCCAACACCAAGGCCGTTGTGTTCACCAGGGGCCTGGTGGGCAAGGGCTACCTGGAGCTCGCCCCGGAAGGCGAGGCGCCGCTGGACCGCGATACGGGCAAGCCGCTGGCGCACCTGCCCACCGACGGCAGTGCCGTGCTGGAGGGCATCCACCGCGGCAGCGAGCTGTTCCCACCTGAGCTCAGCGCGGCCTTTGAGGATGTGTCCAAGCTGGCGAAGACGCTGAACGAGGCGCTCGGCCCCTCGGCCGAGGACAAGGCGCCGGCGACTCCGACCAGCCAGACAAGCACCGCCCCGACCCAGCCGACGGTTGGCGGCCTGCGAGGCACGATAGTCAGACTGAACCGGGCCCTGGACTCCTTGAACACGATATTGGGCAGCGGGGAGAACCAGTCGAACATGAAGGCGGCCATCTCCGCCATGGCCGAAGCGGCGAACAGCACGTCCGAGGCGATGAAGGAGTTCAAGCTCTTCGCCGATCAGGCCAGGCAATCGGCCAAGGACATCTCCGGCTTCGCCGGCAGCGCGGGAGAGAAGTTCGACGTACTTGCCGAGCAGCTCATCCAGGACGCCGAGGACATCTCCCGCCTGATGGTCACGCTGGAACAGACGGTCAGGAAGCTGGAGTCCGGCGAGGGCACGGCCGGCAAGCTGATCAATGATCCACAACTCTACAACGCCATGCTGGACGCCACCCAGAGACTGACCGAGTTGCTGACCGAGGCTCGCGTATTGGTCGATGCATGGCGGGCCAGCGGCGTGGAACTGAAGGTCAAGTAGCACCGGCGCAGGGGCTTTCGTTCGGCATATGCGAGTTGAGTATTGCCACGGCTAGCGGCAAGCACAGGCGAGTTCGTCCACACCCATCGCAAGGCCATCCTGGTCGCATGGCTGGTTGTGGCTGTGGGGTTGATAGCGGCCAACTACGCAGCCGGCCCGACCGACCATGCCGAGCCCCAACTGCTCCCCGATGACTCCCCGTCACGCCGCGCGGTGCTGGCCTTGTGCAGTCACTTCCCGGGCAGCAGCGGGCTCGGCGAGGCGGCTATCGTCTTCGAGCGCGCCGACCGGCTGACGCGCGAGGATATGGACGCCATCGAGCAGGTCGCGCACCTGATCGAGGAGCCCTCGGCCCTGGCGAGCAGCAGCGACCTGGCAGGCGTGAACGTCCGCTCGCCGGCATCGATCCAGCCGCCGACAAACCCGCTCACCGGCGAGCCAATGTGGCGAAACCTCCTGGTAAGTAACCCCAGCGAGGCGGGCCAGGCGGCCATGATCCAGGTGAGCATCCCAGCGGACTACATCTCGCTGCACAGCGACCGCATCGTCCGCCACATCCGCTCGATCCTCGCCGCCCAGCCGCTGCCGGACGGGTTGACGGTGGCGGTGAGCGGCTCGGCCGGCTTCGGGCACGACTACGCCGCGGCCGCCGTCGTCAGCCATCGGCGAACCGTCAAGGTCACGCTGGTGGCGGTCGTGCTGATACTGCTGGCCATCTACCGCTCGCCGCTGGCGCCGCTCGTGCCAATTGCGGCGATTAGCCTGGCCGCGGTGGTCGCGTTCGCCGTCCTCCGCATCGCCAACCGCGTGGGCCTGCACACCGGCACGGCTGAGGAGATATTCGTCTTCGTGCTGATCTACGGGGCCGGGGTCGACTACACGCTGCTGTTGATGAGCCGCTACCGCGAGCTGCTGGCCACCGGCTGCCAGCCGGACGCCGCCGCCAGGGAGGGCCTAACAAGGAGTCTGCCCGCCATCCTCGCCGCGGCGTGCACGGTGACGGCAGGACTGCTGATGATGTCGTTCGCGCGCTATGGCGTGTTTCGCTCGGCCGGTCCGGCGGTGGCGATCGCGCTGGTGGTGGCGCTGCTGGCGTCGGTGACGCTGGCCCCGGCGATGGTTGGCATTGCCGGCGCCCGGCTGTTCTGGCCTCGGCGCCCGGGCCCGGACGGGCCGGCGCCGCGATTCTCAAGGCGGGCGATCTGGGCCGTCCTCGCTCGCGCGGTGACGGGCAAGCCCGTCCTGACGCTCGCGGCGACCCTGGCGGTCTTGGCGCTGCCGGCATTGCGGGGCGCCAAGGTGAAGTGGGTGTATGACACATTGGCTTCGATCGTGGCGCACGAGGGCCGACGCGTCGGCGGCGCGGCCAGGGGGCTGGAGATAGCCAAGCGTCATTGGCCCGTCGGCGAGATCGGCCCGGTGACCGTGCTGGTGGAATCCCCCGAGCCGGTCGCGCCCGAGGAATGGGTGAAGGTCGCCAGTCATCTGTCGCGGGTGGTGATGCCTCTGCGCGGCGTGGTGGGCGTGCGAAGCATGAGCGCCCCGCTCGGCACGGACGAGCCCGCCGCCGCCAACTTCCTCGCCGGCACCGTCGGATGGGGCAGGGTCGTCCAGGAATACGTCAGCGCCGACGGCCGGGCCGCCCGCATGACCGTGCTGATGGACAAGCCCGCGCTATCACTGGAGGCCATGGCCAGCGTGCGGCGGATACAGGTTACGGCTGAGACCGCCGCCGCCAGACTGCTGCCCGGCAGCTCCGTGCTAACGGCCGGGGCGTCGGCAGAGATGGCCGACATCCGAGACGTCACGCGCAGCGACTTCAAGATCATCGTCGGAATGGCGCTGGCGGCGATCTTCATCATCGTCCTCGTGTTGCTTCGCGACGCGATACTCGCGGCCTTCATGGTCGCCTCCACACTGGTCAGCTACTTCGCCGCGCTGGGGATCAGCTACTGGGTCTTCGTCGCCCTGCTCGGCGAGGCCGGGCTGGACTGGAAGGTGGAGGTGTTCCTGTTCGTGGTGATGGTAGCCGTCGGGCAGGACTACAACATCTTCCTGACGGCCCGGCTGTCGCAGGAGGCGATCTTGCTGCCGCCGCGGCGGGCGACCAGGCGTGCGCTGGTGCACACCGGGCCGGTGATATCGTCGTGCGGGCTGATAATGGCCGCGACGCTGGGCAGCTTGATGAGCGGCCGCTTGCTATTGCTCCGCCAGCTCGGGTTCGCCCTGGCGCTGGGGATGCTGATCGATACGTTCGTGGTCCGCCCGCTGCTGCTGCCGGCGTTCGTAGCCGTCACGGGCAGGACAGGCCGCACGCGATTCGGCTGGCATTGAGCGCGCCCTGCCCGCCGCGGCTCATGCGAGCAGCAGCAGGCGAATCGCGAGATAGGCAATCGGCGCCGATAGCAGCGGCGAGTCCAGGATGTCCAGCACCCCGCCGAACTCGGGAACCACCGCGCCGCTGTCCTTGACCTGGGCGGATCGCTTCAGCAGGCTCTCGCACAGGTCGCCGAACTGCCCCGCCAGGCCGACGATCAGCCCAAACACCGCCGCCTGCCAGATGCCCAGGCCCTCAGCCCCCATCGCAAGCGTGACGATCACTGCCGCGATCGCGCCGGCCGCCAGCCCGCCGCCCAGACCCTCCCAACTCTTGCCGGGCGACAGCCAGGGGATCAGCTTGTGCTTCCCCACCGCCGAGCCGGTGAAGTAGGCGCCGATGTCCGTGCACTTCACCGCGGCGATGAACAGCACCAGCCCGGCGGCGCCCATCTCCAGGTAGAACATCGTCATCGCAGCCAGGCCGACGCCCAGGTACACGACGGCCAACAACGTCGCGGCGATCTGGCGGAACGCGTCTGCCGTGCGGAAGCGAATCATCTGTTCGGCGAAAACGAGCAGCATCAGCAGGCCGACTCCCGCCAGCGGATCCAGCGCCGCTGACAGCTCGCCGCCGGTCTGCACCGATGTCCGCGTCGCTGCCAGCCATCGCAGGTACGGCCAGAGGGCGATGCCCAGCGTCGCGACCACCCCCGAAACGCTCAGCAGCCTCGCGCCGGCCGCGGCCGCAAGGCGACCGATCTCCCTGAAGGCCAGGGGTACAAGAATGACGACCAGGCCGACGATCGACAGCCCGCCGGTAGGCTCGGCCGCGATCAGCAGCCCCACAAAGGCGGCGATCATCACCGCGCCGAAGATGATCCGCTTCAACATGGACGTTGTCATAGCGGGTATTAGGCGCGCGAGACCGTCGGATGTCCATCGCGGAATGCCCCCTGCCGCACCGATCAGCTCGTGACGAACTCGATTCCGATGGCCAGCTTGCCCGTCAGCAGCACGCCCCGCCGTTGGACGCGGACGATCCTGGCCTCGATGGGCCTGTCGTTCAGGCCGACGTAGTTCCCGGCCTTGATGCTGCTCAGCGTCAGGCTGATCTTCTGGCCGGATTTGACGGGGGCTGAGATCGGCACGTACATCAGCACGCCGCTGTCGGAGATATCCACGCATCTGCCTGGGATGTCGCCGGCCGAGGAGGAGTGGCGGAGCTGCGCGCCGGCTGAGAGAGGGTGTCGCCGATGTCGCCTGCGATCTGCCTTCTGCGACTCACGCATAACGGACTCCGTCGGCTATGGTTCGATTGGCCAGAACCGCCGAGAGCTTGTACTATACCGACATATCGGCAGTTGGGCTATCAAGGACGCAGTCGAATCTCGCCGATTAGACCGAGGGCGGCTCCGCAGCCCGCCTGCGGCGGGTCCGAGGCATACGTGCGTCTGTGATCCCGACAATCGGTTCCGGAGGCAAACGATGAGCAAGATCAGGCGAATAGGCATACTCACCGGCGGCGGCGACTGCCCGGGACTCAATGCCGTGATACGCGCGGTCGCGAAGTCCGCCCTCGGCGGCGGGCTGGAGGTCATCGGCATCGAGGACGGCTACCTGGGGCTGATAGAGAACCGCCTGCGCGTGCTTACCGGCCAGGACGTCAGCGGCATCCTGACGACAGGCGGCACGATCCTCGGCTCGTGCAACAGGGCCAACCCCGCCGAGTACGCCGTGCCCGCGGGCAACGGCCAGTGGGTGACGCGCGACGTGCGCGACCAGGTCATCAAGCACTGCAACGCGGCCAGATTGGACGCAGTCGTCGTGATAGGCGGCGACGGCACGATGAGCGGCGCCGCCGACCTGATCACGCGCGGGCTGAACATCGTCGGCGTGCCCAAGACCATCGACAACGACCTGTGGGCGACGGACATAACCTTCGGCCACGATACCGCGGTCAACACCGCCAGCGACGCGCTGGACAAGGTCCACACGACCGCCTCCAGCCATCATCGCGTGATGGTCGTCGAGCTGATGGGGCGCTACGCGGGCTGGATCACGTTGCACGCCGGCGTCGCCAGCGGCGCGGACGTGATACTGATTCCCGAAATCCCCTTCGACATGCGGATCGTCGCCGACAAGTGCGTCGCCAGGCGGAAGGTCGGCAAGGGTTTCACGATCGTCGCGGTGGCTGAGGGCGCCACGCTGGCCGACGGCAGGCAGTTCGTAGACCACGTGGACCCCAGCTCGCCCGATCCCATCCGACTCGGCGGCGTCGGCAGGTTCGTCGCCGACGAAGTCGAGAAGATGACCGGCCTGGAGAGCCGGGCCATCGTGCTGGGACACATCCAGCGCGGCGGCACGCCCACGCCGCAGGACCGCATCCGGGCCACGGAGTTTGGTCACCATGCCTTCGAGCTGCTGATGGCCGGTCGGTTCGGCCGCCTCGTGGTCAGCCGCGAAGGCAAGATAGACTCCGTCCCGATCGCCGAAGTCGCCGGCAAGGTGCGGACCGTCCCGCTGGACCACCCGCTCATCAAGGCGGCCAGGGCCATCGGCACGTCATTCGGCGAGCAGATCAACGGCGAGAGGCCGGAAGTCGTCTGCGCCGGACAACAGCAGTGCCGCGGAGATTGACTCAACAGGGACGTTGACCAATGAGAAGCTTTGTTTGTCGCGCCGCGATGGCGACGGCTGTGTTCTGCCTGGCCGCGCCAGCCTGCCTGGCCGGCGACCCGGACGCGTCGCTTCAGCCGCGGATCGCCGCCAGCGCCGAGGAGCTGGCAGCCGCCGGCGCAGCTACCGGCGGCGTCTCCGTTGTGGATCTGCGGACGGGCCAGCCTCTGGTTGACGTCGGCGGCGACGTGCCCTTCATCCCCGCCAGCAACCAGAAGATCCTCACCTCGGCGTTCGTCCTGGCCAGGCTGGGGGGCGACGCTTGCTTCACCACAGCCGTCTATCGGCTAGCCGGCGACCTGATCGTCGCGGGCGACGGCGACCCGACGCTGGGCGACCCGCGCCTGGCCGCCGCCGAGGGAAAGAGCATCTACCACGAGCTGGACGGCTGGGCCCAGGCCGTCAGGGCCAAGGTCGGCGACAGGATCGAAGGCGACCTGATCGTCTGCGTCAGCGGCCCGGCCAACGGATACCGCCACGCAGACTGGCCTCGCGGGCAGTGGCATCGTTGGTACGCCGCGCCGGTCGCGTCGCTGAACTTCAACAACAACTGCTTCGACGTGACATTCTCCATCGACGACGGCCAGGCCTCAGCCGTCGTCAGCCCGGTAAGCCGCTACATCAAGGTCGTCAACAACGTAACCGTGGGCACGCGGCACCGCTGGTCGGCGACGTCGAACGACGATGACTCGGTGCTGACGATCTCCGGCACGGTCACCACCGGCGGCGGCGAGCCGGTCAGCGCGGCGGCCAACAATCCGCCGATGCTGCTCGGCTGGGTGCTGGCCGACCGGCTCGAGCGGGCCGGCGTGGCCCTCGGCGGGACAGTCCGCTGCGTCAGGCACGACAGCGTCGATTGGACCGGGGCTGTCTGCATCGCCCGCACGACCACGCCGATAGCCGTCGCGATGAACAGGGCGAACAACACGAGCCTGAACATGACCGCCGAGTGCCTGCTGCTGCGCGCCGGAGACGGCACCTGGCGGGGCAGCGCGAAGATGATGACGCAGACGCTGCGGCAGGAGTACGGCCTGGAGGACGGGCAATTCGTGGTCGGCGACGGCAGCGGGTTGTCGCGCGCCAACCGCGTGACGCCCGAGGCAATCACCTCGTTGCTGGCACAGATCGCCCGGCGACAAGACGCGCGGGTCTTCCTTGACTCCCTTGCCGTCAGCGGCGCCGACGGCACGCTTCGCCGCAGGCTGTCGGACGAGCCATACCGCCGACGCGTGCTTGGCAAGACCGGCTACATCGCCGGCGTCTCAGCCCTCAGCGGCTACGTGTTGGACGGCGAGGGCGAGCCGGCACTGGCGTTCTCGATGCTCCTCAACGATGTGAAGTCGCCCCGCCGTGCCAGAGCGTTCCAGGACTCCGTCTGCCGAATGCTCGTGGACTACGTCGACGCCCAGGATTAGGCGGCCCCCAGCCCCGCGGGGTCACCACGCCTCCAGCTCCCCCACCACCTCCTCGACCAGGTCCTTTATGGTCACGATGCCGATGTGCTTGCCCTCGGCGTCCTGCACGACGGCCATCGCGGCGTGGGCTCGCTGCATCTTGTACAGGGCGTCGGTGACGGACAGGTCGCCGCTCAGCGCGGCAGGCTGGCGGACCTTCTCGGTCGGCAGGGCGGGCGAGGTGCAGGTGAGGATGTCGATCACGTCCGCGATGCCCGTGACCTTGCCGCTGTCGTCCACGATGGGCAGCCGCGAGTGGCTTTGCCCGGCTGCCAGCGCCCGCAGGCGCTCGCTGTCGGCGTCGGCCGGGGCGGAGTCCACGCGCTCCATCGGAATCATCACGTCGCTGAGCTGCACGTCGGCGATATTCATCACCCGGTCGGCCATGATCGACTGCATGTGCGTCAGCGCGCCGCTGGCGTGCCCCTCGGCCACGACGGCGCTGAGCCCCTCCCGGCCGACAAGCCCGGCCGGAGCGTCCCCGGCGCGCAGGACCTTCAGCAGCAGCCAGGAGAAAGCCCTGACCAGCGGGACAAGCCCGGTGGCGTGGAGAATCGTGCTCGCCGCGGCCAGCAGCCACACCAGCCGGTACGTGAGCGTCTCAGCCAGCCGCTGGAAGACGTTCTTGGGCACGCTCTCGCCAAGCACGAACAGCAGCGGAGCGGCCACCGCCAGGGCGTACCACTCGGCGTGTGCCCTGCGCCCGCTCAGCACGAACATGGCGCTGACGGCGAACGTGGCGCCGTACACGGCGATGTTGTTGCCCACGAGCAGCACGGCCAGCAGCCTGCCAGGCCTGGCCAGCATGCGCCGCAGAGTGCGGGCGGATGCGAAGTTCGCCTCGCCGCGCAGGTCCAGGCGGATCTTGTTCAGCACGTAGATGCCGGTCTCCATGCCGGCCATCAGTGCCGCAGTCATCAGGCAGGCCGCCAGCAGGCCCAGCCAGATCACCCATTGCACAGTCGCGGCCATGGCTATCATGACTGGCCCTCCACAAGCTGGAGGCGCAGCTTCTCGATCCGCCTGCGTCGCATGGCCTCGACGGTGAATCGCAGGTTGCGATACGAGACGGTGTCGCTCTCTCGCGGGATCCGGCCAAGCAGCGACGTGACGAACCCGCCTATGGTGCTTATCCGCCCGCCGGACAGGTCGATCTTGAACGCGTCGACCCACTCGTGGATCGCCAGGTTGCCGTTGAGCAGATACTCATTCTCCCCGACGCGTTGCACAGCCGGTCCGGCCACTGCTTCGTGCGGATCGGGTATGTCGCCGACGATCTCCTCGACCACGTCCTCGAGCGTCACAAGCCCGGCCGTGCCGCCGTACTCGTCGACCACGATGGCCATCTGCGTGCCCGTCACGCGAAACTGGAGCAGCAGGCGCTCGACGTTGCCCGCCTCCGGCACGAAGGGCACCTCGGCTACCAGCTCCCTCACGGGCGTCTGCGGGTCCATCAGGAGGCGCTTGGCGTGTATCACGCCGAGGACGTGATCAATGTCGGTCTCGTAGACGGGGATCTTCCGCAGGTGCGTTTCGGTGAACACCTTGGCCAGGCCCTGGCGCGGACCGTCCACGTCGTACGCGAGCATGTCCACGCGCGGCACCATGATGTCGGCCACGTTCAGGTCGGTCAGCGCGACGATTTCCTGGAGCAGCGCGTTGACGTCGCGGTCGATGATCCCTCGCTTGGCCGACAGGTCCAGCAGGGCGGCGAGCTCCTCGGCTGTGATGTCCACAGCCGACGGGCGGGCCGGCGCGACGAGGCGCCCCAGCGGGCCGACGATGGCCTTCTCCAGCACGTAGAGGACCGGCGCCGTCGCCCGCTCGACCACGGCCAGCGCCGCGGCAGCCGGCGGCACCCATCGCGTGCCGACCGCTATGGCCAGCATCTTCGGCGTCACCTCGCCGAAGAGAATCAGCACAATGAGCGAGCCGAGCGACGCCGCCGCCACGGCCCAGCCAGCCAGCCCGGCGCGACGCAGGTCGAGTATCATCACCGCGGCAATGCCCGTGTAGGCGACGTTGACCAGCATGTTGCCCAGAAGCAGCGTGTTGAGCACGCGCCTGGGGCGGCTCATCAGCTTCGAGGCGATCTTGCCGGACCGCCGGCCGTGCCTGAGGCGATAGAGCTGAAGCCGGCTGAGACTGAACAGGGAGGTCTCCGTGCCGCTGAAGAACGCCGACGCCACCAGCAGGCCGGCCAGCAGCACCAGCTTCCAGGCGGAATCGGCCAGCACTTCCGCCCAGCTCATTGCCGCGCCCCCTCCGGCGAGCTGGCCGTCCCGTGCAGGCGCCGACGCGCACCGCGCCCGCGTTGCGGCGGACAGTTGTCGGCTGACTGCTCGGAGCCGGCCGCGGATTGAGTGTCTGTTTCCATCGTCAACCCTGGGAGGAGTCAGAACGGCGCGGCGCCGCCGACTCGCCCCGGACAGAGCATGATGTTGTCATGGCCGGTGATAATCAAGTCAGCAATCTCGATCATATCCTGGAGCGACTCGACAGCCGCCTCGATATCGGCGCAGCCTTCCCAGACCATCCCGCGGTTGACGTGATCGGCCGTGACGGCTGCGTCGCCGGCGATCACGACGGTCACGGTCGCCGGGGTCAGCAGCAGCCCCGCGGACCCGGCCGACGCGCCGACGAGGGGATACAGGTGCACCTGCTCGGTGAACTTCTCCGGGGCGGGCTTGAATCGGCTGATGAGTTTCAGTTCGGCGGCGGCGACGGCGGCATCCTCGCTGCTAAGCCGCTCGCCCACCTGCAACAGCTCATCGAGCCGGCCGCGGTACGCCGCCAGCTCCGCCTCGCTGCACCACCACCTGGCCTTGCCCAGCGCCTCGATGCTCCGCCGGTGAATGGGCCGCAGCGTCGTGCAGAACACGTCCGTGACGGCCGCCAGGGCCAGGCCGGTCCGCTCGCCGAGCCGCGCCGCCAGCGCCGTCGGCGGCAGGGACGGGTCAACCAGGATCACGCGGCCGGAGTCTCGCACGAGCGTGGTGGTGGCGTGGGCGGTGCGAACGGCGGCTGACTCGCCCCAAAGGCGGTTGTGCGACAGGGCGCCGATGCTCACCACGCAATAGTCCACGGTCATGGCAAAGTCCTTGAGCGCCCAACGATAGAGCGCGCGCCTGCGGAATTCAATCCTCCCGGCCTCCGGGGCCGGGTGCGTGACAAAATAGTGGCGCGCCGGGGGCACAAGATGTAGTGGTAT
>CAYUYH010000018.1:0-17821 GCA_964449175.1 uncultured Planctomycetaceae bacterium
GTCTGGGCCTGGCGAATCTGATCGTTGGCCTCCACCAGCTTCCGAGTCCGCTCCTCGACCCGCTGCTCGAGCAGCTCATGGGACTCGCGCAGTTGCCTCTCGGCGCGCTTGCGTTCGGTGATGTCGCGAACGAGCGCCTGCAGGAGGACTCCGTCGCGCAGCTCGATTCGGTTCAGGGAGACTTCGGCGTCGAAGAGCTCGCCGTTGCCGCGACGATGCTTCCATTCAAACCGCTGCGGGTGGCCTGACAAGGCCTTGTGAATTCGCTTCTTGGCCTCCTGGTCCGACGGCTTGCCGCTAGGCTGTCGCTGAGGCGAGAACTCATCCGGCGTATGCCCTATGATCTGCTCACGGGTGCAGCAGAAGATTTCCAGCGTCTTGGCATTGCAGTCGACGAATCGGTCGTCCTTCATGGTGAAGATGGAATCGTTGGCATTCTCGAACAGCAGGCGGTAGCGGGCCTCGTTCTCTCGCAAGGCGGCCTCAGCGCGTTGGCGTTCGCCGATCTCAAGGCGTAGCTGCTCGTTGGCGCCGCGGAGCTCTGCCGTTCGCTGCTGCACCTCGTTTTCCAGGCTTTCGTAGTGCGTCCGCAGACTGCCGACCATGCTGTTGAACGCCTCGGCCAGGTCGCACAGCTCGGAGCTGCCTTTGACGTCGACCTGCTTGGTCAGGTCGCCGGCCATGATCTCGCGCGATGCCGCGGCGAGCGACTCCAGGGGGCGACTGAATTGTCGCACGGTGACAATGCCCAGGACGGCCGCGACGGCGACGGCGAGGACGGTCGCAACGGCGACAAGGGCGATGGTGCTATTGGCAAGTTGAAGGGCCTCGGACGCAGGCTGCTCGGCCACGACTGTAAGCACCTGATCGCCCAGGGCGATTCGCTCGACGGCCAGCACGGCGGGGTCGCCCGAGAGCCCCGTGCCGAACTCATCTCCGCTGGGCACGTCGAAATGCGTTCCTTGCAGCACGATCGAGGGGTTCTCATGGGCGATGACCCGCTTCTGGTCGTCGACGATGTAGACGGTTCCCCCGCCCTTGCCGTGCATGGCGGCCACCAGAGACCAGATGCGCTTGAGGCGGATGTCCGCCACCAGGGCCCCCGTCATCTGGCCGCTCTGGAGGTTCACCAGCGGGAGAAACACGGTCATCGAGGGTTCCCCGGTCGCCTTGCTGAAACGAACAGGCGTGAAGTATCTGTCCCTGTTGGCCATCTGCCGCATGACATGGGGGGATTCCTCGGTCAGGTGCGAGTGAGCGCCGCCGGAGACCTCCAGACGGCAAGCCGCCGCCAATTCCTTCCCGCCGGCGTCCAGTATCCGTACCCCCTCGAACGAGTTCTGGAAGGACAGGAGCTGGGATACGAGGGTGTCCTGCTGGTCGTGCGACATCCCCATGACGTCGTGCACTCTGGTGGCCGTGCTCAGTTGCTCGGCGAGGCCCAGGACGAACGACTCCACCTGCTCGGCGACGCGCTGGGCTCGCACCTGCTGCATTGCCAGCGCCTCGCGCAGCTGCACGGCGAAAGTCCTCCACGCGAGAACTCCGCCGAGGACAATAAGCGGCACGGTTGCCAGGGCGACGAACGCCACGGCCAGGCGATTGCGAATGCTCGCGAAGATTTCAGCTTCCTCCGCCTTGTCTGCTCATCAGTACGTCGGTTTTAGCGAATGATCCTGTTGGCCTGGCGAAGCACCTCGTCGGGGATTTCCAGTCCAATGGCCTTCGCGGTGCGCAGGTTGATGACAACGAGGAACTCCGGGGTCTCCACGGGCAGGTCCGCGGGGTCGACTCCCTTGAGTATCTGGACAGCCAGGCCGGCCGCCTGCTTGCCGACGGCATTGAAGTTGAATCCATACGAGATCAGCGCGCCGGCCTCAACCTGGCACTCATTGGGCGGCGAGAAGGGCAGCTTGCGAGCTATCGTGGCCGCGACAATGTCGTCCAGACGAGACGCGACCAGGCTGTCGCCCAGTATGAAGACGGCATCGACATCCTGGGGGATTTCGGCGATCGCGGCGGTGATCTCCTCCTGTGTCCTCGCCTCGCGTGTCAGGAGTTCGACACCCATCATCGGCGCCACCTCCTGTAACTGCTTCAGTCCGATGACAGGCGCCGCGTCTTCGGAGTTGTAAGGCACATAGACGCGCCGAATGTCGGGTTTGACCGCCAGCAGCCACTCCAGGCGGCGGGGATGGGCGAGGCCGTGGAGGACGCCCGTGAGATTGCCGCCCGGATGGCTGAGGCTTGGGACGATTCCGGAGGCGAGCGGGTCCTGCAACGGGGCGAAGACGACCGGGATCTTGCTCTGCGCGGTGGCCTGCTTGACCTTCTGCGTGACGGGCGTGCTGAGCGACAGGATGATGTCCGGCTTGGCGTCCAGCATGGTCTGGATTGACGCGTCGATCTTGTCTATCGCCCCGGCAGGGCCCTGGTAGACGTAGCGGATGTCCCTGCCTTCGACGTAGCCCGCGGCCGCCATACCCTCCTTGAAGCCGTCCAGGATCGGGTCGAGGACGGGCGCGAGGTTGACCACGCCGATGGTGACGATCTCCGGGCGTTTCGACCTGCTGGTTAAGTGATATGCCGCCGCTGCCGTGGCGACTACGATCGCGGTGGCAACCGCCATCACTAGCAAACGTCTCGTGTTCATGAGTAATCTCCCAATCTCTCAGGGCCGTGCCTGCGGCTGACCATTGCCAGCGCACAGCGCGCGGCGTCGCCCCGACCATGCCCTCATCTGGCGATACACACCAATCCGCTCCGCTAACTCGTTGGACCTAGGCTACATCGGACGTTGTGAAGGGCCGATTCACTACCGCCGGTGGGGAATTGCCCTTCAGGAGGCGGCTCGTGGGGCGGCCTAGGGGCCCCGGCCCGCAAGCGGAGCGTCCAGGGGTAGTTTCAGTCGTTGACACCCTCTGGACGTGAGGGTAGACACAGCCATAGGCGTGCACCGCCAGTTGCGAACTAACGTGCGCGGGCGATGTCACTTGCAGCGGCAGGGAAGGAAGTAGGCTATGGCTGACCGGGAGCCTTCCGACAGGGCGGTCCGCGTGGTCCACGTCACGCAGTCAATCCAGGCCGGCTTCGGCGGGCCCGCACGCTCCGTCACATCGCTTTGCCAGGCCCTTGGGCATGCCGGCTGCGACGTCAAGCTGTGCGCGGTCGATTGGGGCGGGAGCTTTGGCCAGCGCGTCTCCATCCCCGGCCAAGTCTTTCAGGTGCGCACGGCACGGGGGCTGTTCTGGCCGCCCCTGAGATTGTGGCTGACGCCGGGCTTTCGCCGGTTCCTCCGGCGCGAGGCTGCCGGGGCGGACATCATCCACGATCACGGATTCTGGATGCCGATGGAGAACGCCGCCGCCCGGGTCGCCGAGCAGCTCGGCGTGCCGCACGTCATCTCGATCCGCGGGACGCTGGCCGGCTTCAGCCTCGCCCAGAGGCGGTGGAAGAAGCGATTGGCCGCCTTGCTCTATGCCGGCAGGAACCTCCGGCGCGCCGCCTGCCTGCACGCCACGACGGAGCGGGAGCTTGCGGAGATCCGTGCGTACGGACTCGACAATCCCGTCGCGGTGATCCCAAACGGCATCGACTGGCGGCCACACGCGGACTGCGACCGCGACCGATCGCGGGAGGAGATCGCTCGACGCTGGCCGGGCGCGGGGGGCAAGCGCATCGTGTTGTCCCTCTGCCGCATCCACCCGCAGAAGGGGCTGATGAACCTGGTCCAGGCGTGGGCGGGCGTTTCGCGGGAGCACCGCGACTGGCACCTCATAGTCGCCGGCCCGGACGAGGTGGACTATCGGCGGCGGCTGGTCTCGGCTGTGGTTCATGCACGGGTGCAGTTATCGGTGACATTCGCCGGGCCGGCGTATGGGCGGGAGCGACTGGGGCTTCTTGCCGGGTGCGACCTGTTCGTCCTGCCGTCGTTCAGTGAGAACTTCGGCCTGTCCGTGGCGGAGGCGTTGGCCTCCGGTCGGCCGGCTATCACGACCACGGCGACGCCTTGGGCGGAGCTGGAGACCTGCCGGTGCGGGTGGCTGGCCGGCGTGGATTCGCAGTCACTGGCTGAGCGGCTGGCGGCGGCGATGAGCCTCAGCGACCACGAGCGGGCGGACATGGGGTCGCGCGGACGGCGCCTCGTGCAAGAAAAGTATTCGCTGGAGCCTGTGGGTAAGGAGACGTTGGCCTTGTACAATTGGCTTGTGGAGCGTGGAGAGGCGCCCGACTGCGTGCGTTTCGACTGAGCAGCGCCCAGGGGCCACGGCGGAGAGCGGGCCGCTAGTACATGCGGGCGGCGTGTTCTCAACGGAGGCATGTCTGACAATGGGACCCGTGTACAGCCGTCTGTCTTTGCATGAGCGGTTGTTTCCGTTTCGTGGCACATGGGACCTGGCCTGGGTGGCACACCGCTACGCTCGCGCGTCCCTGCCGGCAATGACGACGGCGAAGCTGCTGAACGCGGCGTTGGCGCTGGCCGAGTGCAAGATGGGGGCGGTCCGCGTCCGGTCGCGGCCGTTTGTCCTACGGGTCGAACCGTCAAATACCTGCAACCTGCGGTGTCCGTACTGCGTCTGCGGCAACGGGATGGACAAGCGTCCCAAGGGGCTGATGACGATGGCCGACTTCACCCGCACCCTGGACGCGGTGAGAGACTCGGCCTTCATCCTCCGCCTCGACGGCATGGGCGAGCCGACCACCAACCCCCACATCTTCGACATGATCCGCCTGGCCAAGAGGCGCGGCCTCTCGGTGACCATGAGCACCAACCTGCACACGGACGCCTGCGATCGGCCCGAGCCGCTGCTGGACTGCGGCCTGGACCGCCTCGTAGTCGCCATCGACGGCACGACGCAGGACAGCTATCGGCGCTATCGCGTCGGGGGCAGCCTGGAGCTGGTGACAGGCCGACTTAGGCGGCTGATCGACGCGCGCCGCAAGCGCCGGGCCGCCCGGCCCATCATCGAGGTGCAGTTCATCGACTTCGGCTACAACCACGACGACATCCCAGAGATGCGCCAGCTCGCCCGCCAGTGGCGAATCGACAAGCTCCAGGTCGTCGACACCGAGCGTACGATGACGGCGGCCAAGGTGGACCCGGCCAAGCCGCGGCGGTGCTGGTGGCTGTGGTGCGTCCTGACGGTCGACTGGAACCTGATGTACCGCTCGTGCACGAACGCCTGGTCGCTGCCCTGGCCGCGGCTGAGCCTGCGCGACGTCGCGCCGAGGGAGTTCTGGAATCACCCGCTCATGCAGAAGATCAGGCAGTACAACGTGGACAAATCCGACGCGGCCATCGCCGACGACGCCGGCTGCAAGTGCCACCGCTGCACCGAGATGCTCGTCGTGCCGCTGCAAGGCCGCTACCTCTGCGAGTGAGCGGGCTCCAATGCGGATACTCTACGTCACTCAGACGTTCCCGCCCGAGCCGCTGGCCACCGAGCGCTACCTCAAGCAGGCCGTCCAGCTCCAGCACTGCGGCCACCGCGTCACGGTGCTGACGAGCATGCCGTACTACCCGCTCGGGCAGGTCGCCGGGGAGTATCGCGGCAGGCGGCTGATGCGTGAGAGGATCGAGGGCGTCCCCGTCGTCCGCGTGTGGTCGCTGCCGGCCGCCCACAGCGGCGCCGTTCGACGCGCGGCCAGTTACCTGTCGTTCGCGGCGATGGCGGCGGCGGTGGGGCCGTGGTTGGGCCGACGCGACGTAGTGATGGCCTCGGTGCCGAATCCGGCGACGGAGCTGGCCGGGCTCGCCATAGCCCGTCTGACGGGCGCCAAGCTGCTGCTGGAGATGGTGGACATCGTGCCGGACAACCTCGCGCTGATTGGCATCTCGCCGCGGTCGGTACTCAGCCGAGCCCTGGCGGCCTACTACCGCGCGGTCTACCGCTGCGCCGACTTGGTCGCGGCCATCTCACCGACGGCTGCCGGGCTGCTCGCGCGGCGTGGGCTGCCCGCTTCGCGGGTGCTCATGCTGCCCAACGGCGCAGACTTCGACCTGCTGGCTGCGGCCGAGGGGACTGACGCCCGCGGCGAGCTGGGCCTGGACGAGAAGTTCGTCGTGGTCTACGCCGGCTCGTTCAGCTCGTACTATGGGATGTCGAACATCGTCGCGGCGGCTGAGGTGCTCCAGCAGCGCCTGCCGCGGGCGCACCTGCTGCTGGTGGGGACCGGGTCGGACTGGGCTGAGACGCAGTCGCAGGTCCAGGCCGCCGGATTGGCGAACGTCACGCTGACCGGCGCCGCCCCGCCCGCCAAGCTCGCCGCGTACATGCGGGCGGCCGACGCGTTCCTGTTCTCCATGGTCTGCCGGCCGACGCCCGCCGCCTACCAGAACCTGCTGACGGCCAAGACGTGCCAGTACCTCATGTTCGGCCGGCCCGTGATCGCTGTGGAGGCCGGGCCTATCTGCGGACCGCTGCTGGAGCGGATCGGCGCCGGCGTCGCCGTCCCTGCCGACGACCCGCACGCGTTGGCAGGCGCCGTGGAGCGCCTAGCGAGCAACCCGGCCGAGTGTTCACGCTGCGGCGAGCGCGCCGCCCAATACGCCGCGGCCAATCTCGACCGCCGCAAGATCGTGCGAGACTTCGCCGCCGACCTCGCCGGCAGGCTGGCTGGCGCGCTTTTCAAGTGTTGACAGGTGGCGGGTTTGAGGTTAATCTTAAGTAAGTCCAGGGGCGGTCTAGACCTGCCGCCTGGAGAAACGGAGGCAGACGTAGCAGCACAGGCCATCCGACCGCGGCGGAAGGTGCGTCCGTCGAAGCGAGGTCGGTCTACGCGGCGAGGCTCGTGTATTCGGCAATCCTAATAGGTTCATCCCTGTTGTAGGGGCCTTCACGCGTGCGGCCGGCTGCTTTGGCATTGGCTGGCGGCGGTATAGCCGCGGCCGACGAAGCGGGCAGGTCGCCGGGCGCGGCTGCGAGAGAAGGAGACGAGCCATGAGAGGCCTGATTTGCGGCATCACACTAGCGGCGTTGCTGGCGGTGGCCGGCAGCGCGGCGGCGGCGGACTCGGCCATGCAGTACGTGGGCGCCAACGGCACGTACGACCAGGCCGACAACTGGCAGGAGCTGGTCTACGACCCCAGCGGCTACTACCTGCTGGACCCCAACAGCACGCGCGTGCCGACGAACTGGGAGGCGCCCGGCGGCAAGAACGTGCTGGACCCCAACTCCTGGCGGGACGAGTCGGCCTACATCTCCAGCGGTGCGACCGTGACGATCAACTCGTCGCTGCCGACCATCGCCAAGCTGATCGTCGGCCCCCACGCGGACACCGTGCGCGACTTCAGCGAGGGCGCCCCCAGCGACCCCAGCTACGGCGTGATGGACCCGTCGGGCCTGCCCAGCAGGCTCGTGATTGAAGACGGCGCGATCCTGGACCTCAACCGCGTCGACGAGACCAGCCCCGGAGACGCCAGCGTGGACGTGGTCTTCCGCCAGCAGAGCGCGTACGGAGCGGAGATCATCCAGACTGGCGGCAGTATCAGCACCGTGAACACGTACATATGCGAGGACGCCGCCACGAACGTCGGCAATGGCCTTCGGCCGTACCAGGGTACGGTGCACTACATGATGACCGGCGGCACGCTGGACAGCCGCTACAAGATGTACATCGGCATGAGCCTTGCCGCGTCGACCGGCGACAGCGAGGCGTGGGGCTACTTCGACATGTCCGACGGCACGCTGAACATCGGCAACACCACGCACGGCGGCCAATTCGGCGTCGGCGTGGACGGCAGGGGAACGATGGGCATAGCCGGCGGGCTGATAAACACGGCGTCCGGCTACAGCTCGGTCGGCCTGACCGTCGGCAGCGGGACGGACCCGAACACCGCGGCGCTGGGCTCGGTCAACCAGACCGGCGGGACCGTCCACGCCAGCAAGTTCCTCCTGATCGGTAGGGACAACGGCGTCGGCGAATACACTATCTCCGACGGGCTGCTGGAGATCGGCGGAGGCGGCGGCCCGGTGGTCGACAGCGACATCGGGGCGGGCGGCTCGCACGGCGCGGCGTCGGGCACTCTGACGATCGAAGGCGGGCGTGTCGAGCTGACCGGCCCGGGCGCCCTGCGCATCGGCAACAGCAACGGCAGCGCCTCGGGCGCCGGCGGAACGCTCAGGATGACGGGCGGCGAGTTCGTGTCCACCTCCACGGAGTACAACAGCCTGAAGATCGGCTATGACACCGTCGCCGATCCGAATGTCGGCCACGGCCTGGTGGAGGTCACCGGCGGCAGCTTCGAGGTGGCCGGGCGCGTCTGCCTGGGTGTCGACGGCGGCAACGGCACGCTGCACGTCGGCAAGGATGCCACGTTCAAGGTCGACTCGTTGACGACGAATTACGCCAGCACAGCCGGCGGCACGGCGACGATCAGCCTGGAGCTGGGCGGGCTCAGCGACTACTCGCGGATCCAGATCACCGGCGGCACTGCCGACCTGCGCGGCTCGAGCCACAGGGCAATGAACGTGCTCACGCCGACCGGGTATCGTCCCGTGGAGGGCGCTCAGTTCGCAGTAATCACCGGGGGAACGGCCGCCATCGAAGGCACGCTGAACGCCATAACCTCCGACATTGCCCTGGGCCGGCAATACAGCGTTCCCGGCGACCCGAACAGCACGCCGATTCCGTTCTTCGCCGGCGCAGCCGCGGCTGATCCCAACGCGTCCGTGTACAGCTACGTGTTGACCTTCCAGGGCCTGACCTACGGCGACACCAACGCCGACCACGCCGTCGACGGCGGCGACCTGGCGATCATGGGCGGCAACTGGATGCAGGGCTCGTCGGAACCGTTCTACGGGGACTGCACCCTGGATAACTCCGTTGACGGCGGCGATCTGGCGATCATAGGCGGCAACTGGATGGACACCGGCGGCACCATGACCTGGGCAGACGGCGACTTCAACGGCGACGGCAACATTGACGGCGGAGACCTCGCCCTGATGGGCGGCAACTGGATGCAGACCCGCACGCCCATGTCGTGGGCGACGGGCGATTTCAACGGTGACGGCGTGGTTGACGGCGGCGACCTGGCGTTGATGGGTGGGATGTGGATGTGGAGCTTGTCCGCGCCCGCGCCGAGCCAGCCCGTGCCCGAGCCGCTGACCTTGGCCATCCTGACATTGGGCGGCCTGGCCGTCGTGCGCGTCAGACGGCGCTAGGGGCCGCTTCGCAAGCCTGTTCAGTGGGGCGCGGTGGGGCTCCTGCCCCACCGCGCAACGAGTCGCCATGTGCGGCAGTGCAGGTGGCGGGGCGGGAGCCCCGCCGCCCCTCGCCATAGTTGCGGAGCCAATTCCAGGCATCCCGGCCGCGGCGCTGCCGTGGCATCCGCCCCGCCCGCGCGCTATACTCGGCGCGGCTATTCGACGCGGGCAGTAATTGCAGCAGGGGTTTGGCCGACCGGGACGCAAAGGAGTGGGCCCATGGCCGCGGTGGCGAAGGTGGCTGTGATCATCGACACGAGGCGCGTGTACCGCCGGGAGATCGTGCGCGGCATCGCCGAATACTCCCAGCAGGCGGGCAACTGGGCCGTCGACTTCGACCCGTTCGGCGAGTTGGCCCCGCCGAGATGCATCTCCATCGGCGGCTGCGACGGCGTGATCGTCTCCGCCAGCCGGGCAGGCACGGCCGAGGCCGTCGCCGCAGCGGGCATCCCCGCCGTCAACGTCTCCGGCGCCATCGACTGCACGGGCATGCCCAGTGTCGTGCCGGACAGCCTAATGATCGGCCGAATGGCGGCCAGGCATCTCCTCGACCGCGGGTTGCGAAACCTGGCATTCATCGCCGACACCGGCAGGGTCTCCTCCGACCAACGGGCCATGGGCGTCGACCGGGAGGTTGCCTCAGCCGGCGCCAGATGCACCCTTCACGTCGTGCACCCGCGATACCGTGCGAACGAGAGATGGCTGGACCTTCAGGAGCGTCTGGAGCGGTGGCTCCAGGAGCTGCCCAAGCCCGTGGGACTTATCGCGACGAACGATCTGCACAGCCGGCGCCTGGCGGTCGCCTGCCGGCGGCTGGGCCTGCGAGTGCCGGAAGACGTCGCGATCGTCGGCGTGGACAACGAGGAACTTACCTGCGAGCTGTCCAACCCGCCGCTGTCCAGCGTGGACGCCTCGTGGTGGCGGGTGGGCTTCGAGGCGGCGGCCCTGCTGGACGGCATGATGTCGGGCCGGCGTGCCCCCGACGAGCCGGTGCTCATCCGGCCGGCCGGCGTTGTGACGCGCGCCAGCAGCGACGTGATCGCCGTGGCCGACACCATGGTCGCCGGGGCGGTCGCGTATATCCGCCAGCACGCCCGCGAGGGGATAGCGGTGGCCGACGTCGTGAGGCAGATGGGCGTGTCGCGGCGCTCGCTGGAACTGCGATTCACACAGGCCCTGGGCCGGTCGCCCAACAGCGAGATCCTCCAGGTGCGGGTCGAGCACGCCAAGAGGCTGCTGGCGCGCACGTCGCTGCCGCTTGACTCGGTGGCCAGGGCCTGCGGGTTCAGCGACCGCCGCTCGCTGAGCAACGCGTTCGGCAAGCAGGCCGGCATGATGCCCTCGGAGTACCGCGGGAAGTATCATCGCCAGCAGTCGTCGCCGCGCGCCCGGCCGTCGCCAGGCCGATGACTGAGACTATCTCGCTGTGGCGCCGTCGCGGGGCGGCGCAGCCAGGATCGCCGCCACGAGACCGTCGATCGTGTGCTCGGCGGCTTCCACGTCCGCGGCCAGCCCGACCGAGACGAGCGCGCGCGACGTCGCCGGGCCTATGCTGGCCAGCCGGACGCGCCGGCCTCGCAACATCCCTGCCCCGACCGCCTCGATGGCGCCGGCGACCGTCGAGGCGCTCGTGAATGTGATCCACTCGGCCTGGTCGGCCTCGAGCAGGCAGCGCAGCTCCGCGGCGCAGGACGTGTCGGTCCGGGTGCGATAGGCTGTCACAGTGGTGACCTTCGCGCCGCGTCCGGCCAGTGCGTCGGGCAGATCCGGCGGGGCGATGTCGCTTCGCGGGCAGAGGACGCTCGCGTCGCTCAGGTCCGCGGCCTGGGCCAGGGCGTTGGCCAGTGACTCGGAGGTGAACTGGGGGGGCACGAGGTCGGCTCGCAGGCCGGCCCGGGCCAGGCGGTCGGCGGTGGCTGGGCCTATGCAGCACAGCTTCACGCCGGCCAGCGCTCGGCTGTCGGCGCCCGCACGGGCGAGGGCGGCCAGCACCGCGTCGACCGCGTGGACCGACATGAACGCGATCCACGCAAAGGACGAGAGCTGCTCGATGGCCTGTGTGAGCGGGCCGGGGTCCGTCGGCGGGGCGATGGCGATCGTCGGGCACTCGATCGGCTCGGCGCCCAGTTCAGCCAACCTGGCTGAAAGCTCCCCCGCCTGACCGGCCGGACGAGTGACGATGATCCTCTGGCCGAACAGCGGGCGGCGCTCGAACCAGGCCAACTGCTCTCGCATGTCAACCACTCGGCCGACGATCACCACAGCCGGCGGGCGCAGATCGGCGGCTCGTGCGCGGGCGGGCAGGTCGCCGACGGTCGCCGTCAGCACCTGTTGCCTGGCCGTGCCCGCCCAGCGGACGGCCGCCGCGGGCGTCTGGCCGTCCATGCCGGCTTCGGTAAGGCGACGGCATATCGCCTCAATGTTCGCCACGCCCATGTAGAACACCAGCGTCCCCGGCCAGGCCGCCACAGCGGCCCAGTCCAGGTCACTGGATTCCTTCGAGGGGCCCTCGTGGCCGGTGACCAGGCCGACGCAACTCGACAGCCCGCGATGCGTCAGCGGCACGCCGGCGCACGCGCCCGCTGCGGCAGCGGCTGTGACGCCCGGGATGATCTCGAAGTCCACGCCCGCGGCGGCCAGCGCCAGCGCCTCCTCGCCGCCGCGCCCGAAGATCAGCGGGTCGCCGCCCTTGAGGCGAACTACCGTCTTGCCGGCCTTGGCCTCGGCGGCGAGGAGGGCGTTGATCGCCTCTTGGCTGAGCGTCGCCTGCCCGGCCTGCTTGCCGGCGTAGACGCACTTGGCCGTCGGGCGAACGCGACGCAGCAGCCGCTGCGAGACAAGGTGGTCGTAGACGACCACGTCCGCGCGCCCCAGCAGTTCCGCGCCGCGAACGGTTATCAGGGCCGCATCGCCAGGACCGGCGCCGACCAGATACACCTTGCCGCAGCTCATCACGTCTCCTCTTGCGTTGCGAATCCGTCTCAGTCGATGCCGAATTCCCTCAGCCACTCGGCCGTCTGTTCCGGCGACAGGCCGGCGGTCTTCTCAGGCGGCTCGCTCGAGCGTCCCTGGCCGGGCGATCGCCCGGCGGCCGAGCGAAGCGTCTTTGCGAAGCTCTCGCTGGTGCGCGTATGGCAGCGTCGTCTGCGGGCCGAGCGGCGCACCTCGCGGTCGCTGCTGACGACCACCAGTTCGCGCGGGCCGCTGTCGGCGGCGATCAGCTCGGCCAACAGATCGTCAGCCGTCCGCGACCGAGAGTAGCTTACCCGTACGCCCGACGAGGCGATCTGCCGCCTCATTCCTTCCGGCGGCGGCGGGCCGTCGAAGACGACGTGGACCCTCTCGCCCCGCTCGACCAGTGCGGCGAGCAAGCTCACCAGTCCCTGCCGCCCCGGGCCGCCGCGCTCGCCGATGAGGGCGTGCATCAGGTTGTTGCCGTCCACCAGGTACGCCACGCGAACATCATAGCAGCAATTGCGGATTGCGGAATGCGGATTGCGGACTCGAGCGCACCCCTCGCCCGCCAACGGCACGCACGTGCCGACACACAGGCTTGGTACTAGCCGACCTTCGGCCCCTGGAACTGGGAACTTCGAACTCCAATCGGTCTTCTACTCTTCCGGCAGCTTCAGCGTGTCGTGGTAGTAGTAGGGCAGGTCGTCTCGGCGTACGGAGGCCCACAGGCCCGCGCGGGCGCTCAGCGCCCGGCGCTGTAGGCGGGCGAAGTCGCTCTTGTATCGATGGTCGTATCGCGGGTCGGCGTAGCCGTAGCCCTGCTCGACGATCAGGCGGTTGAGCATCCGCTCGTCCGGCAGGATCACATACGCCAGCAGCCGACCGTAGCGATCGCGAGTCTGCCGGCTGTCCAGTTCGAGCTTGACGATCCGGCCATACGTCAGCGCCTTTGTGAACGCGGTGGCCTCCGGGCCGAAGTGGTCGGGCGGGGCGCCGTTCGGCTTGTGGGTCTCGGGCGTGTCGACTCCCCACAGCCGGACGCGCGTCCTCGGCCAGTCGCCGTCGGGACAATCCACGTCCAGAGTGTCGCCGTCGACCACGTTGACGACAACGAAGCCGGCGAGGTGATACTTTTCCACGTCCCGCGGCGGCGCCTTGCCGAACACGCCCACCCGGTCGGCCAACACCATCGCCGCAAGGGCCACGCACAGCCCCGCCGCCCACGCAGCCTTGCGACCCATGTATCGCCACCGCCGCCCGCGAGCGCTGAGCTTGTGAACTGGCGGCTTTGCGCGAGACATGATGAACCCCAGTCAATTGACGACTGCCGATTGCCGGCCGCACGTGCCTCCGTCGGCGGCCTCAGAAGCGGAGCGCCCACACGCGACGGGAGTCAGGGACTACTTCTTGCGCCTAGCCTGCTTGGCAGCGGTCTTCGCGGTCTTCCTGGCGGCCTTCTTCTTGGCCGACGCTCTGGGCGGCTTCCGCCCCAGGCCGAACGCGTCATGCACGGCGCGGAGCGCCTGCTTGCCCTGCCCGCGGTCGATCAGGCATGAGATCTTGATCTCGCTGGTGGTGATGTTCTGGATGTTTATGCGCGCGCGGGCCAGGGCCGAAAACATCCGCTCCGCCACGCCGGTGTGCGCGCGCATGCCCACGCCGACGGCGGAGACCTTCGCCAGGTGGTCCTCGAAGACCGCGCTGCAACCGGTTGTCTTGCAGATCCCGCTGACGACCCTCTTGGCGTCGTTGAGGTCGGTCATGTCGATGGTGAACGACACGGTCGCCTTTTGCCCGCCGGCGGAGGTCTGGATGATGTCGTCCACGACGATCTTGGCCGTCGCGATGGTGTGGAATATGCGAGCCGCGATGCCCAGCTTGTCGGGCACGTTGCGAAGCGTCACGCGGGCGAGCGAGCTCTTTAGGGCCGCGCCGCTGACGACGATTCTCTCCATGGATTCTGTCTCTGCCACGATCATCGTCCCTTTGCTGTTGTTCAGGCTGCTCCTGACGTGAATGGGCACGTTGTACTTCTTGGCGAACTCGACGGCGCGGTTCAGCAACACGCTGGCGCCGAGCGAGGCCAGCTCGAGCATCTCGTCGTAGCTGATGCGGTTGATCTTACGGGCGTTCGGCACGATGCGAGGGTCGGCGGTGTAGACGCCGTCGACGTCGGTGTAGTTCTCGCAGACGTCGGCCTTCAGCCCGGCGGCGATGGCGACCAGCGATACGTTGCTGCCGCCCCGGCCCAGCGTGGTCACCGCGCCTTCCTCGGTGACGCCCTGGAACCCGGCGATGATCACGATCCGCCCGGCGTCGAGTTGGCGGCGGATGCGCCGGACGTCGACGGTCTTGATCCGCGCCTTGGTGTGGATGTCGTCGGTGATCATGCCGATCTGCCCGGCGGTGAGACTGATCGCCTTGGCGCCCATCGCCTCAAGCGCCATCGCCATCAGCGAGATGGTCACCTGCTCGCCGGTCGCCAGGAGCTGGTCCATCTCGCGTTTCGGCGGGTCAGAGTTGAGCTGCCCGGCCAGATCGACCAGCTGGTCGGTGGTCTTGCCCATGGCTGAGAGGACCATCACGACCTGATGCCCGGCCTTCTGCGTCGCAATGGCGCGGCGAGCGGCGGCGCGGATCTTCTCGGCGTCCGCCACGCTCGTGCCTCCGAATTTCATCACGACAATGCTCATTGCCGCCTTTCCTTCATGCCGGCCGCGGACGGCCGCCGCCCGCGGGGCGATAGAGACTACAGGATAACGGCGATTTTGCCAAGACCGCACTGCCGGAATGCCGGCCGGCAGCGGCGGGCCGATCACTGGGGTATCTGGGCGAGGATGCGCCTGAAGGCCTCGGCGTTCTGGGCGGCCTGGCCGCGGTGGCAGTTGTTGAAGAAGGCGTAGATGCGCTGCGCGGAGGCCTCGACGTCGCCCCACGCCTTGACGATGTCGGCCAACTGCTGGTCGGTGTAGCTGTAGTCGTATCGCTCGGCCGCGCCGGCGTACCACAGGTCGGCGTTGCGGCTGTGGAGGCGCAGGTAGCCGACGGGCGTGGTGGCGACGGGGCCGGCGCGATAGAGGCCGTCAATCGCCGGGACGTCCGGGACTACCAGCGTCACGCCGCGGTCGGCCAGACCGGCGACCGTGGCGGGGTTGTCCCACGAGCAGTGGCGGAACTCCACTGCCAGCGGCGTCTCGCCGAGCGAGTCGGTCAGCTCGGCGAGGTACTTCCTCGCCTCGGCCGTGCGATGGAACGACTGGGGGAATTGCAGCAGCAGCCCGGCCATCTTGCCGGATGCACGCATCGGCTCGACCTGCTCGCAGAACCCCTCGGCCGCCGCCAGGTTGCCCTTGTGGGTCAGCTCCTGGTTGGCCTTCACCCAGAAGTCGAACCCGTCCGGCGCCCGCGCGGCCATCCGCTCCAGCGTCCGCCCGGGCTGGCGGTTGTAGAACGTGAAGTTCAGCTCGACCGTCTGGAAGTGCGAGGCGTAGTGGGCGAACATCTCCTTGCCGCTTGTCCCGGCCGGGTAGAACGTGCCCACCCAATCGCGGAAGGAGTATCCGCTGGTGCCCACGACGTACTTGCCATGCGTGTCGGTCATGTTGCACCGTTACCCGGAGGACCGGAATACCGGACCACCGTGAATGTCAAATGTCTAATGTTAAATGCTTAATGCTGAAGCGCTGGGTGGCGGGGCGCCAACGTGTGTCGATCCGTCCGTGTCATTCGGCATTTGGCATTAAGCATTTGGGATTGACCGGCGTTCTCCGTGGTCCCAGTTGTTTCTCCGTCTTGGTGTCCTTTGTGCCCTTTGTGGTTCAGTCTCTTGGGTGCTAGCCGGCGAGGCGGTCGAGGCGGATCTTTCGCTCGGCGATGTGGCTGGCCGTCAGCGTGATCGCGCCGTACTGCTCTTCCACACGGGCGGTGATGATATATGGCGCGTATCGGCTGGGCGGGCGGTACCGCCGGGCGACGTCCGGGAAGACCGTCACCTCGAACAGGCCGAACTCGTCTTCCATCGTCAGGAACATCATTGTCTGGCGGTTTTGCGTTCGCGTGGTCCGCGTCGCCTCGGGCAGGCCGGCGATTCGCACAGTCCGGCCGACGCGATGCGGCAGCAGCCGGCTGTCGGCGTCGACCTCCCGGGTGAGGTGAGGCCGACGGATAGCCATCAGGTGCTTGCCGGTTGAGAAGCCCAGGATTCGCCGCTCGTCGAGGTACTTCCGCAGCGCGGGGTAGTCGCCCGGCGGGTCGGGTATGACCGGCCAGGCTGAGATGAGCTTGATCTCGTTGCGCAGGTGGGCGCGGGTCATCGCCCGGAACAGGTTCAGCTCCATCATCAGTGACGGCCGTTTCCGGGCGGTCCAGTCGAACGCGCCGCAGAGCACCAGCGAGCGGGCTTCCTCCCGGCCGACGCCGGTGCGGGCGAGGAAGTCGGTAAGCCCGTCGAATGGCTGGCGGCTGCGGGCGGCGAGGATGGTCTCGACGGTCGCCGGCCCCAACCCGGTGACGCGGTCCAGCCCGACGCGAACGGCGCCGTCCTCGATGGCGAACTCGGTCTCGCTGCGGTTGACGTCCGGCGGCAGGAAGCGGATGCCCGCCCGCTTGGCGGCTTCCACGTAGACTCGGGTGGCGTACATGCTCTGGTTGTTGTTCATCGCCGCGACGTAGAACTCCCTCGGCCAGTGCCGCTTGAGGTACGCCCCCGCGTAGGACAGGGCGGCATAGCTGGCGGCGTGGGCGCGGCAGAAGGAGTAGGCGTTGAACTTGGCCATCTGGACCCACATGGCCTTGGCGTAGTCGGTGTCCAGGCCGTTTTCGCGGCAGCGGGCGAGGAACCGCCGCGACAGCTCCAGGCGGCTGTGATCGTCGCGGCACTTCTGCACGGCCTTGCGGAACCGGTCGGCTTCGGCCAGGTCGCCGCCCATCATCGCCGCGGCCACCAGCATCACGTCGTCCTCGTACAGCATCACGCCGTGCGTCCCGGCCAGGACCTCTTCCACCGCCGGCGGGGCGGTGGGGGGGCGGTCAAGTCCGCGATGGCGGCGGATGAACGTCTCCTTCATGCCGATGCTTGCAGCACCCGGACGGATTAGCGCGAGAATCTTCATAACGTCGCCGACGTCGGCCGGCTGCATCATCCGCAGCAGGCTTCGCATGGCCGGCGACTCGAGCTGGTTGCAGCCGACCGTGTCGCCCGATCGCAGCATGGCGATCGTCGGCGGGTCGGCGGTGGGCAGGTTCTCGATTTCGAGCTCCACGCCGCGGCGGCGAAGCAGCTCGCAAGCGTAGCGGACCGTTGAGAGATTGCGGTTGCCGAGCAGGTCGAGCTTGACCAGGCGGATGTCCTCCACGCCGTCCTTGTCATACTGGGTTATCATCACGCCCTTGGCCGCGGGCTGGATCGGCACGTAGCGGTCGATGGGCTTTCGCCCGATGACGATGCCGCCGGGATGCACCGACAGGTTGTGCGGCAGGTGCAGGATTCGCCGGGCGAGTTGCGAGATTCGCGGCATGTCCACGTCGCCGGCTACCTTGGCCCCGTCGGACAGGCGCGAGACCTGATCGTCCGACAGGCCGAACGCCTTGGCCGTCTCGCGCAGGGCGGATCGCTGCTGGAACGTCGTGTGCATCGACACCATGGCCACGTGGCTGTCGCC
>CAYUYH010000019.1:0-17593 GCA_964449175.1 uncultured Planctomycetaceae bacterium
GCACTTGGCCGGGTGGGACATGCGGAACGCCTCGCTGACCGTGCCGACGTCCCTGTAGGTGTCGACGAGCTGGGCGCGGGCGGGATTGTAGCTGCTCAACCCCGCGGCGAGTTGCCCGCGGTTCTGGAGGTCCAGCAGCATGCCCGGCACGATGGCCGTCACGTCCCCGTTTGCGATAGCCCTGCTTGCGGCGCCCGCGGGCCCGGCCGGTGAGTCCAGCCAGCAGACAGCCACCACGCCGCATTCGTGACGCAACTCGTCGCTCAACGCCTCTCTCCGCCGCCTGACGGCAGGGGTGTCACTTGCTCGGACGCGGAGATCATACAACACCCGCCCGCCTCCTAGATACCCCCATGCCGGTAAAAGGCAGGATAAGCGTGGCTAATCCTCCCGACGACAATAGCCGGGAGCCCGTGCCCAGTAGTCAGGAGCCAGTAAGAACGCGGCGGGCCCGCTTGCGGTGAGCCTGTCGAACCGCTGCTCCGCCGCCTGGGTTCTCTCTTCACTGGCTACTGACTACTGGATACCGGGTACTCGCTTCTCACCGGATGCGGTACATCTGTCCGCGGAGTTGGATCACCAGCTCCTCGTCCGGCTGCTGGCTGGCCAGCACCTGGTTCTCGGCGACGGTGTTGGCCCGCACCAACTCGAAGTACTCCTCGCTGAACCGCTCGACGGTCTTCACGTCGTCGGCGTTGTCCAGGTCCACCTTCGCGGCATTGGAGGCCACCCACACGTTGCCTCTGCGACGGTAGACGCCCTGATTGCCGACCTGGCGGACGTTGGCCAACGTGGTGACCTTCCCGGCCTCGTAGGCGTCGGCCTGGCCCACCGTGAAGCCATACTGCGCAGCGCCCCTGGCGCCCGACGCCGCCGGGGCATTCACGGCCCGCGCGAGCATCTGGCGGTTGACGGCATTGGTCTGCCCGGCCAGACCCTCGATGCCCTCCGCCAGCACCTGGGTGTCGGCCAGCGCCAGGCGGCGCAGCTCGTCCCTGTTGCTCAGGCGGGTCTCCTCGTCGGCCAGGAAGCTGGTGTACGGCGTGATGATGCCGTGTTTCATGCTGAGTGAGACCAGCTCGTCGACGACCTCCTTGCTCTCGCCGTTGAGCTGAATCTGGTCGAGCAGCCAGCCGACGCGCCGCACGGCCCAGATCTGCTCGACGAAGGCGTGGCGGGCATCATTCTTGCCCGGCCCGGCGACGATAATGGGATAGTCGAACGTCCGGTCCTTCCCCTCGTAGGCGCCTGTGATCGCCAGGTGTGTCTCCATCGTGCCGCCCAACAGGACATCGCGAAACGAATTGCGGTCCAGCCGACCCATGACGACCAGTTGGTCGCCTTCGAACAGGTCGCCCAGCTCGCGCGGGTACATGTCGCGAATGGCCAGGCCTTTGATCTCCATCTTCAGGCCGGTCATCACGGGGTTGCGAATCTTGGAGTAGAAGGCGGAGACCTTCGACTCGATGGGCTCTTTGGGCTTGACATACTCGCTACGGCCGCCGTTGGCCCCCACGAGCTTGTCCAGCAGCCGGACGTTCACGTCATAGCCGACGCCGAAGGCGAACAGCCTCGCGCCCCAGCCGTTGTGGGCGCTCGTATTCGCGATGATCCTGGTCTCGTCCCGCTCGCCGACAGTCGGCAGGCCGTCAGTCAGAAAGATGATGTATCTCGGCCGGGCGTCCGGTGCGTCCGCGCCGCTCGGCCAGTGCTTCTCAAGGGCCGTTTGGAGCGCCTCGTGGATGTTCGTCCCGCCCCCGGCGCTGACCCGTGCGAGCAAGTCGCGCGCCTCCTCGAGGTGCTCGGCGTCGCCCGCGACGAGCGCGTCGAAGAACGGCGCCACCGAGTCGCTGTAGGCGACGATGTTGAACCGATCCTCGGCGTTGAGGTTGTTCAGGACGAACTCGACGGCCGCCTTGGCCTGGCGGATCTTCTCGCCGCTCATCGAGCCGCTACGGTCCAGCACGACGACGATGTCCTTGGCCGCGACCGTCTGGCTCGCCGTCCGCGGGTTCGGACTGATCAGGGCCAGGAAGTAGCCGTCGTCATCATCGTCCGGCCAGGTGGTCAGCAGCGTGGCGCCGATGTTCTCGTCGGCGGCCTTGTAGAACACCTGGAAGTCGTGTGCCGGCAGGGCGCCTTTCTCGTGGTAGGTCGCCACGACGCGTCGCGGGCCCTTGCGGTCCACGCTCAGGTCGTGAGTGGGGGAGTAGACGGCCGTGATGTCGGAAGCCGTCTTGATGTCCACCGTCACCCGCACGTCCTCGATCTCCTTGGCCGAGAACTTCTCGGTGTTCAGCGGGTACCACACCTCCACCGCGCCAGAGTCCTTCTTGCAGACGCAGGTGTAGTGGACGATCACCTTGGCCGGCTTGCCGCGCTCCAGCGGAAACGCCCGCGTCTTGTATAGGCCGAACCCAACGTACTCCAGCAGGGCGGGGTCCTTCTTGCGGCGGACGATATCCTCGTATATCTTGCGAGCCTCGTCGGCCTTGAGCAGCCGGGCGGCGAAGTCCTCGCCGTTGACGCTGAGCGTCATCGAGTCGATGGCCGCGCCCGGCGGGACCGGGAAGAGATACTCCACCTCGATCATGCCGCGCGAGGTGTTGACGAACTCCTGGTCGATGGTGACCGAGGCGACCTGGTCGCGCACGACGATGTCGACGTGGTGGTACTTCACGGCCCAGTCGCCGCGGACACGCAGCTCCGGGCGGACCGGCACGATCATGCCGTCGGCCAACGCGCCCCCGGCGGCGAGGCAGATGACCACGCACACGGTGAGAATGGCTGTCCTGTTCATGATTTCCTCTCCATTCCCGGGCACTCCGCCCGGCTGACCATTTGGACGCCCAACCCGCCCGAAGGTTCCCGCGGAAGTCCCTTGAACCTTCCCCTGTCGCCATGCGACCTTGATACTGGAACGGCGTCGCCGAGATCTGGAGACCAAGTTGGGCGCGGACAGAGAGGCAATCTATGCAGAGCTGCTTGCCCTGCGGTGCAAGCGTGGCGACAGGCAGGCGTTTGCCGAGCTCGTCGCCCACTGGGAAGGCAGGCTCTACTACTACGTCCGTCGGCTGGTCGGCAAGGAGGAAGACGCCTGGGACGTGCTCCAGCAGACGTGGATGGCCGTTTTCAGGGGCATCGCCCGACTCAAGGATGCCCGTAGTCTTCCGGCTTGGCTGTACCGCGTCGCCCGCAACACGGCCTACAGCCACCTGCGGGCCAGCAGCCGCGAGCACGCGCACCTGGACGACCCTGGCGACGTATCGGCAATCGAGGCGTCCGACGACAACTTCACCGCTGAGGATGCTGAACAGGTCCACCACGCGATGGACCGGATATCGCTGCCTCACAAGGAGGCGCTCACGCTGTTCCTGCTGGAGGACCTGACCATGGAGCAGATGGCCGACGTGCTGGGCATCCCGCTGGGGACGGTCAAGTCGCGGCTGTACCACGCCAAGCGCGCCCTGCGGGCCGTGCTGGAGCAGGAGGAAGGACAATGAACGATACGCGAGAGACATTCCGCGACAGGCTCATCGAGCTGGAGCAGACTACGCCCGCCCTGAGAGCCAAGTATGAGAAGGAGATGAAAGCCGTGTTCGAGCAGAAACTCACCAAGCCCCGCAAGGTTGCCTTGGCGGCCTCCGGAGTCATGGGCATCGGATTCCTCATGCTGTTTGGCACCCTCGCGATCATCGCGCCTGCGGAGTTCCCGTTGCCGGCGCGCCTGACGTTTGCCGCGGGGGCTGCCTTCGGTCTGGCGTGGGCGATCCTGGCCGGGATGATCATTCGGCGGGGCTCCTTCCGCCGCATCGCGCATTCCAAGGCTTTCGCTGGCCTTGTATGGGGCATAGTTGTGATCGTCGCGATCGCAGCGATGCTGCTGGGCAATGAACATCCCAGCATCGTCGGCGTGACAATGCTCTGTAGCGCTCTAGTCTTCCTCGTCGGGGCAGGGGTGGGCGTGGTCGCCTCACGGATCGAGCAGTCGGAGGTTCGGACACGCGGGAAGCTGCTAGAGCTCGAGTTGCGCCTCGCAGAACTGGCGGAGAAGCTCCCAGACAAGAAATGACCGGTGAAAGTTACGGATTTGTGATGATGCCGCAGACTCTGCGGACGCGGTCGATGGTGGCCGCTGCGACCTCGCGGGCCTTTCGCCCGCCGTCGCGCAGCACGTCGCGGACGTAGTCGGGGGTCTTTTCGATCTGGGCGTAACGATCCCGCGCGGCGGCGAACTGCTCGTTGATCAGCTCGGCCAGGCGCTTCTTGGCGTGGCCGTAGCCGTATCCGCCCGCTCGATACTTGCCCGCGATCTCCTCGGCCTCAGCCTCCGAGGCGAGCAGCTTCAGCAGCGCGTACACGTTGCACTGCTCGGGGGCCTTGGGGTCGGCCAGCGGCGTGGAGTCGGTCACGATCTGAGCGCACCGCTTGGCCGTTTGCTTCGCGGTGGCCATGATCTCGATCGTGTTGTCGTAGCTCTTGGACATCTTCTGCCCGTCGATGCCGGGCACGATAGCGACCTCCGGCAGGATGTACGCCTCGGGCAGGACCATCGCCTCGCTGCCGTAGGCGCGGTTGAACCGCCCGGCCAGGTCGCGGGTCATCTCGATGTGCTGCTTCTGGTCGGCCCCGACGGGCACGAGGTTGGAGTCGTAGATCAGGATGTCGGCCGCCTGGAGCACGGGGTAGTCCATCAGGCCCATGTTGGCGGGCAGGCCGCGGGCGACCTTGTCCTTATAGCTGGTGGCCTTGTCCATCATGCTCACCGGGCAGACGCAGTTGAGGATCCAGCACAGCTCGGTCACCTGCGGCACATCGCTCTGGCAGAAGAAGACGGTCTTCTCGACGTCCAGGCCGAGGGCGAGGTACACCATGGCCACGTGGAGCGTGATCTCCTCCAGCTCGGCCTTGGGGGGGAGGGCGGTCATCGCGTGGTAGTTGGCGATGAAGTAGAAGCACTCGTGCCCCGCGTCCAGCAGGGCCAGGTGCTGGCGGATGGCGCCGAAGTAGTTGCCGACGTGCAACTTGCCCGATGGTTGGATTCCCGAAAGCACTCTCATGGTCCCGAGATGGTAGGCCGCCCGCGCAGGCGTGTCAATACTGCCGGCGAGCGAACAGCAGACTGTCAGACTGCTAGGCTGTTCGACTGTTCGGTATGGCGGAGCGGACCGGAATACCGGACTGCCGGAATGCCGACAGAAGAGGCGACAGGCACTGGGGTGCGGCGCTCCTGCTGTTGCGGGTCAACGAGTTAACCGGTCAACGAGTCAACCAGTTGGCAATCGACCGACCAGTCCGCCGAAGCTCGATGCATAGCGAAGAGCGAAGGCGGATTGACCAATCGGCCGCTCCCCTGTGGTGCACGGGGCAGCTGGCCGCCCCCCTCCGTCGTCCCGGCACCGACACACCAAGGAATCTTGCGCTATTCCTTGACTACCAAGGCAGCCGATGTATAGAATACATAGGCAGCCGAGGCATGCGGTCTGGTGCCGGCGGCGAGGTGTGGTGGTGGAGCAGGCGAGCAGAGGACGTCTGGCCAGGCCGCTTATCAGAGGAACGCGACGAACACGCGGCGAGGCGATTGGGGCGCGAGATGAAGACAAGGAGCATGTGATGGACTTCTCACAGGATCTGGTTCGCGGCAGCATCGTGCCGATCGTGCTGTCGCTGCTGACGGACAAGGCGATGTACGGCTATGAGATGGTCAAGGTCGTCAACGCCCGCACGAACGGCCGGCTTGAGTGGCGCGAGGGCACGCTGTACCCCACGCTGCATCGGCTGGAGGCAGCGGGGCTGGTCCGCTCGCGCTGGGCGGACGCGCCCGGCGAGAAGGGCGCCGGCCGACAGAGGAAATACTACTCCATCACCCGTCGGGGTCGGGCGGAGCTGGCCCGGCGGACCAATGAGTGGCGGCAGTTCAGCCTGGCAGTCAACGCGATACTGCTGGGGGCGCGGGCATGAGCGCGTGGAATGAACTCATCGGGCGCATCACGCGGCGGCTGGAGGTGGACGAGGAACTGCGCCTGGACGTGGCCCGCGAGCTGCGGTGTCACCTGGAGGACGCGGCCGCCGAGTTCCGGGCCGCCGGCGAGAGCGATGAGCAGGCGGCCGCCTCGGCCACCCGCGCGCTGGGCGAGCCGGAGGAGCTGGCCGAGGAACTCTGGCAGGCGAACCGCGGGCGAATCCGCATCCGCGGCCTGCTCCGTTGGGCCGCCCGCGTCACGCTGCTACCCGCAGCCATCTTGGTGGTGGTAGTGCTGCTGGCAAATGCTCTTGCCATTGGCGTGTCCTACAATCAGATGTCGTTCGGAAGGGGAGGTCCTGCACCTTGGGTACGGTTTCTTGCTGATCCCTTCCCTGATGCGGGACTGACCGAAGAGCAGCGGTTCGTGCTCCACGGCGACCCGAACGCAGCCAACTCCGTGGACCGCGCCAAGTCCATCTCCGACCGCTGGCCGGACAATCCGGTCTACTACGGGAACTACATCGTGCATCTTCTGGTGGACAGTCCTGTTCACTGGCGTCTCCGAAGAGACGAGCCGGTCACGCGTGAACAGTTAGACGAGCTGATCGCGCCGCTTCGGAGAGGAGAGCAGCTCGACCCGGACAACGCCTTCTATGCGCTGGAGATTGCATCGCTGCTGATCCAGGCATCGAGCAACGTCACGGAAGACCCGAACACGACATACAAGGATGTCGACAGGGACGGCAAGCCATGGCAGGCGATGGCATATGCGGTAGACATCAGCGATCCGGAGATGTTCCAGCAGGGGATCGAGGCATTTCGCCGCGCATTGGCCAAGCCGCGGATCACATTGGGCAGCATGGAGATGCTCCGGCTCCGCCTGGACATGCTGCCGGCGCCGAGGCGGATGGTCGAGTACCTCAACCGTGTTGGCATGTGGGTGTCTACGTTGCTGCCGCATCGTCACGACTACCGCACGCTGGGCAATAGCCTGCTGGCCCGCTCGCTCGATCTGGCCCGTAGCGGTGAGGGCGACGAGGCAGTCCGCCTGGCCAGGCAGGTGGAGTACATGGGCGACAAGGTCGGCGCTGAGGCCGACTTCCTGGTAGAGCTGCTGCTGGGTCGGGGAATCCGTAGGTCTGCCTTGGGGCACATGGAACTCATCTACACCGAACTTGGCAATCCCGAGCAGGCGACGGCGGTTCACAAGCGCAGAGTTGCCGCCTACGATCTATGGAACCGGGTAATGAAGGCCCGCCGGCTGAGCCGAGACGAGCAAGACAGGACGGGGCTGCTGGAGTCGATCATCGTGCCGACCTTGCCGGACTACCGAGCCGACCTATCGCCTGTGCGGACGGCTGAACACCTCGCAGTGGTGCAAGCTGGCCTATTGGCCCTGCTTGCAGACCTTCTCATTGCGGCGGGGGTGTTGAGCGTGTGGACGGCAGCGGCGCTGTTCCGTTTGCCGAAGGCCCAGCGGCCTGTGATGCTGTTCGTCGGCTGGCGGCGGCTGGGGCGGATCTGCCTGCTGGCCGTAGTCCTGCCGGTCGCCGTGTACGGCCTGTATTCGCTGGCGGTGGCGACCTGGGGTCCGCACATCGGCTTGGCCGGGGCCATGATCAGGGTCAGTATGGAGTTGACCCTGCTGGTAACGGTGGTCTTCGTGCTGCTGACGTTGATGTCGGGCGCTGCCATCCGCCAGCGGGCGGCGGAACTGGGCATGGAAGTGCCCCCGCCGATGCCCTGGCGGCGCTGGATCTGGCCGGTCGGTTTGCTGATTGGCGGGGCAACCTTGCTGCTCGCAGGGGTGGTCGCCTGGTGGTTAGGGGGATTCCGGTGCACCACGGCCGGTGAGGCGCTCGACAGCGTGCTCCCCATAGCGGCGGCGGTCGCGATATTACTGCTGGCCTGCTTGGGGTTGGCCTGGGTGCTGTGGGCGCCGGCCCGCGCGCGCCGCTTTCGGCGACTTAGGCGGTCAGTCAGGCGGAGCATGGTGCCGATCCTGGCTGCGGCGGTGATTGTGGTGGGGATTGGCCTTGGCGGGACGCTGGCCGTCGGGGAGGGCTATGCTATCAGCCGCATGGGCAAGGGCTTACCGTTGCCGGACGAGATCGCCAACTCGGATTTCCGCCTACTGCAAGAGCACCTGGCCACCGAGGAGCGGCGGCTGGCCGGAGAAACCGACATAACTTCCTCGGATTCCAGCCGCTAGTGGGGGCAAACGGGGCGTAATACGGGTATGCAGAAATGGGCCACCGTGTTATAATCACTTGACTTGGCCATGCCGGCCTGAGGCTCCGGGGCCGCCGGCGGCAAGGAGGTCCAAGGAAGGGCCTGGCTGTGATCCGTCCATCAGCAGGCGGGGTCCACACTGCTCAACAGGTAGGAGATTGCACGATGATGAGCCCGCAGTGCCGGAAAGGGGGACACGGTCTCCACTCAAACAATCCACACCCGAGCCTCGAGCCGCTGGAACAGCGCCTGCTTCTGGACGGCACGGCGCCGTATTTCGTTACGCCGCTGGAGGACAGCTACTCCGCCGCGGGAAGCTCGATCGCCATCAACATCGCCTGGGGCGACGACGACGGCCCGCTGGACGCGGTAAGCCTGACCGTCCAAAGCCAGACGGACGGTGTGACCGTCACGGTTCCCGATGGGCTGCTGTTCGCCCAGCTCCGCTTCATCCAAGGCGACGGCCACCGCACGCCCATCGGCAACATAGTGGTCGATCTCTTTGAGAACTATGCTCCGTGGACCGTGCTGAGGTTCGCGACACTGTCCCTCAATCACGTGAACGAGGACGGCAGCCTTGACCTCAATGGCGTGCCCTTCTACACGGACGTGCCTGTCCACCGCGTGATCACGGACTTCATGATCCAGACCGGCGACGCCGAGAACGGCGACGGCACCGGCGGCAGCCCGCTGCCCGACCTGGACAACGAGATACACAGCGATCTGGACTTCTCCCAGCCCGGGATGTTGGCCATGGCCAACAGCGGTCCAAACACGAACAACAGCCAGTTCTTCATCACCGACGCCCCGACCACGTGGCTCGACGGCGATTACACGATCTTCGGCAAGATGCTTGCCGGCCAGGACGTCCTGACGGCCGTCATCGACTCCCCACGCTACGAGAGCAATGACCGCCCCGTGTGGCTGCCGCTGTTGGAGGGCGTCGATGTCCTCGGCGAGGCCATGGTCGTCCAGGCCGAGAACGGCTTCGTCGGCGACGCGACGGTATCGGTGAAGCTGGAAGACTCGTACGGCAACGTCTACGAGAAGGACATCACCGTCGCGCTGGGCCAGGCCCAGACGCCGGCGCCCGCGGAGGCGGCGTTCATCCGCTCCGGCGAGCCGATGAAGTTCGTGGTCAACCTGGCCGGCCTGGACAACCCGCAGGTGTCCGCCGACCTGTCGGACGCGACCGTCTCGCTCGACGCGTCCACCGGCGTGGTCACGCTGGAGACGCCGGAGCTGTTCACCGGGACCGTGAACGTCCGCCTGACGGCCGACGGCGGCTTCGCGCGCGTATACCCGTTCATCAGTCAGCTCCCCTTCGGCCCGCAGACTGCCGCGAACATCGCGGCGCGGTTCGGCGGCATCAATAGCACGCTCCGCGTGGGCGACCACCTGTTCATCGGCGGCAATGTGGACGACGACGGGAATGACCTGACCGAGGACTTCAGCGTCCTGGAGGTCTATGACGTCTCGGACCTCTCCAAACCGATGTTCGAGTCCAGTCTTGCCGGCACTTTCTCCAATATCACCGACATGGAGGTCGCCGGCAACACGCTCTACGTCTTGCACACGAATCTCGACACGGACAATCCGCGGAGCTTCATCACCGCGGTGGACATATCCGACCCCGCCAACCCGGTGGTGATGTCCGACCCGGTCAACCCGCAGGAGAACCTCGAAGCCGCGACATCCGGCATCCCGTTCTCGCTGGAGATCGCCGGCAACACGGCGCTCGTCGCCGACGGGGAGGGCGGGCTGTCCGTCTACAGCTTGGCCTCGGACGCGATCACCCGCCTTACCACGGTCGCCAACATCCCGGGCGCGACCATCACCAACGCCAGGGAAGTCACCGTCGCCGGCGACTACGCGTACGTATCCGCGGCGATCGACATAGGCGGGTACGTGCAGAGCCACGTCCTTGTCTTCAACATCGCCAACCCGGCCAACCCGCAATTCGTCCTGAACATCCCCGCCCACGACGCCCTGGGCGTGGACGTGGAGGGCGGCCTTCTATACGTGGCCGACCAGATCGGCATCGTGTCGATGTACAACGTAGCCAACCCGGCCGCGCCCAAGTTCGTCAGCTCCGTTCAGCTAAGCCCGCAGCCGCAGGAGGTGCACGCCGAGGGCGACTACGCAGTCGTCTCGACGGGCAGCGCGTACGTCCTGCTGGACATGACCGACCCGAAGCGGCCGCTGCCGGCCTACTTCTTCGACAGGCCGACCGGCGTGACGGCGTCGTTGATCGACGGAGTTGTCTACGGAGCATCCGGCGCGGACGGCGTGGTCATGGTGGATACGAACCAGACCGTCTGGGTGCAGGCGGTCTCGACTATCGTCGACGAGAACGGCGTGCCCGTGACCTTCTCAATCAGTTCGGGCGCCGTGGCCAGGATCACGCTGGACGGGCAGCGGTCCGGCAGGATCAAGGCCGTCGAGCTGTTCGGCCCGACCAACCAGACGCTGAAGATCACCACGCCGGCCGGCACGTTCACCACCGTGGAGTACTTCCTGATGCGCGGCTCGGCCGGGGGCATCCTGGCCGAGACGACCGACCTCGCCGGCGAGCTGGACTGTCGGGCGAACCTCGGCAAGCTCGTGCTGCACGACGTGAGCGACTCGCGAATCGGCGCCAACACCTCCGGCACGCAGCTCGGCCCGCAGATGGCGCTGGCCATGACATTCAACGATCTCAGTGACGTTCAGATTGACACGGGCGGCCTGCCCGTCACCTCGCTGTTCGTCAATAGCTGGACGGACGGCGACGGGATTCAGGACAACGACAGCCTCACCGCGCCGCGGATGGGCAAGCTGAAAGCGCAGGGAGACTTCGCCGCCAACCTGGACATCAACGGGACGGGCTACACGACCGCGCTAGGCTCGGCCAAGATCGGCGGCAACCTCACGAGCACGCTATGGAACCTGTCGGCCGACGTCGGGACGATCGTGGTCCTCGGCTCGCTCAGCGGCGAGACGATCAGCGTCGACGGCGGGATGACCGCCCTGATCGTGGGAAGCTGCCAGGACGGCTCCTACAGCGTCGTGGCCAAGTCCCTCAAGAGATTGCTGTCCAAGGGCGACTTCACCCCCGACGTGGTCTTGACCGGATCGAGCGACAAGTTCGCGATGCGCTCGGCGAAGGTGCTCGGCAACTTGACCTCCAAGACCTGGCAGGTGGCGGGGCAGATCGGCACGATCAACGTCCTCGGCACGCTAGGCTCGGCTGAGGGATCGGGCATGGTTATCTCGGGGCTGTTGCGGGCGCTGGTCGTCGGCGGCAGCAACTCCGACACCTACACCGTCCAGGCCGGCGGCATCAGGAGGCTGCTGTCCAAGGGCGACTTCGCCGCCAACCTGAAACTCACCGGCGGAACCGGCGAGAGGTTCACGTTGAAGAACGCTGTTATCCAAGGTGACCTGACCGCGAACAGGTGGGACGTGGCCGGCGCGGTCAAGAGGGTCTTCGTCAAGCGCGCGGCGATGGGCCTGCACATGGACGCCACGGGCGACATCCTGGTGCTGAACGTGGGAGCGGCCTTCGACAGCGACTTCCTGGCCGGGTTCGACTCGACCTTCAGCAAGGAAGCCGAAGGCATCTACCACTTCGACTTCCTGAACAGCTATTACAGGAATCCGTACTACCCGCCGATCATCAACAGGGTCGTCATCAGAGGCTGGCGGACGCCCGCACCCGGCGCCGACCCGTACTTCGTGGACAACAGCAACTTCATCGCGGCCAACATCGGCAAGGTGCGCCTGTTCAACATCGACAAGACCAACTCCGGCATCTATGCCTGCTTGGGCGCCGGCCTGGGCAAGGAAGTCCGGTCCGTCACGCACAAGTCCACGACTACGCCGCCGTTCGTCGGCAGCATCGATCAGGTGATCTACATCGTCTGAGGCGCGGCGACCGGTCAGTAGCCCAGTTGCTTGTCGACCACGGACAGCAGCGGCTCGGACGCGACGAACCGCCGCAGGTTCTCGAGGAACACCCCGGCGGCGTTGGCTACGTAGTCGGCGTGGATTCCCCCGGTGTGCGGCGTGATGATGACGTTCGGCATGGTCCACAGGGGGTGGTCGCTCGGCAGCGGCTCGGGGTCGACCACGTCCAGGCCCGCCCCGCCCAGGACGCCGGATTCCAGCGCCTCCACCAGCGCGTCGGTGTCCACGGTCTTGCCCCTGCCGGCGTTCAGTAGATACGCGCCTCGCTTGACGGCGGCCAGTTCACGCCGGCCTATGATGCCCCGAGTCTCGGCCGTGCCGGGCAGGACGACCATGATCACGTCGCTGCGGCTGAAGGCCTGCGGCATGTCGGCCGGGGCATAGACTTCCTCGACGCCGTCGGTCGGCTGGGGTCGCCGCCGCACGCCGATCACGCTCATGCCGAACGCCCGGCCCAGCTCGACGCACCGCCGCCCGATCGTCCCCAGGGCGACCACGCACAGCCGCTTGCCCGGCAGCACGTCTATGCCGGCGCCGGCGGATTTGTCCCACCGCCGGGCGAGCTGGCCGCGACAGGCTGTGTGAAGGCCGCGGACGAGCATCAGCAGCATGCCGAACAGGTGCTCGGCCATCGGCTCGGCGTGGATGGGCGAGTTTGTGACGACGGCCGGGTGCGAGCGGGCGGGCTCGCGCTGGGCCCAGTCGGCCCCGGCGGCGGTCGTGTGAATCCACTTCAGCCGTCCAGCCCTCCCCCACGCGTCGCCGCCGAGCCGGCCGAAGACCACGTCCACCCGCTCGATCAGCGACGGGTCGCGGGCGAGATCGTCCGGGCTGAACACGGCCGCGCCCGGCGCGATCGAGCGAATCTCCGCCCCAATCGCTTCCGTGGCGTAGGCGGAGGAGGTAATCAGGATGGCGAGCTGGTCGCCCATGCGATGTCGCCAGCATACGTTCGTCACCCGGCCAATTCAACGTACCGGCGCAATGAAGCCGCTCGCCGCGGCGAGGGGATGTCGTTGGAGGAAGTAGGGCGTGTCGCATCGCCGCTATTGCAGCTCCGTGAACATCAGGACGCGAGGCGGGGCGGTGGGGGAGTCGAAGCAGTCGCCGCGGTCGATCAAGGCCACGTAGTGACGCGCGGCGGCGCCGACCTTCTCGCCCAACTGCACGCGGATGTAGGCGATGTATGTGTTGCTGCGGACGGTGACCTGGTTGATCAGCCAACTATACAGCACGTGCTCCTTGACCGGGTCGTCCATCACGCCGTAGTAGGGAGGCCCGGTCGAGAGATCGACCCTCAGGCCGTCGTCGTCGGCAATGCCGCTGCCGCGAAGCAGCGCATAGGGGTAGGGGTGTATGTTCTGGGTCTTATACTCGTTCAGGGCCGCGCCGAGGCCCAGTCGCAGGGGTATGCCGATCTCGCCGGCGTCCGCCAGGCCGGGCTGCGTCCGCAGGCCGGTGATCACCGCGTTCCTGTTGATGTAGTTCACCCCGCCGCGCGGGCCGTTGTCGCGCAGGTCGCGGTAGGCGATGATCTCGGCCACCAGCTTGTCGCGAACATCTTTGGCGCCGGTGGAGCTGAGGGCCGGCAGGCACCCCAGGACCTTCCAGGACGCGGTGTTGACGTTGATCAGGCCGCGGACGTCGCTGCCCGCGTTGGGCTGAACGAGCGTGAAGAACTCCGGCAGCGCGCAGCCGACCGGGACGGTGTCGCTGACCGGCAGGGCGCTCTTGGCGAAGGGCACCAACTGCAAGGGCTGATCGACGGGCGGATAGGGCAGCAGCGAGGTCACCGGCGTCGTGTCTGTCGGCCCGACGGACAGCAGCCTCGTCATGTCGCCGAGGCTTATCATGCGACCGTTGCGGATGTAGATGGGCGTCGGGCTGCCCGGCACGGCCGCCGCCGCGTCCGTCGGGTTGGCCTGGCCCATCCACCCCAGTCCGTTGGGGTCGGTGTAGTCGTGGTATGCCGCGCTGGGGTCGGCGGGATCATGCGGTTCCGACGGCAGGCTGGACATCAATGTGTACCTGGCCCGCGAGAGCTCATCGTCGCGATATCTCGCCCGCCAGCGCTCCGGTGTGGCGGCGTCCGGCGCGGGGCAATCGGTGTCCGTGACGGCCGTCGTCTGGTCAATGCAGACAGACCAGTCATTTGGCGACGATGCGGGGTTGCGCCACATCAGCTTGACGGCGCCGCTGACGTCCAGGGCGGGCGCCTTCAGCTTGCAGTCGTTAGGCAGGTTGGGGTCGATCCGCACGCTGTCGTCCGAGTAGAACACAAACCGCCCGCCGTTGTTATAGATCTTCTTGCCGGCCAGGTCGGCCGTGGTTGCGATCGTGCCGCCCAGGCCGGTCAGGTAGTAGTTGCCCAGGTCGATCGGGCTGGAATAGGGGTTGATCAGCTCCAACGCGGAGATGCGCGGCAGCAGCTCGCCCATGCCGCCGACCGTATCGAACCTCCGCTTGAGGAACACCTTCGAGACGAAGGGGTGTCGCTCAATGCCGTAGATGAACGTCCCGGACGGCTGATTCGGGTCGAGGACGCTCAGGTCGGCGCGCGTCACGTCATCGTTGCCGTCCGTGTAGTCGATCAGGTTGACCGTCAGTTGCCCGGCCACGACGGGGTTGTTGGGATCGGGATTCTGCGAGTTGAGCAAGGCCAGGAAGGCATCGTATATCAGTCTCGCCGAGTCGTAGTTGGGATTGACCTTGAGTGTCACGGCGCCGTCTAAGTTCGTGCGGAACACGCTGATGGGGCGGTAGGCCGAGATCGTCGTGAGGAACCTGCCGTACGCCCTCAGTTGGTAGTTGGGATCATTCGGGTCGGGTGAGGGGTCGGCGACGGCCTTGGCGAGCCTGCCCGCATCGGTGTCCGGCTGGCCGAACCACCTCGCGGCCAGCATGTCGGCTGTGTCGTAGGGGCCTCGCCCCGTTCGCTCACTGACCACGCTGCCCGCGGCAGGGTCAAGGAGCAGGCCATTGGGGCTTGGCGGGCCCTGGAGGGAGACGTCCACGGGGCCCATGATCCGGTTGCCGGCTGCCGGGCGGGTGGTGGTGCCGCCGGTGTTGACGTTGACCAGGCCGCTGGCGTCGATCATCCGCACGGCCGCGTAGAACTCCTCGCCGTCGCGGTTGAGCACGCCGATGGGGAACAGCCAGGCGTCGCCAGTGCCGTCGCCGTCGGTGTCCACGAGGTTGGGATCGGTGACCGGGACGTCGCTGCACACGGCCGCGAGCTCGTAGCCCAGCGCGTTGGGATCGGAGACGTGGTCCCATCTGCCATTGGCGTTGGGCTCGCCGGTGGCCAGCGTGTTGTCGTATCCGACGCCGTCGGCCGGGTAGTCGATTGTCTGCCTCTCGGCGATCAGCGGGTTGCCCGACAGGCCGGTATACACGGTTCCGGCGGGGCCTATATACAGGTCGGCCAGCCTATCGGCCAGCAGGCGGTCCAGCACGCCGTCGGCCACGTGACGCTCCGGCGCGACGGTCGCCATGGCCTGGCTGGTCTGCCTGTCAAGCCGGGCGACCAGCAGGAGCATCGAGCCCAGCATTGCGATGACAGTCAACAGGCCGATCACCAGCAGTATCACCGAGCCGCGCTGTCTGTTCACAGATGACATCATGCACTTCCGTGTCCGGTCATGGCCGGACTGGGCAGATCACCTCGTAGTCCAGGTAGTCGGTCTCGCCTTGGCCTGCGGTCAGCCGGTACTGGACGCGGACGGCCTCCGGCAGCGTCATGCCGCTGGTCCATATCTTGGGTTCGTTAGGGTCGGGCGCTTTCCAGCCGCTCGAACCGACGTCCCACCAGGTCACCTTGAAGCTGGCGCACGATGCCGCCAGCATCGGCCAGAGGTTCGCCACGTCCGCCAGCGTGTTGATCTCCGTGGGCACCGGCGGCGTGGGCGGGGCGCAGTAGCTCTTGATCAGCCCTTGGTTGATGCTGCCGGGATTGGCGGCGTAGAGGCCCAGGAACGTACCGGGTTCGCAGTCGCTGCCGCCGGACGCGCCGAGCAGGATCGCCCGCCGCCACAGCACGCCGCCGGCTTGCAGGCCGTAGTCGATCCGCGCGGCGTTGGCACGGGCACTGGGGTCCGATATGATCTTGCTGGCGAATGGCCCGACGGCAGTGAACACCAGGTGCGACTGGTTGGGGTCGATGGGGTCCTGGTAGACGGCCAGGAAGCCCTCCGGCGAGAGCCTGGTCAGGTCCTCGCGAATGACGCCGGAGATGGCCGAGGCGTCGGCGTTGGCCCGCATCAGCGCGTTTGAGGTATTCACCACCTTCTGCGTCTGGGAGATGATGGCCCCGAAGGCCACGCCGATCAGCGCCAGCACGCCCAGCGAGACAAGCAGCTCCAGGAGCGTCATGCCCGCCCGCCGGAGACCCGCATGTGCATTTCGTCGCTTCATCACATCGCCTAAGGTCTAAGTGCCGTCTCGGCGACCAGGACGGTCATTGCCGGGCTCTCAGCCGCTCCGCTTTCGACAATGACGAACGCCGTGTCACCGACGGCGACGTCATTGGGGTCTATGGGGTCAATATCGTGGTCGAGGACGGCCCACTCGTCGCTGCCGTCCAGCGAGATATCGATGATCCTGGCGTAGCTGCCGTTCTTGGCGACGATCACCGGCGAACGGACGGGGTGGACCGGATCTCCGGTGTTGGGGTCGGCCAACTGGACCCTGGTTACGCCGCCGCCGGGCCTGGTGATTCTCTTGATCTCGACTTCCTTGGCTGTCACGAGGCCGCCACGGACGCGGCTGTCGTAGGAGACGATCACGAGCTGGTAGGTCGAGCTGCCGGGTACGCCGCCGAACTCGCGCCGGCGCCCGAGGACCACGAAGCCGCGCCTGGAGTTGGGGTCGCCGTCGGGGTAGTGCTGCCTGTTCGGATCCAGCGTAAGTGTGGCACTGTCGGCCAGCACCATGAGATCCGGTTCGACAGCGGGGTCCGGGAAATCGCTGGGCTTCAGCAGGGCCTTGGCCATAGCCAGTCCGTTCTCGGTGATGGCCGTACCGATCGTCTCCTTCGTGGACATCTCATTGAGTTTGATGGCGGCGGGGAACAGCGTCGCGGCCATGGTCATGCCGATGCCGAGGATGCCGATAGCGATCATCAGCTCGGCCAGGGAGAAGCCCGGCTGCGGCCTTTCGGCCTTCCGCGAGAGACGATATGTTGCGTGTCTGGTCGTCATCGTCTCACTTCCCCAGCAGGGCGCCGGTGACCGGCGCGGCAACGAGGATCGTGCCGTAGTCCCGCAGGTACGCGACCTTGTCCTCCGGGGTCTGCTTGGCGTCGAACTCGTCGCGGTCGAACATCACCGCGCTCCCCACGCCCTTGCTGCATTTGGCGTCGTTGGCGAGGTCCTTGTCCCACAGGTGCGGTCTTGCGGTGATGTCGCGGAAGATCGCGCCGTTGGGGTCGAACTGCACGTCGCGCCACTG
>CAYUYH010000020.1:0-17457 GCA_964449175.1 uncultured Planctomycetaceae bacterium
CCAGACCCCCGGGAACCGCGGCTGGAGCATGCAGATTGTTTCAGCAAGCTGCTTGGCGTCGTAGAACTTGCCCTCGTTCTTGAGCTTCTCCGCCCTGATCCACAGATAGCTGACCAGCGGCGCCCGCAGGCCGCCCGGCGCGACCGTCAGCAGCGACTTCCCGCGGTTGGTCTTGAGCACGGAGACATCCTGCACGAGATTGTAGCTTTGGCTGAGCGCGGCCAGCTCGGGCTGGACCAGTCCGGCGCCGGCCAGGGCGGCCGCCGCACAGATGCCCCAGACAATCTGGACTATGCGCGGGCGGGCCTTCATCGCGGTCTGCTCCTGCGCTTCCTACGCTGATTCCGCTGAATGGTGCGATGGAATCGTCTCATACCTGCACGCTGGCCAGCTCCCGCTTGGAGAAGATCACACACGCCGCCGCCAGGAACAACGCCCCGCGGACGGCGACCGTCATAAGGGCGGCCGAGGCGAGCGTGTCCCACGCGATGTTCATTCCGCCGACAAGGTACTCCGACGGGCTTGTCCGCGACAGGTCGGCCAAGAGCACCTTGATCACCGCCAGGGCGTAGGCGCCGATCTGCTTGGTGACGGGGTCGCGCTCGATCGGGCTGAATGTGGTAGCCATCGTCATGAACGACATCGCCTTGCCGAGCGGTATTGCGATCAGCGTGACAAGGCAGGCCACGCGGAACGATACGAACGTGCTCCAGAACACGCCCATCGCCGCCAGGAACATCAATTGCAGCAGTATCAGCGCAAGCGCCCGCGCGAGGTTGCCCTCGAAGCCCCCCACGCGATAGAGGATCGACACGTCGCTGGTCAGGATCGTGACGCTGGACCCCTGGCCGGTCGGAGCGAAGGGCACGTTGAGGTATCGCACCTCGGCTCGGCCCTGGTCGTCCACCAGCCTGGCGGATACGGCGAAGGTTGCCGGCGAATAGGCCCTGTCCCTGCGGAATTCCTGGTGGAAGAAGCCTGTCTTGGGGTTCTGCATCTCCCAGATGCTGGGCAGCAGCTTGTCGACCGGGACCGACGCGGGAGAGGCCTTGTAGGTGATCTGGATGATCGGGTCGACGGTGACCGTGACCTTGCTTCCGACGCTCAGCGAGGCGACGGAAAGCTGTCTGGCGCCCTCGGCGTCGAAACGGACGTCGACGAAGTCCTTCTCCAGCCGGTTGACCCTCGTGTCGATGCCGCTGACGACAACGGGCCCACCGACGATCAGCCCTGCCAACACCTCCGGCGGCGCGGTGATGCGCATCAGGCCGACTTCGGTGTTCAGGGCAGTGATCTCGCCGGCGCCGCGGACTTGCTTGGCCTCGGCAAGGTCGATGCCCTCGAACTTCCATAGAAACGATTCGCCGACACCCACGGACTGCAACCGGGACTTCACCTCGCTGCGCACCTGATTAAGCAGCATCAGCTCGGCCTTTGCCTCGTCGCCGTTGGTTTGGATCTTGTAGGCCTCGATGGCCCGGCTGAAGCTGCCTTCCTCCTTCAGGCGGGCGATCCGCTCCTTGACGGCCGAGGCAACGTCCGGCGGCGCGGGGTGGACGCGATTGCGAGCGGTGAATACCTCCGTCTCGACGGCCCGGCGGTCGCTGGGGTTCAGGGCGGGCTGGCCGCGGAGGTACTGTGCGAACCCGTAGATCACGGCGCCGGAGCAGGCCAGCAGCACCACGTCGAAGACGACCACGCCGGCCCAGCGCCCCAACACGTATTGCCACCTGGGGATCGGCTTGCTGGCGACGATGAAGATGCGCCTGTGATCGATGTCGGAGGTCACCACGAAGATGGACAGGAATACCGTTACGATTGACAGCAGCAGCGACGTCAGGGCCGTGCCGTATTCCAGGAACGTTCGGATCCGCCCGGCCAGCGTGCCGTCCCCTTCGGCCACGATCGGCATCACCGTCAGGACGATCGCCAACATGATGATGAACGCCACGGCTACCTTCATGCGCAGGCAGTGGGCGAATGTGTGCCTCGTGACCGCCCAGATGCCGCCCATGGCTACTGCTCCCCGGAGGAGGCATCCTCCTCGTACAGTAGCTCATCGAGGACCGACCGCTTTGCCTGCTCCCGTGCCGGCGGCGGCGGGGTGGGGGGCTTGTCGGCATCGCTGCCCGCCTGGTCGCCCTTCGGGCTGTCCGTGAGCGAGGCGATGACCTTGCGAGACTCAACGGCCTGCCGTCTGGCGGCCTCAGCAGCCTTGTCTTCGGCCTGTGAGTCAGCCTCGGCCGCCCGCGCCGACGCCCCGACCACGAGTTGCTCGATGACCTCCCTGCCGCCGGCGTGCTCGCCGGTGCGGAGGAACTCCGGCACCTCGCCGCCGGCCAGCGCGCCGCCGGTGGCCAGACGCTGGTCCTGGGCCTCCTTGACGATCCGCAGGAACAGCGACTCCAGCTTGTCGCGCGGGGTCGCGACCTCCAGGATTTCCCTGTTGGCCGACTTGAGCTGGTTCCTGATCTCCTCCAGCGAGCGTTCGTCCAGGTGCTCGGTGGTTATCTGTGTCAGGTTCTGCCTGGCCAGCAGCTCGCCCACGGGCCCGCACGCCCGCTGCCTGCCGCCGTAGAGTATGCACACGCGGGTGCAGATGTCCTCGACGTCGGCCAGCAGATGGCTGCACAGGATCACCGTCTTGCCTCGCATGGCCAGCACTTCGATCAGGTCCTTGAACTGCTTCGTGCCGATGGGGTCCATGCCGGCGGTGGGCTCGTCCAGGATCAGCAGATCGGGATCGTTGATCAGCGCCTGCGCCAGGCCTATGCGGCGCTGCATGCCCTTGGAGTATTCGCCGACGCGCCTGTAGGCCGCGCCCGCCAGCCCGACCATCTCCAGCAGCATGTCAATGCGATGTTGGCGCTGCCGCCTCGGCTGGTGGAACAGCCGCCCGTAGAAGTCCAGCGTCTCGCGGGCGTCGAGGAACGGGTACAGGTACGACTCCTCCGGCAGGAAGCCGATGCGGCTCTTGATGCGGACGTCGGTCGGCAGCCGACCCAGCACGGATATCGTGCCTCGGGTCGGGAAAAGCAGCCCGAGGATCATCTTGATGGTCGTCGTCTTGCCGGACCCGTTGGGCCCGAGCAGGCCGAAAACCTCCCGCGGGTGTATGTCCAGGTCCAGGTCCGCGACGGCTGTAACCTTCTCGCGCAGCCAGAAGTCGCGGAAGACCTTCGTCAGCCTTCTGGTTGCCACTACTGAGCTGTCTGCCTCAGGCATCTTCACTTCCAGCCCGCTGGGCGGGCGCCGCCGGCGCATGTGTCGGTCTACTTGCCGGTGTCCTTCTTGGTTTCCTCTCGGGTTATCTCAGCGACCACCTTGGGGTCTCTGCTGATCTTCAGCACGGTCTTGCCCGAGCCGGGCGTCAGGTAGTACTTCTCGATGGTGGGGGAGTCCAGGACGGCTTCCCTCACGTCGGCCCAGAGGCGCTCGAGCATCAGCTCCGGCGTCTCGTTGAAGGCGGGCAGCAGTTCGTTGAACTGCTTGGCTCGGGCCTTGGCCTGCTGGATGATGGTGGTGCGGTAGGCCTCAGCCGTGGCGATCTTTTGGGCGGCCTCGCCGCCTGTCTCACTGCTTCGCAGCACGTGGTCGATCTTGTCGAGCAGATCCCGGGCGGCTGCGTCGTCGCCCTTCTCGACGGCTTCCGCATATTGGCTGATCAGGTTGTACTCGCCCTGTTGCGCCGGCCGGCGGGCGTTGGGGTCCGCGGCGGCGCTTCCGACAAGCTTGAGGTAGCTCGCCCCGGCAGCCTCGTTGAGCAGCTCCACGGCCTCGGCCTGGGCGGCGGATCGCTGCTGCTCGGCCTCCCTGTTGGCGTTCTGCGCCTCGATGTAAGCCCGCAGCGCTCCCAGCGGCCAGGTCGAGTTCGGCAGCACGACGCTGACCACCTCGATGCCGCTGCCGATCGCGTCCAGCTCCTCCTGCGCGCCATCGCGCACGGCCAGTGCAAAGGCAGCGCTTTCGGTGCGCTGGAGGCTGTCGGCGGTCCGCGCGGCCGCCGCGTGGATCGCCGCCCTGCAAATCGCCGAACGGATGACCTCGTTGACGTTCCCGTCGCCCGCCCCGGCCAGGTTCGATACGAAACTCGTCGGGTTGACGACCCTGTACCGGCACTTCAGCCGCACGTGGAGAAGGTTCCGGTCGCCGGTGAACAGCGCGCCATCAAGTCCCGGGTCGAGGCCGGAGTAAGTCAGCTGTCGGCTGAGAAGGGGCTGGCTCTTCTGCTCCGGCGTTTCGTACATCCAGAAGTCGTCTATCTCCAGCTCCTCCTCCTTGGTGCTGATCACGTCGATGCCGCCGATGGGGAAGGGCCAGGTATACGCCAGCCCCGGCTGGGCCACGCCGACGAGCTTGCCGAAGACCTTCTTGACGCCTACCTGCGAACTCTGAATGCTCTTGACGCCGGTCAGCATGTAGAACACCAGCACGACGAGCATGATGACCGACAGAAGGCGGAAGCTCACGCGCAGGGCGTCGGCCAAACTCTTGCCGCCGGGATCGACCGGCGCCATGGGCTTGTCGTCGTCGTGGTAGTGAGGATGATGATGGTGGAGAAGGTCGGTCATTGTCCGCGCTCCGCGCTACTTGGACGAGGAGGAGGGCTTGTCCTTAAACGGTTCCAGCGACGGGCCCGTGCGGAAGAACTGCACAGCCGGCAGGTCCGAGCCGTCGAGCAGGATGACTGTCTTGCTGGCCAGCTCCTTCTTGAGCGACTCCAGCGACCGCAGGAACATGCTGAAAGCCTCGTTTTTCTCGAATTCCCTGTAGTACTCGGCGGCGGCCTGGTCGCCCTCGCTGCGGATGTCGGCGGCCTTGCGCTCGGCGAAGGCGAGGATCTGCTCCTTGGCGGCCTTGGCCCGCTCTCGGATGGCCGTGGCCTGCGCCTTGCCTGACGCCTCGTACTTCTTCACGTCTCTCTTGCGCTCCTCCTTTTGCGCCTCGATCACGACTTCGCTGACGTTCTTCGGCAGTTGCAGGCTCTTGATGCCGATGCCGATCACTTTGATGCCATAGGTGGCCTCTGCCTCGTTGCGCACGGCGGTGAGGATTTCCTGCTCGATCTGCTCGATTTGCATCTTGGCCGGATCCGTGTTGACAAACTCAGCCATGGGGTGATTGCCGATTATGTCCTTCGTGGTGCTTTGCAGATAGCTTCGCAGGCTTTCCTCGGCAGCGGCCTGTGTTTCGATCGTGGTGTTGAAGGTTGAGGGGTCGGCGATGCGCCACGTGCAGGACATGGTAAGGACCACGTTCTGCTTGTCCCTTGTCTCCAGCTCGTGGGCCCTGCCCTCGAAGATGAGCGTCCGCGCGTCGTAGCGGACCAGCCTCTGCACCGGCCAGGGCCACTTGAACCTCAACCCGGCCTGTGTGCGACCGTCGATCTCAGCGGTGGTCTGGCCGAACGTCTTGATCAGGGCGTAGTCGGTGAATTCCACCGTATAGGCCACCGTGCTGACCAGCAGAAGCGCCACAACTATCACGGCCAACATGAACATCCTGAAGTGCATCTTCATCGCCATGTTCCTCTATGTATTCTCTGCGTGTCGGCTCTAGCTTCCGCCGGCTGGGGCGGGCGTGAAGGCGCCTTCCATCACGCCTTGCCCCTGCTCCCAATTGAGCCATACCTCGATCTTGTCGCGGTCTATTCCCAGGACGTACTTCCTGATTCCTGGCAGCACCTCGTCCCACACGTCCAGCCAGCGGTCCAGCATGTAGATTCTCGGGCTGGCGTCGTACGCCAGCAGCATTCGGCTGAAGCTCTCAGCCCTGGCCCGCTCGGTCATCTCCTTGTCCCAACGGTAGGTCTTGGCCTGGGCGATGAGCTTGGCCGGCTCGCCGGCGGCCTGGTCGAACAGACTGTTCGCCCGCTGCATCGCCTTGGCGACCAGCGGTGGCAAGTCCGCGCCGGCGCCTGCTTCCCTGAGGCCGACCAGAAGCTCCACGTGCTTGAGATGGTCATCGCGCAGTTCCCGCTTATCGGCGGTCGTCCGCCCCAGCAGTTGCTCTCGGGCAAGTTCAGCCTCCAGCCTGTCCAGCTCGTTGCGGGCCTGCTGAATGTAGTCGGCGAGCATGTCCTTGAGCTGTTCGGGCCTGTCGCGGAGAAGTCGCAGGCTCTCCATCTCCTCGAGCGTGCGAATCGCCAGCGCCAGCCTCAGCGCCGAGATGGGATCGCCGGCCACCTCGCTGAGCGTCTCGTTGGCCTCTGCCTCGGCCTCGTACCGCATCTTGTCCTGCCTGCGTTCGGCCTTGATGACGTCCTGGAACGCATCGGCGGCCTTGGGCGGCGGGTGCGCCGCCGAGATGCCCACGTAGGTGATCCGCACGCCGACGTCCAGCTCGTCGAAGGCCGCCTGGATGCGCCTCTTGAGTTCCTCCGAGGCCCGTTTGCTGCCGAAGGTGACTATCGCCTCGGGGCGCTCGCCCTGGCCGCCCGCGGGCGAGTCCAGCGTGGCGCTGGCGCAGTACTTGACCATCTGGCGATGGGCCTCGGCGTTCATCAGCTTCTCCACGTCGGCGAACTTGAACCCGTACTTGTACACGTCGGTTATGACGTAATAGACGGGCACGACCAGGCGGATAATGGTGACCGGCGGGCGGTCTTCCCCGGCCTCGGCTGTGTAGCTGTCCCGCGGCACGGCTAGGAGAAAGTCCTTCTCCTTCAGCGTGCCGTGCTCCATGGTCCACAGGTTCATTTCCCGGCCCTTGAAGGCGCCGATGTTGACGATGGTTTCCTGGCGCTCTTCCTTGGTACGCGCGCCGCCGACGCCAAGGATCATCTCGTGAATGGCGGATACGTCGAATCGCCGCGTCGTATCGACCGGCCAGGGCCACTTCAGGTGGATGCCCGCCGTCAGCGGCTCGCGAGAGGCGTCTGGCCTGCCCCAGTGCAGCACGACCACCTGCTGGCCTTGCTCGACGACCACCACGCACGTCATGGCAAACATCACCACCGCCGCGAAGATCACAAGGGGGACAAACGCGCGGGCGATCAACTGGTAGAACCAGGTCTTGGACACCTCGAAGCCGAACTGGTAGTTCATGGCCTCGGCGATGGAGTGGCCGATCCTGCCGGGCTCGGCGATGAAGTTGAACAGCCGCGAGTCGAAGCTGTATCGCTGCTCCTGACCGGCCATGCGGGGACGGTAGAAGTCCAGAATCAGGTTGAGCACAAGCTCGACGGCGAGCAGGACCTGTGCGGCCGGAATGACCATCGCGATGACGCGATCGACTCCGGGGTGTCCCTGGTTGGCCGACAGCAGGGCGGCAGCCGTCGCGGCTATGGCGAGCACGCCGGCGAACAGGTAGCTGCCGGTGGCCCTCAGCAGGCGCCACTGCGGCTGGGTGGCCAGGCCCATGACATATCGGCTGTAGAGGAAGGCCACGAAGGCGATCAGGACAGACGCGAACGTCGCCTGACCGGCGCCGGCGCCAAGCTCCCTGCTCGGGGCGGCCGCAAGATAGCGAAGCAGCACCGCGCCCATTGCGGCGTGGAAACCCGCCCACAGGAAGGTGAAAACCGGCACGGTCCACTTCTCCGTCCAGGCCAACCGGGCCGCCGCCGCCCGGAGGTCGCCCCCCTCGCCCTCGAAGATCGTGCCGCCCCTGCTGGCGGCGGAGATCTCCTCCAGCTCCTTGGCCTCCTGACGCTCACGCTGACGCACGTAGAACAGCAACGCCGCCATCAGCCAGACGCCCACCCCGCCGGCGAGGAACACCATGCAGGACAGCGCGGCGCGGGAACGCACCTTCAGGAAGATGACCAGCATCACGGCCGCGAACACAACCTGAAGCACCGCGCCGGCCAGCGCCCTGTTCTTTCCGGTTCGTTGATCGGTCATACGCAGCTTCTCTCCGGGCCCGTCGGCAGGGTCTCGCTTCGTCGGGCCAGCACTCGCTCACCCCCGGCAGGCGCACTGGCGGATGCCCCTGTCCGTCCTTGCGTGCGTCGCCGCCGCCGCGCTACAATCTGCCGGCGGCCAGCCAACCTTGACACTGCCCGGCTCGTATGATCTCTGTCGCCCAGGCCGCGGCAATGTGAGCCAGAATGATACGTCTCCTGAGCATTTGCAGAAACACGTTCGTGCAGACCGTTCGTCAGCCCGTATACCTGACGATGATCCTGGTGGTGTTCTTCGTGCTGGTGGTCGCCGTCTCGCTGGCCGGCTTCACGATGGACCCGCAGGGCCAGCACACGACCAGCGACCAGAAGATGCTGTTGGACCTCGGCATCAGCACGCTGCTGGTCGGCGGGCTGCTGGTCGCCGCGTTCAGCGCCTCTGCGGCCCTCAGCCGCGAGATAGAGGACAAGACCGCCCTGACGGTCATCGCCAAGCCGGTCTCCCGCGCGACGTTCGTCTTCGGCAAGTTTCTCGGCGTCGCCTCGGCGGTCGTGGTCGCCTACTACCTTTGCAGCCTGGCGTTCCTGCTGACCGTCCGCCACGGCGTGATGTCGACCGCGACCGATCCGTTCGACTGGCCTGTCATCGTGCTCGGGCTGTCGGCCCTGGGGGCTGCGATCATCCTGGCGATGCTCGGCAACCTCCTGTTCGGCTGGACGTTCACGTCCGCTTGTGTCACCTTGACCGCCTTGCTGCTCACGGTGGCTACCGGCGTGGTATTCGTCGTCGGCAAGGGCTGGCATGTCGTGCCGTTCGGCGCCGGGATACCCTTGCGGCTGCTGGTGGCCATGATCGAGACGCTCATCGCGGTTCTGATCTTCACAGCCGTCGCGGTCGCAGCCAGCACGCGGCTCGGGCCGGTCATGACCCTGCTGGTCTGCGGAGCGGTGCTGTTTCTGGGCTATCTGCACGGGTACCTGTTCCCGCTGGACTCGCCCAACCCCGCGCTGCGACCGCTGGGATGCCTCGTGCCGGACCTGACGATGTTCGATGCCCAGGGCCCGGTCGTTCGGGAAATAGACATCCCCCTCGCATACGTCGGCTGGGCCGCCCTTTATGGGGGACTGTACATCGTCGGCATGCTCGCCCTGGCCGCGGCACTGTTCCAAACTCGCTCGCTGGACGCCGGCACGGCCTCGGCCACGCTTCCGGCGGCGGTGAATCTGCTGGCCTGGGCGGGCAGGATGGCTGCCCTGGCCGCGGGGATCGGCGCCGTCGTGGTCGTCATGTCCGGCCGGCAATACCACACGGCGGCGGCGCTGGCCGTCGCAGCCGGCGTGCTCGTCGTGGCTGGGGGGACGTGGGCGATCTGGAGTTTCTTCGCCCGAGGCGTGAAGTGGAGCTACTGGACCGTGCTGATTCTGTCGGTCCTGGTCCTGGCCGGTGGGGCGGCCGCGTGGGCCTTCGCCCGGTCCGGGCGACTGGACGTCGACCAGACCGCACCGGCGGTCGCCGCCGCGGTAGCCGCGGCTGTGGCGGTCATCTTGCTGTTGCCCAAGACGCGACATCATTTCAAGTCAGCCGCCTGATCGTGGCCAGCCCGGTCGCCGCGGAGGTCACGTTGCCCGCACGGCCTCCAGTTTGGCCATTGCCGCCGACGGGCGAGGCGCCTCGCCCTTGTGCAGCTCCTCGCCGAACCTCACCAGCCGGGCGCTGTTGAATATCACGAACGTTGCCGCCACCATGTGCAGCAGCGCTCCCGTGACCGGCTCGATCCTCCCCAATCCGGCAAGAATCTCGAAGGCCACGATGAATACTACCCCGAACAGCAGGTTCTGATGGATCACTCGGGTGGTGCGCCGGCTGAGGCGAATGAGGAACGGCAGCCGCTGGAGGTCGTTGTTCATCAGGGCTACGGTCGCGGAGTTTATGGCTACGTCGCTGCCGGCGGCGCCCATTGCGATGCCGATGTCGCCGGCTGCCAGGGCGGGCGCGTCGTTCACGCCGTCGCCGACCACGGCCACGCGATGGCCCTTGTCCTTCAGTGCGGCTACCAGTTCCAGCTTGTCCGCCGGCAGCACCTCCGCCTGCACGTCCGTGGCGCCCATCTCCTTGGCCACGCGGCGGGCCACCGACCAACGGTCGCCCGTCACCATTACCAGGTTGGCGATACCCAACTGCCGCAGCTCGTCCATCGCGTCGCGGGCCTCGCGGCGCGTGCGGTCCTCCAGGCCGATCCAGCCAAGCACCTTCCCGTCCCGCACGACGTGAAGCGTGCTCAGGCCCTCCGGCTCGGGGTACTTCTCGTTCCTTATCGCTTCAGGCGCTATGCCCTGCTCGGCCAGCCAGGTGCTGCGCCCCACCAGGACGGTCTTGCCGTCAACATGGGCCCTCACGCCCCGGCCGGGGATTTCCTCGAAGTCGGTCGGGTCGGTCATCGCGACGTTGGCCTCGGCGGCCTTGGCGACCACCGCCTTGGCGACGGGGTGCTTGGACAGGTGCTCGGCTGACGCCGCCGCCGCGAGCAGCTCAGCCGGGTCCGCACCCTCGGCTGGGCCCATCTGCGTCATGGAAAGCTCGCCCGTGGTCAGCGTGCCGGTCTTGTCGAAGACCACCGCCGAGATGCCCTTGGCCGACTCGATCGTGGAGACGTCCTTGACCAGTATGCCCAGTCGCGCGGCGCAGGACAGGGCGGCTACCATCGCCGTCGGCACGGCCAGAACCAGCGCGCACGGACAGGCGACCACGAGCATCGTCACCGCGCGGGCCATGCCGCCCTGGTCGCGAGTGAAGAACAGCACCGCACCGGCGAGCATAAGTATGGTGGGGGTGTAGAACCCGGCGTAGCGGTCGATCAGCCGCATTATCGGTATGCGTGTTCCCTCGGCCTGGAGAATCAGCTTCCGCACCTTGCCGAGCGTGGTGTCGTCGCCGGCACGCGTGACCTTCACGTCGATCGCGCCGGACAAGTTGTTCGTGCCGGAGAAAACCTCGTCACCGACGGCCTTGTCCACCGGCAGCGACTCGCCGGTGACGTTGGCCTGGTTGACGGAGGACTGGCCTGTGATGACCTGCCCGTCGGCGGGGATGTTGTCGCCTGGTCGGGCTCGAACGATGTCGCCGGGGGCGAGGGTCTGCGGGTCGACCAGCTCCTCGGTGCCGTCGGCCTTGAGGCGGTGGGCCTTCTTGGGCGACAGCCGCACCAGCGCCTCAATGCTTGCCCGGGCGCCGAGTGCCGTGCGCGTCTCGATCAGGTTGGCCAGCAGCAGGAAGAACGCCACCGCGCCGGCGGCCTTGTAGTCGATGGCCGCGATGGCCGCGATCACCGCCAGGGCAACCAACTCGTCCATGTTCCTCTCGCCGTGCAGCAGGGCGGTGGCGGCGTGGATGATGATTGGCGTGCCCAGCAGCAGCGCCCCGACCAGGGCCAGACTGTCGCTGTAGAAGTTGTAGGTCTTGCCGCCGGACTGGACCGCCTGGGCGCCGAAGACCCAGTCGGCGATGTAGGAACACACCACCAGCACCCCGCCGAGAAGGATGCCGATGATCAGCAGGCTGTTCCGCCCGGTCTGCGCCTCGACGGAGTCCTTGAGGATATCGTGAGCCATTCGTTGCTCCGGAAACCGAACCTAAGGGCTTGGGACGGCAGAGGGAGAGCGGTCCCCACGCCGTCATCTGATTTTACGCCGCGGCACTTGGCCGGGTTCATGCAAAGGCGATTTTATAGGGGCCTGCGACAGGCATTGCAACACAATCGCCCCCGCCGGGCGGCACAGGCGGCAGGATCAGGCCGGGCCAAGCCAGGCCTTGCATACAGGATCGTGCGAAACTGCCGGTCATGGTGTAGAATTGGGCGCGGCGGAGTTGTTGGGCATGGACATGGACAAGTGCGACAAGTGCGGCAAGCCCGCGACGGTGCAGCTGACCGACTTCCGGGACGGCCAGGTCATCGAGAAGCACCTATGCGCGGAGTGTGCAGCCGTGGAGGGCGTGAAGGTCAGCGGCAGCCTCACCATCAGCGAGCTGCTGGAGGATTTCGTGCTGCACACCTCCGCCCAGGAGGCCGCTGAGCTTGCCTGCGACGTCTGTGGGCTGAGCTTCAACGAGTTCCGCCAGCAGAAGCTGCTGGGCTGCCCGCACGACTATGACGCCTTCGAGCCGGCGCTCCTGCCGCTGCTGGAAGGCGCCCAGGGCGGCAACAGCCAGCATGTAGGCCGGGTGCCGCACCGCGCCGGCGGCGAGCAGAAGAAGCACACCGCGCTGCTTCGCCTGCGGGCGGAGCTGAAGCGGGCCGTCGCCGCCGAAGACTACGAGAGGGCGGCTATACTGCGAGACCAGATCGGAGAGCTGGAGTCCACATGAGACTGGCCGACCTGACGCGACGGGCGGGGGAGTGGCTGCGAGGCAGCGGCCCCATGGAGGACGTGGTCATCTCCTGCCGCGCCCGTCTGGCCCGCAACATCGCCGGCGAGCCGTTCCTGTCGCGATGCTCGCCCGAGCGCAAGGGCGAGATCGAATCGCGCCTCCGCGGCGAGATCACCGGCGCCGGCATCGCCGCGACCGTGCTGTACGTCGATTTGCCGGCCGCCAGCGCGCTCGACCGCCGATTGCTCGTGGAGCGGCACCTCATATCCCGCGAACACGCCGAGGCCAAGCACGCGCGCGGCGTCGCCGTCAGCAGCGATGAGACCGCCTCCGTCATGGTCAACGAGGAGGACCACCTCCGCATCCAGGTCTTCCGCAGCGGGCTGGGGCTCAACGAGGCGATGACCCAACTGCTGGCCATCGAGGACAAGCTCGAGGAGCGGATGGATTTCGCCTTTCACTCCCGCTACGGGTATCTGACGGCCTGCCCGACGAACGTGGGCACGGGCCTGCGGGTCAGCGTCATGCTGCACCTGCCGGCGCTGAAGATGACCGGGCAGATCGAGAAGGCCTTCCGCGCGGCCAAGGACATGCGCCTGGAGGTCCGCGGACTTCACGGCGAGGGCAGCGAGGCGATGGGCGACTTCTTCCAGCTCTCCAACCAGGTAACGCTGGGCGTGGCTGAGCAGGAGATCGTCGATGAGTTCGGCGGGGAACTGGTGCCCAGGTTCATCGAGTACGAGCGCGCGGCGCGGTCGGCGCTGCTGGGAAAGCGGCCTGCATCGCTTGCCGACCGGATCCAGCGGAGCCTGGCGATCATGCGGTCGGCTCGGCTGATGGGCTCGCAGGAGGCGGCGTATCTCCTGTCGCTGGTGCGGCTGGGCGTCGCCACGGGCCAGGTCGGCGACATCGACATCAAGACCGTCAACGAGGTGTTCCTGCTGACGCAGCCGGCGCACCTTCAGAAGGTGCTCAAGCGCGAGCTGCGCGCCCAGGATCGCGCCAAGGCCCGCGCCGACTACGTCCGCAGCCGCCTGGCCGCAGGCAGCGGAGACCGCGACAATGAGTGAGCCGACAGGCGGCGGGCGAAGTGCGAAGTGGCGCACCGCCGTCCGCGGAAACGTCTTGATGATGGGGCTGGTCAGCCTCTTCACCGACTTCTCCAGCGAGATGATGAACCCGATGCTGCCGGTGTTCATCGCCGGCGTGGTCCCGGTCCAGTGGGCGGCCGTCTACCTGGGACTGATGGAGGGCGTCGGGGAGGCGACCGCGAGCCTGCTCAAGATATTCTCCGGGCGGCTATCCGACGCGTGGGGCAAGCGGAAGGTGCTGGTGGTCGCCGGTTACGGCCTGTCGACGGTGTTTCGCCCGATGATGTCGATCGCGACGGCCGGCTGGCACATCGTCGCGATGAAGTTCGCCGACCGCGTGGGCAAGGGCATCCGCACCTCGCCGCGAGACGCGCTGATATCCGAGGCGGCTGACCCATCCGTCCGCGGGCTGGCGTTCAGCTTTCACCGGGCGATGGACAACTTCGGAGCGGTCCTCGGGCCGCTGGCGGCCGTCGCCATACTGTATCCGATACTGGGCGGCAAGCTGTTCGAGGGCCTGTGGGGCGCCGGCGACAAACTAGCCAGGCCGCCGGCAGAGACGGTCGATGCACTGCGCTGGCTGTTCGTCATCGCACTGGCGCCGGGCCTCGCGGCGATGGCTGTGCTGCTCGGCAAGGTCCGCGAGATTGCCCCGGCCGGCGGCGGGGCGAACGGTCCGACCGTGCGAGGATGGCGCGCGCTGCCCGGCCGGTTCTATGCGTTCGTCGCCGTCGTCACCTTGTTCGCGCTGGGCAACAGCAGCGACCTTTTCATCATCTTCTACGGGCTGGCGGAGTTCGACCTGTCGGTGGCCAGCCTGGTCGGCCTGTGGATCATGCTGCATGTCTCCAAGGTGGTCTTCAGCTTCCCCGGCGGGATAGTCTCGGACAAGCTGGGCCGTCGGCCCGTGATCGTGGCCGGGTGGGTCGTCTACGCCCTGGTGTATCTGGGGCTGGCCGGCGTCGGCAGCGTGGGGCAGTTCTGGGCGCTGGTGGCCGCCTACGGGCTGTTCTACGGGTTGACCGAGGGCGTGGAGAAGGCGTTGGTAGCTGACTTCGTGCCTGCGGAGATGCGCGGCACGGCCTATGGGATCTATCACGGAGCGGTGGGGATCGCAGCCTTCCCGGCCAGTCTGATGTTCGGCGTGTTCTGGAAGGCCCTCGGGCCGAACCTCGCCTTCGGGGTCGGCGCTGCCCTGGCGGGGGCGTCGGCTGTGCTGCTGATCGCGCTTCTGTCGGCCTCGCGCAGCCGGCGGAGCTGACCGCCGCGGCGCTATATCACGCCGCCCAGGTAGCCCTTGGCGGTGGCGAACCAACCGCTGCCCCAGCGGTCCAGTCCGTGCAGCATCAGCGCAGCCAAGGCCACAGGCGTGGCCTGCTCGTGGTTGGTCTGGATGAACGCCACCACCGAGCTCGGCTCGTCGCGGACGGCCAGCAGCTCGCTGTGCTCGGAGGCGTCGGTCGCCTGCTGGGCCATCTGGCGAATGGTCCGCACGTCGGCGTTGCTCGTCGCGCGGAAGACCATCTCCGACTGGAAGAGGCTCTTGTCCCGCACCAGCCCCAGGCAGGTGATCTCTTGGACCTGTTCGGCCGACAGGGCTGTCTCCTCGGCGATCTCGTCGGTCATCGCGGCGAACGGGTCCGGCGTGGCTTCGGCGCCCAGCTCGACCATGCCGCCTATCGGATGGATCATGCCGGCGTGAATCGCCACGCACTGGCTGCGCCTGCCCATGATGATGAATCCGTCGCCCGCGACCAGCACGGCAGAGACGCCGAGCGGATTGGCCAGCACCTCCGGCCCGTGATCGTACCGCACCTGCGGGTTGAGGCAGTTCGTGCCGAGAAACTCCTTGAAGCTCACCGCCCCGACTGTCAGGTCCAGCCGCCGCCCCTTGGTCTGGTGGCTGATGAGCCTGGCGAGCAGCCCGTCGTAGAGCTTCTTGCCGGTCGTGGCGGCCTCGGCGAGCTGCCTGGACCAGGATTGCTCGATCAGGCGGTCGACCTCGGGCGTGCTCGGGCGGGCCTGGGGCGAGGCGCTCACCGTGACGTCCGACTTGCCGAACGACCCGCTGACATCCAGCAGGAACCTCCCGCAGTCGCTGGCCCCGTTGTCCTCGTACGCATTCAACGGCAACTTCATGCTCCTTCCCGCAGCCAGTTGGCCAACTGCTCGGCGAAGTATGTGATTATCAGGTCCGCCCCGGCACGCTTGATGGCCGTCGTGACTTCCATCACAACCGCCCGCTCGTCGAGGTATCCGGCGGCGGCGGCGGCCTTGATGGCTGAGTACTCCCCGCTGACCTGGTAGGCGGCGATGGGCACGTCGGTGCGTCGTCGCAGCTCGGCGATCACGTCCAGGTACGCGCCGGCCGGCTTGACCATGACGATGTCGGCGCCCTCGTCGATGTCGCAGGCGGCCTCGGACCAGACGCCGCGCCGGTTGCGATAGTCCATCTGGTAGCTGCGCCGGTCGCCGAACCGCGGGGCGGACTCAGCCGCCGAGCGGAACGGCCCATACAAGCTGGAGGCGAACTTTACCGTGTAGGAGAGTATGCCGACGTCTCCGCGACCCGCGGCATCCAGCGCCCCACGGATGGCGGCCACCTGCCCGTCCATCATGGCCGACGGGGCTACGATGTCGGCGCCGGCGGCTGCGTGCGAGACGGCCACCTTGCCCAGAAGCTCGCACGTGGCGTCGTTGTCCACCTCAGCCGAGCCGTCCGCTCGCCGCCTGACCACGCCGCAATGGCCGTGGTCGGTGTACTCGCACAGGCAGACGTCCGTGATCACGAGCATCCGCGGGAAGGCCTGTTTGATCTCGCGGCAGAGCCGCTGGACGGGCTGGCCCTCGTCCCAGGCCGAGCTGCCCTCGGCGTCCTTCCTCGAGGGGATGCCGAACAGCAGCACCGCCGGCAGGGCGAGGTCCGAGAAACGGCGGACCGTCTCCATCGCCCGGTCGACCGATAGTTGGAACTGGCCGGGCATGGAGGCGATCTCCGCCCTGATGCCGCTGCCGTCGCGCACGAACAGCGGGGCGATCAGCTCGCTGGCCGACAGCCTCACGCCGGCCAGCATCGACCGCAGGGCCTCGCTGCCGCGCAGCCTTCGGAGCCTTCTGGTGGGATACCCGCGCATCGACCGTATTGTACGCGAAAGGGCTGGTCGGATGAAGCGCAGGCGGGCGAGCTAGTCCGTGTCTCGCGTTCGCCCGGACATCAGGACGATGTCCCTGAGATGCTGAGCGGCGTGAGCAGTCAGCCACCGCCGCGAGAAGCCCTGCTCCTGGACGATGCCGGCGACGGCCATCAGGGCGCGGAGGTGGTAGTTGCGCTCGTCGGCTGAGCCGGCCAGCATGAAGCACACGCGGACAGGGACGGGCTGGTTGGGGAAGATGACCCCGCCGCGGCAGCGGATGAGCAGCACGTCGAAGAGCTTCTCGCCGGGCACGATGATGTGCGGGATGGCCAAGCCCGGCTGAATCACCGTGCTGGAGGAGGCCTCGCGCGCGCGGAGCAGCTCGAGGATCTGCTCAGCCGGCATGGCGAGCCGGCCGGCCAGGGCGTCGGCCGCCTGGCGGAACATCCCATCGGCGGTGACCGCCCCGGGGATGTCCAGCACGGCGCAGCGGCGGATCATCTTGTCGAAACGGTCGTGGACGACCTCGTCGCGCTCCAGGGATATCTCCCGCAGCTCTTCCTCCAGCTCGCTGCGGTAGAAGTCCCTGGAGACGGCCTGGCGGACCATGTAGACAAGCGCGCTCTCTCGGTCGCTCCGCGTGCGGACGTACACGAAGTACCACACCACGCTGGAGACGATGAACACAGCCGTGGTGATCAGGGCGACCGCGCCCATCTCGATGATCAGGAACGCGTACAGCGCGATGCCGACCAGCGGCAGGTAGGGAAACAGCGGACAGCGGAACGGCGGGCGATAGTTCTGAATCTTGCTCCGCCGCATGATGACATGGGCGACGTTGGTCAGCAGCAAGAGCAGCAGAATCATCGCGCTGGCTGCCTTGACCAGGTTCTCGATGCTCAAGGCCGCGATCACCACCACCATGAACAGCCCTGTAAGCAGTATGCCGACCCACGGCGTGTTGAAGCGCCGCGACCCCCAGCCCATCAGGGGCGGCCGCAGCTTGTAGCGGCGCCTGGCCAA
>CAYUYH010000021.1:0-17249 GCA_964449175.1 uncultured Planctomycetaceae bacterium
CTGCCAAACCGGCGGCTGGGGGGATTCAGCCGGCTCGGCCGCAACCGCGCCCTCGTCGACTGGCGCCGCCCCGCCGGCGAGGAACTCCTCCGCGAGTTGGCCGTAATCGGCTGCACCGTGGGAGGACGGCTCGTACTGGAAGATCGTCTCGCCGTGCGAGGGGCACTCAGCCAGCTTGACGTTGCGGCGGATGACGGTCTGGAAGATTCGCGCGTCGGCCCAGGGGCTGGGCGTTCCGCGGGCGGCGTCGAAGAACCTCCGCAAGTCAGCCGTCACCTCGCCCGACAGGCGAGTGGTCGTCTCGTACATGCAGAGCACGACGCCCGAGACGCGCAGGGCGGGGTTGATCCGCCGCTGGACAAGCGAGACGGTTTCCAGCAGCTTGCCAAGCCCCTGGAGGGCGAGGAAGTGAGGCTGGAGTGGGATGACCACCTCGTCGGCGGCAGCCAGGGCGTTGAGCGTCAGCAGGCCCAGGCTGGGCGGGCAGTCTATCATCGCCAGCTCCACGGGCAGATCGGCCGCTGCGAGGCGGTCGCGCAGGATCTGCTCCCTGCCGACCGTACCGACCAGCTCCACCTCGGCGGCGGCCAGGTCTATAACCGACGGCACCAGGTAGAGATGCTCGGTCACCTTGACCGCCGCGGCCGCGATGGACGCCTCGCCGGCCAGCACGTCATACATGCTCAGCGCGGTGCTGCCCGGCTCGGTCCCGAGGTGCAGCGTCAGGTGGGACTGCGGGTCGAGGTCGACAAGGCATATGTCGTGGCCGCGCGAAGCCAGCGCCGCCCCGAGGTTGACGACGGTCGTGGTCTTGCCCACGCCGCCCTTCTGGTTGATCACGGCGATGGTCCGCACGGTTGGCATTATAGACGGCAGCGCGCCCGTGGCAAGCACACACAAAAACACAGCAGGTGCCGCCGTGGCATGGCACCTGCTGCTCATTCGTTTTCCTCCCGACCGTTCGGTCGAGAAGAACCGCCGAAGTTCATCAGCGGTTTACTTCTTGGCTTTTCTGGCTGTCTTTCGCTTCTTGGCCTTCTTGGCCTTCTTGGCTACCTTCTTCTTCGGAGCCTTTCTCTTCTTGGCAGCCTTCTTCGCCTTCTTTCTCTTGGCCATCATATCACCTCCTCTCAGGGATTAACAAAGATGACCATTCAACTGTTCATGAGACTCTGACGGAATTTTTACTCCGCCGGTGATTCCACATGCAAGAGTTGTTGGAGTTTTTCTCGACTAATTTTTCTTCGTCAGTTCAGCAATTCTTTCGGCGATTCCGACGGCGACAAGCGATCGCATTGAATCCATGTATCGGTTCTGCTCGATTTGAATGTTGTTCGCAGGCCAACTGCGCTACGGTCGGCGCCGGGATCCGCGCGCATGCTCGCGAGGTTGAATGGTCGCGCCGATCGAACTCCGGCGGAACGGCCGAGGGCGCGACGAGCGGCCTTGACTGACATGGCGCGATTGCCTAGAGTTGTCACACCCGCCGGCGGAGCGCACAATCTCCACCGGCAGGAAGGGGGGGACGAAAAGTGGCCGCCGGGGGCGCGTCGCGTTGGCGCGCCTGGTCGCGGCCGGCGCAGTATCGGAGCCAGAGCAGACATGGCCAAGCAAACCGATCCCCAGCAGCCCCCTCCCGAAGACCAGACCACCCCGCGGCAAGACGAGGCAGCGGCCCCGCCGGAAAACGTGGTCCAAGTCGAGGATTCAGGCACACTTAGGAAGAAGATCACCATCACCGTCCCCCGGGCTCGCATAGACGGCAAGTACGACGATATGTTCGGCGAGCTGGGGCGAACGGCGCAGGTGCCGGGCTTCAGGATCGGGCACGCGCCGCGCAGGCTCATCGAGAAGCGGTTCGGCAAGGAACTCGCCGAGGACGTCCGAAATGCGATGGTAGCCGAGGCGATCACCCCAGCCATCCAAAAGGCTGAGATCAAGACGCTGGGCGAGCCGGAGATCGACCTGGAGAAGATCGAGCTTCCGGAAACAGGTGATCTTTCCTTCAGCTTTGAGGTCGAGGTGATGCCCGATTTCGAGCTGCCCAGCCTCGAGGGCATCAAGGTCCGCAAGCCGAAGATCGAGCTGACGCCGGAGCGAATCGACGAGTATGTCGAGCAGTTGCGTCACAGCCGGGCGCGATTCGAGGTGACGGACGAAGCGGCGGGCGAGGGCGACGCGGTTCTTGCCGGCGCAACCATAACCGGTAAAGGAGTCGATCCGCTCGAACGCCACGGGTTGAGCCTGAGGGTGGCGCCCGGGCAGATCGAAGGTCTGCCGCTCGTCGATCTCGGCAAGGCGCTGACCGGCACGAAGGCCGGCGGCGCCGCGAAGCTGACCGTCACCGCCAGCGACGCGCACCCCAACGCCGACTGGCACGGCAAGGAGCTGACCGTCGAGCTGGAAGTCTCCCAGGTCCGCAAGCGCATCCTGCCGGAAGCGAACGAGGAATTCGCCAAGTCGATGGGCTTCGAGTCGCTTCAGGAGCTTCGCGACTACGTGACCGACCGCATGAAGTGGCGGATCGAGGCTGAGGTGCAGCAGTCGATGCGCGATCAGGTCTGCCGACACCTTCTCGACGGCGTTGCGTTCGACCTGCCCGAGGGCGCCGCGTCCCGCTACGCCGAGCGAGTGCTTCAGAGGCGGTTCGTGGACCTGCTGAATCGCGGCGTGCCGGCCGAGCAGATCAGTTCCCGCCTGACGGAACTCCGCGCCGCAGCCGGCGAGCAGGCCCGCGAGGACATGAAGCTGTCGTTCATCCTCCGCAAGATCGCCGAGGACCAAGAAGTCGCCGTCGACGACGCCGAGGTGAACGCCCGGATCGCCCAGATGGCCGGCGAGCAGGGCCGACGCCCCGAGCGGCTGAGGCAGGAACTCGCCCGGGACGGGTCGCTGTCGGCCCTGTCTGACAGCCTCCGCGAGGCCAAGGTACTGGATAACCTGCTTGCCAAGGCCGACATAGAAGAGGTGACCGAGGGGCAGGCCGCCGAGAAGCCCAAGAAGCCCAAGGCTGCCAAGAAGCCCAAGGCCGCGAAGAAGGCAGCCAAGAAGACGGCCAAGAAGGCCGCCAAGAAGCCGAAGTCGGACAAGTAGACTACCCGCCGCAGGGCAGGCGCGGCTGCCCGCCGCCGCCCGGCGGTCAGGAGCGATGAGAATGAAACGCGACCCGGACTCTCGCATCGCCAACTATCGGGAATACTCCAGCCGGCGCGAGATGACGCTGGAGGAGAGGCTGGCAGACGAGAGGATTGTCTTCCTGTGGGGCGAGATAGCGCCGAACACAGCCGGCGGACTGATCATGAGGCTGCTGGAGCTTCAGGACAAGCAGCCCGACCGCCCGATCAACCTCTACATCAACTCAACCGGCGGACTGGTGGACGACACGCTGGCGATCTACGACACCATGCAGTTCCTCACCTGCGAGGTGGCGACCTACTGCGTCGGCCAGGCCGCCAGCGGAGCGGCGGTGATCCTCGCCGCCGGCGCCAAGGGCAAGCGCTACGCCCTGCCGCACAGCAAGATCATGATACATCAGCCGTGGGGCGGCGTGGGCGGGCAGGCGTCCGACATCGCCATCCAGGCCGAGGAAATCCTCAAGGCCAAGCGACTGCTGAACGAACTCCTGGCCAAGCACACCGGGCGCGACCTGGAACTCATCGAGGCTGAGACGGAGCGCGACCGCTACCTGACGCCCGAAGAGGCCAAGGAATACGGCATCGTTGACGAGATTCTGGAGAAGCCTGCCGGCAAGAAATAGCCGGCCGATCCGAAGGACATCGCCATGACGCAGAATCAGCACCTCGTGCCCATAGTTGTTGAGAAGACCGGCCGCGGCGAGCGGAGCTACGACATATACAGTCGGCTGCTGCGAGACCGCATCGTCTTCGTCGGCGGGCAGATCGACGACGCCATGGCCAACCTCGTCGTCGCGCAGCTCCTGTTCCTCAGCAACGAGGATCCGCACGCGGACATCAGCATGTACATCAACTCTCCGGGCGGCGGCGTGTCGGCCGGGCTGGCCATCTTCGACACGATGCGGTTCATCAGACCGGACGTGGCCACCTACTGCGTGGGCATGGCTGCGTCGATGGGGGCGGTCCTGCTGGTCGGCGGGACCAGGGGCAAGCGGCACATCCTGCCCAACAGCCGCGTGCTGATACACCAGCCGCTCATCCAGGGCGTGCTGACAGGCCCGGCCACCGAGCTGGACATCGAGGCCCGCGAGATCATCCGCCTGCGCAAGCGAATCTACGAAATCCTCGCCGAGGGCACGGGCCAGTCCGCCGACCAGATCGAGCGGGACTGCGACCGGAACAAGTGGCTGGACGCGACACAGGCCATCGAGTATGGCTGCGTCGACAAGATCCTCTCTCAGATGGCCGACCTGCCGGCCATCGCCAAGGACAAGGACGAGGGGCAATGAATCGGGCGAGGGCGCTAACGGGCGTCGTGCTCACGGGGCTGCTGGCCATCTTGGCCGGCGGGTGCGAGGCCACTGTCAGCAAGGCCAAGTTCGACCGCCTCAATCAGCAGTGGCTCGACGCATTGCGAGACAACAGCGACCTGACCCGCCGCAACGCCCAGCTCCACGAGACCATCCGGCGCCAGAATGAGCAGATCGTCACGCTCCAGGCGCTGGGTGACAAGAGGCTGGACAAGCTCTTCCACGTCAGCTCGATTGAGATTGGCCGCCACAGCGGTGGGGTGAACACCGACGGCCGGGTCGGCGACGACGTCGTGAAGGTCTACCTCCAGCCGATCGACCAGTTCGGCCACGTGATCAAGGCCGCCGGCGAGGCGACCGTGCAGCTCTTTGACCTGGCCGAGCCGCCGCCGCAGAACCTCATCGGCGAGTACCACTGGCCGGTCGATGAGCTTGGCAAACAGTGGGCGGGCGGCTTCGTCGGCAGCTCGCAGTTCACGCTGACGTGCCCCTGGCCCGCCGGGCCGCCAGCCCACGACCAGATCACCATCCGCGCGGTGTTCGTCGACTACCTCACCGGGCGAACCTTCACCGCCCAGAAGGTCGTCAAGATCTCACTGGCCGCCCCGGAGGAGCAAGTGACCTCCGCCCCGGCTAAATGAAGTGGGGCGTGCCCCGGCGCTGCACGCGAGCTTCCGGCGAATCACCTGGAATGCTGTCGCTTCTTCGCCACGATTCGCCGCCCCAGCTTGGGCAGCAGTCTCTGTCCCGGCGCCTTGCCGTTGACGACGCGCCGGTAGCGCAAGGCCTCGGGATTCTCGGCTATGTCGGTCGTTGGCCTTAGCCCAGCCAGCGTCTCGGCGATGCGCTTGCGTGACTGTGCGACGTACGCGGCCGACAGCTCGATGCCCAGGTAGCACCTGCCGAGCCTTGCCGCCGCCGTGCACGTCGTGCCCGACCCGCTGAACGGGTCCAGCACCATATCGCCGGGATCGGAGCAGGCGAGTATGATCCGTTCGAGCACCTTCTCCGGCATCTGACAGGGGTGCCATCTCGCCCGCTCGTAGAACGTCCCGCAGACGCGAGAGAAGCTCCACACGTCGTCGGGCAGCTTGCCGGCGGGGTTCGCACGGGCGTCGGCGTAGGTCGTCTGCCGGGCGGAGGGAATCCGGACGGCTGAGTCGTTGAAGGTGAATCGCCTCGCGTCGGCCGTCCAGTAGAACAGGTGCGTGTGCGAGCGGGCGAACTTCCTCTTGGTGTTCTGCCCGAATGTGTAATGCCAGATCACCCAGTTCCGCAGGTTCAGCCCGAGCTTGCGGCCTATGATGCGAACCTCGGCTGCGTAGTCGTCGCCGATGGCGACCCAGAAGCTGCCCGTCGGCTTGAGCACCGCCTTGCAAGCAGCCATCCAGGCTTCAGTCCACCCGTGGTAGTCGTCGTAAGCCTTGCGGTCCTTGTAGAGATCGTACTTGTAGCCGATGTTGAACGGCGGGTCGGCGAAGATCAGGTCCGCGAAGGGCTCGCGCCTGCCTTTCAGCCACTTGATGCAGTCGCCTGTGACAATCTTGTTGGTGAACTTCAAGGCTCTCACCTCACTGGCCGGGCGGGGCAGTCCGCGGCCTGCGTAGCTGCTTTGTAGCAGAGTACCCGCGCTGGCGCAAAAGAATTATTGTTGCGCGACGAGCCTGGCGCAAGGGGGTTCTTGGCGGGGGGCTTGGTCAGTCCAGCGGCGGCGCCGCGGGAACGGGGCCGGCGGAGGGAGTGTCGGCCGGCGCGGCTGTGGGAGCCTCGGTCGCTGCGCTTGTGGCCGGCTGTGTGGCGGGCGCGGTCGCTGCCGGCAAGGCGATGTTGAGCTTCATTCCATCGGCCAGCTTGTCCATCGCAGCCTCCGCCGCCTGGGCGGCTGCATTGGGGCAGACGACCACGAGGGAGAGGCACTGCTGCTCGGCCCGCCCGCCGACCGGCGGCAGGACAAGCGACCGCCGGACGATAATGACGTTGGCGGGTTCGGCGGGGGCCCTGTCGGCCGGGGCGGCGGCCGCCTGCGTCGACGCCGGCGCCGAGGCCGGCTCGGTAGCCGCCGGCGCTTCTGCCCTCAGGTTCTGCTCGAAGACGACCTGCCATGCCTCCTGGCCTGCGAGCTTAGCTTGGCCCTGGGAGACGACCTGCCCGGACTCGCCTGCTTGACTGGCGTGCTCCAAGGCAGCGCGGACGCAGCGGTCGGCCTCCTGCCGGGCGGTCACGCCGCTCGGCAGCTCTCGCAGCAGCACGTGGGCGGTCAGCCCCGGCTGACCCGCCAGCGAGTAGTCCGTCTGTGCGATGGACACGCCGGCCGGCGTGGGCTGGACATACCAGCCGTGCGGCAGGGCGACGGAATACACCCCGCCGGGGCCATCCAGCAACTGGGTGGTCTGGCAGACGCCCATGTCGATGGGTCTGACCACGGCCAGCAGCCGGATCGACTTGACCACATCGCCGAGGACCGGCAGGACGTTCGACTTGCGGTCGGCAGCCGCCTCGACCGTCACCAGGTACTGCATCCGCGTGGTGCTGCCGTTCAACTGGCGGCAGAACACCACGGACGCGGCAACCGTCTCCTCGCCGCGGAATGTATATGAGATCAGCCTGGCCGAGCCGGGCATGTCGGCTGCCTTCATGGCTGCGGTGTTCAGCACCTCCACGTCCCGGACGGCCAGGTCCGACGACTGCGCGGCGAGAATCTCGTCGGCCAGGCTCTCCGGCGTGGCGTTGGGGTCCTCAAGGGGCAGTGCCAGGACGGTGACCGCCTGGGCGGGCTTGCCGTCCTCACTCAGCACAGCCTTGGCCAGCTCGAAGGGCTGGGCGACGATCTGCTGCTGGTAGCCCAGCGGAATCGCAAACGCTATGCCGGCGTGGGGGAAGTCCAGCAGCTCCCCGGCCGGCTCCTGGGCCAGGCCAACTTGGCAACACGCAACCGCCGCCGCGACGGCTGCCGCAAACCGCAGTTTCCGCGAAGACATAGCCGCTCCTGTGGGTTCGGCCTCTGGTATGCCGGAGCCGCTGCCGGCGTAAGCGGGAGATTGTACCAAATCGGAGGGCGAAAAACCCCTGTTTTCATGGCCTGGCAGGGCGCGTGTACGGCGGCCGGGCGACTCAGAACTCCTTGGCCAGCTCAGCCGCCTTGGCCTCGGCGGCGGCGACGATCTCGGCGGCCTTCTTGGCCGGGGTCATTGTCGGCTCGACCAGCAGCGTGCGGACGTCGTCGAAGCCGATGAACTGGAAGATGGCCTCCAGGTAGGGCCTCTGGAGGTCGTAGCCGGCTGTCTCGCCGCAGTAGCTGCTGCCCCGGGCGAGGATCAGCACGGCCGGTCGGCCCGTGACCAGCCCGGCGTACCCCTCGGCCGGGTCGTAGGAGAACGTCAGACCGGGCTGGACGATGATGTCGATGTACTGCTTCAGCCGGTAGGGGATCGAGAAGTTCCACATCGGGCTGGAGACGACCACGAAGTCGGCTGACTTGAAGTGGTCTATCACGCCGAGGACGGCCCGCCACGCCTCGGCGTCGTCGTCGGCGGGCTGCTCGCCGGCAAGGACGCGGTACTTGGCCGCGGCGTGAGGGGCCTCGAAGGCCGGCAGGTCCGCGGCGAAAAGGTCAAGCGTCTCGACGGAGTAGTCGCGGTACCTGGCCGTGAAGGTCTCCAGGAACGCCCCGGCCACCTGCGCCGAGAACGACTCGCCCGACCGGGGGCTTGCCTTTATGTGCAGAAGCTTGGGCATGGCCGTACCTTTCCTTGGGGTTGGCTCTCAGGCCGGCTGTGTGTATCCCCCGGCCTGTGGGACATTATAGGGGTGAGGAAGTGAAAAAGGTCGAAGGTCGGCGTTGCCGGGCTGCTGTGCGCATCACATCGCAGCCAGCCACTGCTGCCGGGTGAGTTGGAAGCAGCTCTTGGACATCTCCCGACCGTGCTTGTCGCTGTGGACAGTCTCCTCGCGCACCAGCGTGAAGCCCCGCGAGGTAAGCGACTCGCGCGAGTCGGCGTCCTCCGTCCAGCATTCGCTCTCGATGCAGTCGGCCTGTAGGCAATCGAAGAGATACCCGTGCACGAGGCGGTACACTTCGCGAGTGTGGCCCCCGCGCCAGAACTCCTTGGCGATGCGATTGCCCTCGCCCGCGACCAGCCGACCTTCGCGGTCTTCCAGGCAGGCGAAGAACCGCCCGATCATTTGGCCTGAGGAGCTCTCGGCCACCGCCCACATCGTGAAATCCTCCATGTCGGCGAACCGCTCCAGCTCGGCAAGGGCCTCGGCCGGCGAGGCCGGGGGCTCGTCGCCGGTCCATTCGCGCATGGCCGGGTCGTGGCTCCACTCGTAGTACTCGCCGGCGTCGCGGTCGGGCTCGATCTCCCGAAGCGTGACCAGCTCGCCCACGAGAACGGGGACAGGACGCGGCATTTGCCTTCTCGCCATGCCCGGTAAGCCTATCCGATCCGGCGCCCCCGTGGAAGTCCGTACCCCTGGGGACAGACCCCTTCGGACACCGCGCGGGTTGACAGCCGGCGGATGGAATCGTAAGGTATTCGCGTTGATTATGAAGCATCAACCGCACACTTTGGCCCGCCGTCTGAGGCGCGCCGCCCGTTGAGGCGGCCGCCGAGCTCTTGCCGCGCCTGAACCGGTGGTTTTCCCCTTCAAACTTCCCGCGTTTTCGCGGAATATCCTGACCTGCTGGAGACGTGAAGAGATAGCTGCAAAGACCGACAATATCCCGCCGGCGAATGCCCGCGGGCATGGAGCTGATCAGATGGCGAGCCAAGCACAGATCGTCGCGGCGACGGAGAAGTACCTGATTCCCAACTATGGCCGGCTCCCGCTGGCGATGGCCCGCGGGCAGGGCGCGAATATCTGGGACGCCGACGGGAGGGAGTACATCGACTTCTTCGCCGGCTTCGGCGGGGCGGGCGTAGCCGGGCACTGCCACCCGGCGATCGTCGCCGCCGTCAACAAACAGGCGTCGCGCCTGCTCTGCCACGGCAACCTGTTCACCAACGCCCCGCAGGTGGAGTTGGCCGAGGCGATCACCTCGCGCGGCTTCGGCGGGAAGGTGTTCTACTGTCACAGCGGCGCCGAGGCCAATGAGGCGGCGCTGAAGCTGATGCGCCTGGCCGCCGGCGAAGGGCGATACAAGATCATCAGCTTCGAGAACTGTTTCCACGGCCGAACCATGGGCGCGCTGTCGCTGACGCCGGCGAAGTTCCAGGCGGGCTTCGAGCCGATGCTGCCCGGCAGCGTCAAGGCGCCGTTCGGCGACCTGGCGGCCGTGGCGGCGGCGATCGACGACGAGACAGCCGGCGTGATCGTCGAGCCGATCCAGGCCGAGGGCGGCATGCACATCCCCACCGCGGAGTTCATGCAGGGCCTGCGGAAACTGTGCGACGAGAAGGGCATCATCCTGGCCGTCGACGAGGTGTGGACCGCACCCGCCCGGACCGGCCAGTGGTTCGCCCATCAGCACTACGGCATCACGCCCGACGTGATGATGGTGGCCAAGGCGCTCGGCGGCGGACTTCCGATCGCCGCGTGCGTCGCCGGGCCGAAGTGGCAGGACGTGCTCGGCCCCGGCAAGCACGGCTGCACCATGGGCGGCAACCCGCTGTGTGCAGCCGCCGGAGCGGCGACTATGAAGCTGATTGCCGACGAGGACCTGGTCGCCCGGGCCGCGACCAAGGGCGAGCAAGTCATGTCCGCCATGCGCGACGCGGGCATCGGCTGCGCCAAGGACCTCCGCGGCAAGGGCCTGATGATCGGCATCGAGCTGGACAAGCCGGGCCGGCCCGTATTCGACGCCTGCCTCAAGGCCGGCCTTATCATCAACTGCACTCAGGAGACCGTGCTGCGATTGGCCCCGCCGCTGGTGACCGACGACGCGCTGCTGGAGAAGGGCACGGCAATCCTGATTAAGGCTTTGAAGGCCTAGCTGCGCACAGCAGAGGCTTTGCGGGAGGCGGAGCGGTAGCTTCGCCTCTTGTTTTTGCGCAGGGCCGTCGCGGCGCAACGGCGCTATTCGCCCGCGCTGACGTGGACGACGTTGCCGTCGATGGTGAGCCTGCCCGCGGCGAACAGGCGGATGGCCTCGGGCATGGCCGCCAGTTCTTCCTGGAAGACGCGAGCGGCCAGCGTGTCGGGCGTGTCGCCGGGCAGGACCGGGACGGTCCGCTGGACGATGATCGGCCCGGCGTCGTACTCGTTGGTGACGAAGTGGACGGTGCAGCCGGAGACCTTGCACCCGGCAGCCAGTACCGCCTCGTGGACGAAGTGGCCGTACATGCCGTGCCCGCCGAAGCCGGGCAGAAGCGCGGGGTGGATGTTGATGACTCGGCCGAGGTACCTGTCCGGCACGTTCCACATGGAGAGGAACCCGGCCAGCACGACCAGGTCCACGCGGGCTTCGTCGAGGACGGCGGCGATCTTGTTTGAGTACTCCTGCAGGTCGCCGATCTTGCGATGGGGCACGCGCCGGACCTTCAGCCCGGCCTCCCGGGCGAGATCCTCCCCTTTGCATCGGCGGGACGAGACGACCACGGCTACGTCGGCGGGCAGCTTGCCGGCGGTCGCCAGCGAATGGATGTTCATCAGCGTCCGCCCGCTGCCGGATATGAGCACGCCCAGGCGGACCCGCCTCGACTCAGGAGCTTCGTGCGCAATCATGCCTGGATTTGAACCGAGCGGGCGTGCTCAGTCAACCGCCGGCCGTGGGGCGACCGGCTCGGGATGGCTGGTCCGCAACTGGCTGCAGCTTCCCCCGCTGCAGTGCTGAGGGCGCGTTATGAGCCGGCATCCACGAGGCTGACTGTGCCAGCGGCTTCACCCGAGCAGCCGGGCAGGCGGGTCTACCAACTCCTGCCTCTGCCGCCACCGCCGCCGCCGCGTCCTCGGCCGCCGCCACCGCCGCCGCCGCCACCGCTGCGACGCTCGCCTTGGCCGTGGGCCTCGTTCACCTTCAGTGCCCGGCCATCGGTCTCCTTGCCGTTCAGGTCGGCAATGGCAGCCTGGCCCTGGGATGAATCCGGCATCTCGACGAAACCGAAACCACGCGATCGGCCGCTGAACTTATCCTTGATGATGCTCACGGAGTCGACCTGCCCAAAAGGAGCGAACATCTCCTTGAGCTCTTCCTCGGTGGTCGAGAACGACAGATTGCCAACATAGATGTTCATTCGATGTCCTATTCGTCTGGCCCGCTGGGCGGGCTCGTCGTTGGCGCAGCGGCCGGTCGGTAACCGTTACCTGGCATCGGTGCCACGTTGCAGTATCATAGACCGCTGGGGGGCGAAAACGAAAAGAAAATTCCCGCCCGCCGGGCCCGTGCCCGAAGCGGCGGCGGGCCCCTAGCTTCCGGCGATCCGGCGCATCACGGCGGCATCCCGCCCCGACAGGTCGGGGAAGTCCCGGTCGCCGCCGACGTCGGGGCGGCGCTTCCAGCTCCGCGCGCACCGCTGGTACAGCTCGCGGGCGTCGCGAACCTCCACCTCGACGGCCTCGCCGGCGGGCAACTCGACGTCGGTCTCGATCCAGGCGTGCCCGACGCCCAGCAGATCCTCCAGCTCCTGGAGGTAGGCGGCTACGAGCTCGCCCGCGGGGGCGGCGCCCTTGGCGATCTTGAAGACAGCCTCGGCGTCCAGCGGGTTCTTCACACCGGCGTTCCGCAGGGCCTCCAGCTTGACCAAGCCCTTGGCCCGCAGCTCCAGCAGGCGCTGCCACACCCACGCCGGGCCGGGTTGAAGCTCGTCGGCGGAGAACGACGCCAGGTCCACGTTGGCAGGCACGAGGTCCTCGGCCAGGCGGAGCATCTCGGCGTTGACCTCCGGCAGCGTCGCAAGGTGGACGCTCGCCGGCTCGCCCGCCGGGCGATGCGGAACATGCTCCCACGCCTCCTCGCAGGTGTGCGGGATGATCGGCGCCAGCAGCTTCACCAGCGTCATCAGCATCTCGTGTATCACGGTCTGGCTGGCCCGTCGGCGCGGCGAGTTCGGCAGCTCGCAGTAGAGGCGGTCCTTGACGGCTGACAGGTAGATGCTCGACGCCTGCACCGTGCAGAACTCGTGCATCAGCCGCGATGCCTTGTGGAACTCGTATCGGTCATAGGCCTCCCGCACGTCGCGGATGAGCAGGTGGATCTGCATCCGCATCCACGCGTCGAGGGAGTGCTCCGCCGGCGCGACGGCGTGGTGGGCGGGGTCGAAGTCGCAGCACGCGCCCATGCAGAATCGCAGCGTGTTGCGGATCTTGCGGTAGAAGTCCTCCGCCTGGGCGATCAGGCCCTCGGAGCATCGCACGTCGTCGGGGTAGTTCTGCCACGCCAGCCACAGCCGCAGGATGTCCGCCCCGCGCCTGTTCATCTGGTCTACGACGTTCATGACGTTGGCCAGCGACTTGCTCATCTTGGTGCGGCCTTCCTCGTCGACGATGTATCCGTGGGTCAGCAGCGTCTTGTAGGGGCACTTTCCGACGGCCCCCAGGGCGGGCAGCAGCGAAAGCTGGAACCACCCGCGGTGCTGGTCGGCGCCCTCGAGGTACAGGTCCACGGGGATGTCGTCCACGAGGCGCTTGGCCATCGCGGCGGCGAACCAGCTCGAGCCGGACTCGAACCACACGTCGAAGATGTCGCTGCCCTTGACCAGCTTATCGACGGCGAAGGCTCCGGCATCGGCCAGGGCGGCGTCGTCGGCCGGGTCGTAGCCGCTCAGCAGCTCGCGCGGCGTGAGCTTATACCACGCGTCGGACCCTTGGTTGGCGAACACGGCGGCGACCGCGCGAACGCTGTCAGCCGTCAGCAGCGGGCGGCCCTCGGCGTTGTAGAAGGCTGGGATCGGCAACCCCCATGCCCGCTGGCGGGAGATGCACCAGTCCGGTCGGCTGTCCAGCATGCCGGCGATGCGGTTTCGGCCCCAGGCGGGGATGAACTCCACGCCGCCTTCGGATACGTCCCGCCGGCACGCCTCCAGGGCCATGTCGCGCAGCGACGCCCCGCCGTCAGCCAACGGGCGGTCGACGGCTATGAACCACTGCTCGGTGGCGCGGAAGATCGTCGGCGTCTTCGACCGCCAGTCGTGCGGGTAGGAGTGGGTGACTTCCTCAGCCAGCGCCAGCGTGCCGCACCTGCGGAGGTGATCGACGATCGCCCCGTTGGCGTCCCACACGCTCACGCCGGCCAGCCAGTCGGGCACGGTTGCGTCGAACGTGCCGTCTTCCTGGACGGGGCAGTATATCTCCAGGTCGCACTTCAGCCCCGTGCCGTAGTCCTCCAGACCGTGGCCGGGGGCGGTGTGCACCAGCCCCGTGCCGTCTTCCAGCGTGACGTACTCCGCCGGCACGACGGGGCAGGTCTTGTCGGCGAAGATCGGATGGCGGTATGTCAGCCCCGCGGCGACCAGGTCGCTGCCCCTGACCTTGCCGGTTACCTTGTAGCTCTTCACCCAGTCGGGCCGCCTGGCCTTGATGGCGGCTGCGACCGCCTCAACGCGGCCCTCGGCCACGACGACGGTCACGGGTCCGTCGGCCGTCTCGGCCCGGACGCACGCGTAGTCGAAGTCCGGGTGCACCGCCACGGCGAGGTTCGCCGGCAGGGTCCAGGGCGTGGTGGTCCAGATCAGCAAACTCGCGTCCTCGCCGTTTTCGCCCAGCAGGGCGTCGCCGCCGCCGGCCAGCGGGAAGGCTACGTAGATGCTAGCGTCGGTCCGGTCCTTGTACTCCAGCTCAGCCTCGGCCAGGGCCGTGCGGTTCTCGATCGACCAGTGCACAGGGCGGAGCTGCTTGTAGGCCAGCCCCTGGGCGACCAGGCGGGCGAAGACTTCCAGCACCGCGGACTCGTACTGCGGGCTCATCGTTATGTACGGATCGCCGAACTCGCCCATCACGCCCAGCCGCTGGAACTGCTCGCCCTGGACCTTGATGAACTTCTCGGCCACTGCGGCGCAGCGGGTGCGGATGTCCATGGGCGGCATGCTGCTCGCCCCCTCGCCCAGCTCGTCGACGACCTTCTGCTCGATAGGCAGGCCGTGACAGTCGTAGCCGGGCACGAACGGCGAGTCGAAGCCCGTCATGTTCTTGATGCGGACGACTATGTCCTTCAGCACCTTGTTCAGCCCCGTGCCCATGTGCACCGGGCCGTTGGCATACGGCGGGCCGTCGTGCAGGACAAACCGCGGGCAGCCCGCCCGCGCGCGGCGAATCTGCCCGTAGAGGTCCTCGGCCCGCCACTGCTGCTGGATGAGCGGCTCCTTGGCGGTGAGGTTGGCCTTCATCTCGAAGGTCGTCCGCGGCAGATTCAGCGTGTCTTTGTAGTTGCGTTTCGCATCACCCATGACGGTCTCCATCCAGGCTGCCTGAGAAGCTCCCGGCCAAACAAAAAGGCCCCGGGCATGTTAGCCTCAGGGCCGGCGTGTGAACAGTGCTTCCTGCCCTAAGGCGAACAGGGAATAGGGCCTATGGCGATGATAATGATGGCGCGGGGGCGGCTCGGCCGATTCGTCGGCTGATTGCATCCGGCTTGTTGTGTCTCGCCTTTTCGCATGTCTCGCCGTCGATGCGCAGCCCCGCGGCCGCCGCTTCGTACCGGAGGATTATATCGGCCAATCAGGCCGCGTCAATTGCCTTTGCCGCGGCCCGCGGGTGAGCCTACTTGCCGATCTCGACGCCTTCCGGCAGGCGCGCCTCCACGAAGGCTATCAGATCCTTGAAGCCCTTCAGCTTCCGGGAGTCCAGGACCAGCTTATCGTCGTCGCCGATCTGGAGCGTGAGGATGCCCTTGTCCTTCAGTTTCGAGGCGTCCACGCCCGTGATGCTGCCCCAGGCGCACTTGGTCTTGCCCTGATAACCGATCCCCTTGCCGTCAGCCACCAGCAGGCGTCGAACCGCGACAACGCCCAGGGCCACGAATATCAGCCCCACGGGGATGAACACGAACGGACCGTAGTGATTGAACGCCCAGCTGAGAAACTTGTTCAGTTCATATGGGTTGGGGTACTGGTACCTACCCTTGATGAAGTGGTCGTATACCATCCACAGGGCGAAGCCGATGGCCAAGGCGCCGACGATGAACAGCCGCACGGCCGGCTCCTTGTTGGCGCCGCACTCGACGCGACCAGACGTGTCCTGCTGCTCCGTGTCGTTCATGGGTCCATGCTCCCGTTGATGTGCTCGTGCCGGCCCGCAAGACTACACGACCGCCGGGCCGCTGCCAAGGAATATGTGCGGTCAGGGGCGGGTCGAAGAACGCGACAGAAAGGCGGCGCGTGCATCTTGCCCATGTGTTCCACAGCCGTACCCGGCGCGACTGCCAGGGCCAGGTCGCCACGGTGAGACGGCGCCGAGACGCATGGGCGAGACGCCCGTGCCACCGGGTAAAAGCTGTTGACACCCCACCGGGCGACACCTACAGTGTCTCGTCCCATCCGGTGCGGCCGGTCCACAGCAGGACCGCGGCCGGGCGCCAAAGGAAGATCGCTAACTCAGACTGAAACCCGCAGGGACAAGGAGCACGCAATCATGGCAGCTAAGGTAGCCATCAACGGCTTCGGCCGAATCGGCCGGCTTGTGTTTCGCGCACTGAGCCAGGAGCCGGAGAAGTTCGAGGTCGTGGCCGTCAACGACATGTTCGACGCGGACATGCTCGGATACATGCTGAAGTACGACTCCACGCAGGGTCGATTCCCCGGCAAGGTCGTCGTCAAGCAGGCCGCCCTGGTGGTCAACGGCAAGGAAGTGCCCGTGCTCTGCGAGAAGGACCCGGCCAAGCTGCCGTGGGGCAAGCTCGGCGTGGACGTGGTGGTCGAGTCGACCGGCAGGTTCCGCGCACACGCGACGGACTCCGCCCCCGGCTACGACAGCCACATCGTCGCCGGCGCCAAGAAGGTCGTGCTCAGCGCCCCGGCCAGGGACGAACCGGACGCCACTATCGTGCTGGGCGTCAACGACGACATGCTGACTGCCGGCATGAAGTGCATCTCAAACGCCTCATGCACGACCAACTCGCTCGCGCCGGTCTGCAAGGTGCTGCACGAGAAGATCGGCATCGTCAAGGGCCTGATGACCACCATTCACGCCTATACCAACGACCAGGCGATCCTGGACATGCCCTACAAGGACAAGCGTCGAGGCCGAGCTGCGGCGATCAACACCGTGCCCTCGACCACCGGCGCCGCCAAGGCGTTGGGGCAGGTGATCCCGGAGCTGAAGGGCAAGATGCACGGCTACGCGCTGCGGGTGCCCGTGCCGACCGGCTCGATCACCGACCTGACCTTCCTGGCCGCCAAGAAGACCAACGTCGAGGAGATCAACGAGCTTATCCGCAACGCCGCTGAGGGGCCGATGAAGGACATCATCGAGTACGTCACCGACCCGATCGTCTCGTCCGACGTGATCGGCAACCCGCACAGCTCGCTGTTCGACTCCACCAACACGATCGTGCTGGACGGCGACATGGTGAAGGTGGCCATGTGGTACGACAACGAGTGGGGCTACAGCTGCCGCACGATCGACCTGATCGAGAGGATGGTCAAGCTCGGCTAGCCGCCGGGGAGCTGCAACAGACACGAGGCAATCCACAGGCCCGTCGACCGACCGGCGGGCCTGCGTACTGCGCCGCGGGAATGTCCGCAAGCCCCCAGCCGCCCCGGCCGATCTCATTGAAGGACCATCCGGCGGCTCGCAGACCCGTCTTGCCGCGGCGGCCAACCAGTCAGGCCGCTGGCGGATTATCCCTGGACCTTCGGCCCGCCCCGGCCGTAAGAGTGTCTAGAGCCGGTTTCATAACTGTCTCAGTGTGATCATGAGGCACGCCACATGGAAG
>CAYUYH010000022.1:0-11986 GCA_964449175.1 uncultured Planctomycetaceae bacterium
AACCAGAACGGGAGGCTGTCGTTATTCACTTGTCAAAGTTATGCAAAAAGCTGAGTCTCTGTGCGAGATCGACTGGCGCTCGGAGTCCGACGATGGACAGGGTCAACGTCGGCGTTATCGGCTGCGGCGCGATCAGCGGCATCTACCTCAAGACGATGTCGGCCATGGACATCCTCCAGGTCGTCAGTTGCGCCGACATCATCCCACAGCGCGCCGAAGCCGCCGCGGCCAAGTGCGGCTGCCGGGCCGTGAGCGTCGAGGATCTGCTGACCGACCCGGAGATCGAGATCGTCGTGAACCTGACGGTCCCAGCCGCCCACGCGTCGGTGGCCGCCGCGGCATTGGAGGCCGGCAAGTGTGTCTACAACGAGAAGCCCCTGGCTGCGACGCGCGACGAGGGCCGGCGGCTGCTCGAGCTGGCCACGGCTCGCGGCCTGCGCATCGGCTGCGCGCCCGACACATTTCTCGGCGGCGGCCAGCAGACCTGCCGCAAGCTGATCGACGACGGCGCGATAGGCCAGGCCGTCGCTGCGGCGGCGCTGTTCACCTGTCGCGGGCACGAGCGGTGGCATCCGAACCCGGAGTTCTACTACGCCCCCGGCGGCGGGCCCGTCTTCGACATGGGGCCCTACTACCTCACCGCCCTTGTGAACCTGGTTGGGGCGATCAGTCGCGTCACCGCCTCGGGGCGGGCTACGTTCGCCGAGCGTGTGATCACCAGCCAGCCGAAGGCCGGGACGAGGATCAAGGTCCAGGTGCCCACTCACGTAGCCGGCGTGCTGGACTTCGCGGGTGGCGCGGTCGGCTCGCTGGTGATGAGCTACGACGTCTGGAAGACCAACCTGCCGCGGATCGAGATATACGGGACGGAGGGCACGCTGTCTGTGCCGGACCCCAACGGCTTCGGCGGGCGGGTGCGCGTCTGTCGGGCCGACGGCGACTGGCTGGACGTGCCGCTGACCCACGGCTACATCGAGAACATCCGGGGCATCGGCGTGGCGGACATGGCCTACGCCATGCGCGGCGGGTGGGACCACCGCGCCGGCGGCGAGCTGGCGTATCACGTGCTGGACGTGATGGAAGGGGTCGCCGAGGCGGCTGAGGCGGGCAGGCACGTCGCAATCGCCTCCACGGTCCGCCGGCCCGCGGCAATGCCGGCCGAGGCAGACGCCGCCGGGGGCGACGCCTGGCGGCATCCGCACCAGAATAGCTGAACATTTCTCGCACTTCCGCGTCTACTACGGTGACGGACCAAGTGCGCCCGTCTGCAATACGGCGACATTCCGGCAGTTATTCTTGGCGGGTCATGGCTCCGCAGCCTTGGCGGCATGGCCAAATCGAGGAACGGGACAATGAGAAGACGTCGGCCAGGCAAGAAAGGCCAACACGCCGGACAATGGGCGCGCGGGGAGTTTCTCCGCGTTGGTCCGGTGGCCCAGCCAGTCGCTGCCAGCGGCAGCGGCGCGGGCAACGCCGACGTTCCCGTCGAGCTGCTGCGTTTCCGGGTGGACCTGCCGAGCCGGCGCTGGCTGGAGCAGGCAGCCGGGAGCGGGGCGCCAAACGGCGCATAGCGGCCGGGACCGAGGGGAAGTGTCAGGCCGGGCGGGGAATCCTGGCCAGGACGGCCGGGGAGAGGCGGTATCGGCTGCCGCGTCCCTGCAAGAAGCCATGCCGGGCGATCATGTGCACCGACAGCGGGGTGAAGCGCACCGTCTCGCCGCCGGATGGGCCGACCATCTCCACCTCGCCCTTTGGGAACAGGCCGCAGCCGCCCCAGGGGCAAGGGATCTTTCCCATCGCCTCGTGGTAGGCGGCTGTCCAGTCGCCGACGGCGACGCCTGCGCCCATCGCCGCCATCGCAGCGGCGAGCAGTTCTTCCAGCCTCTCAGCCAACTGCTCGCACGTCAGGTCGGCGTCGGCCAACTCGGCGCGGTCGGCGGCGATGATCTCCGCCAGCCCGCGCGTGTCGGTGCCGAGGAAGCCCGCCCTGCTCAGCACGCCGGGGGCCATGCGGGAGGCGATTCGCTGTTCCCGTGGAGTTTGTTTCATGTCACGGCGATACGTAGAGGTTCGGGTCGAGACTGGTGATCTCCGGCGGCGGACCCAGCAATGCCTTGGCCACCTCTTCGTAAGACATACGGTAGATCAGGATCGAGTAGCCGATGTTGGCGTCCGGGCCCCGCGGACGGTTGCGCAGGTAGACAAACAGCCGCTTGGCCCTCAGGAGGTCGTAGAACTTCAGCCTGTCTTGGAGCTCCGCTTGGCCCACGCCGCGGAGGGTCTCCTGCAGCTTCCGTGGATCGGTCCGTCCGAGATGGATGAGCTGCTCGACCTCGCCGCGGAGCTCCTTGTAGGCGACCTCCTCCTGGTAGGTCCACGGGCCAGGCGGCTTCGTGATTACTGTCTGGAGTATCGTGGCGCTGACGCAGTAGACGCCGCCGGTGAGGTAGTCCTGGAAGGGCCGGCTTGGGACGTCCAGGTCGATGAAGCCGGGCAATCTGTGGGCGTGGATGCCGTAGTGCGTCGGGCTGGCCGTGCCAAAGTAGCCCAGGTACACGGGCGTCTCGCCGCTGTCGGTCAGACCCTCGCGGTCGAGCCAGGCCTTCAGGCCGGGCAGGTCCTGGCCCCAGTCCAGCGAGCTGTCGACGAGGTGGCGATAGCCGTTGCCCGGCCCGCCGACCAGTTGGTTGAAGTAGGCGAGGTAATGTGGGTGAATCCACAGCGCCTCGCCGGCGTACAGAACCAGGCACGCGATCACAGCGGCGATGGCGAGCTTCCCCCGTCGCCCGCGCAGCAGCCTCGCCGCCCCGCCGGCTAGGATGAACATCGCCGGATACGTCGGCAGGATGTGCCGGTGACCTATGTTGATGTTGCTGGAGATGGCCGTGGCCCAGTAGACCACCAGCAGCGCCCACAGCGGCGCGGTGCGGTAGAGGCTTTGCCAGAAGGTCCGATGGCCGCCTTTGCCCTTCGAGTCGCTCGGCCTCGCCCGCCACTTGGCTACGGCCGACCCTGCCACCAGGGCGAGGATGACGAACAGCGGCAGTTGCGTCTTGGTCAGAAGGCAGTATGGGAAGAACCACCACCAGCCGCACGAGCTGTACTGCCCGTTGAGGAAGGCCAGGCGAATCTGCGAGTGCTTGAGCACGTGCGCCTGGCCCATGAGATACGCCTCCGGCAGGAGCTTGTGGTCACGGGCGAAGGTGATCGCGCCTCGCATGGGGAAGGGGTGGACCAGAACCTTGTCCCAATTGGCGGCGAACTGTTCGTTTCCGGCCAATGACGGATTCACCGCGGAGTAACGGAATCCATAGAACGCCCAGATGACGACGATCACCACGGCCGCGTGTACGGCGACCGTCGCCAGGAACAGCCCCGCCTGGCCGGCAGCCCCGGCTACGTCGCGCCGCAGCGGCCCGAGCCGGACCGGCAACGGCGCGTTATGGGCAAGCCGCATGATGATCAGCGCCAGGCCCATCGGCACTATGAGAACGGCGGACATCTTGGCGACGAACAGCAGCCCCATCACCACGGCGCTGCCCAGCAGCCGCGGCAGCGTGAGGCGGTTCAGCACGCCCCAGATGCACCCGACCGACGCCAGGAAGAACAGCGCCGCGGTCAGGTCGCTGGTGGCGAGTCGGCCGTTGGCGAGGATGGCCGTGCTGAAGCAGCACAGCACGGCGGAGATTAGTCCGCCGCCCCGCCCGTAGAGGCGCGAGGACCACGCGTAGACGATCGCCCCCAGCACGACGGCCAGGGCTGCAATCATCAACCGGGCGCGGAATACGATCGTGTCCGTGTCGTTGCCGCCGCGGTAGAGAAAGTTGTACGACAGCATCCATTCATTCCACCAATCGTGGTCGAGCGAGGGGAATGTGTACTCGCCGGCAAGCAGGGGCAGGGCCATCCATCGCTGCGGGAGGTTGCCGTTTTCGGGGTCTATTCGATAGTCGTTGAGCGTCCAATAGCCGTAGCCGGCGGTGATATGAACGAGCTCATCGTAGGTGTTGCACTTGTTCAAGACGCTCGTGGCGGCCAGCGCGAACATCACCCCCAGCAGCGCGGCCACGGCCACGTACACGACAGGACGCGATGTGGGCGCCGCCCAGGCTTTCATACATTCACTCGCGGAAAAGACGTGGCTCGCCGTCAGCCGCCCCTGCCGCAGGCCGGCGCCCGCGGCGAGCGCGGAGGCGGCTATGATCGGCCGTCGCGGCGCCTGCCGTAGACGCCGAGCCAGCCATTCAATCGCACCCGCAGCAGATCCATTGCCATCCCAATCGCATCGGCCACGAGACGAACCCTCGTGTCCGGATCAATCCGCCAGGATATGGGCACCTCCACGACGCGATAGCCCAGCTTCTGTGCAATATAGAGCACTTCGGCGTCGAAGGCCAGCCCATCGAGCCGCTGGCGAGGGAAGATATCCTCGGCGGCGGCGGCGGTGAAGCACTTGAAGCCGCACTGCGTGTCGCGCAGATGAGTCAGGCCGAGGCATCTGACGATCAGGTTGAACGCCCTGCCCATTCTCCTTCGCTTCGGCGTGTCGACGACGACGGACTGCGGCGCCTCCCGCGAGCCGATGCCGACGTCGCAGTCGACCAGCGCCGGCGGCAGGAATCGCATCACTTCGTCGATCGGCATGGACAGGTCGGCGTCGCAGAGGAAGCGGAACTGCCCTGCCGCCGCCAGCATGCCGACCCTGACGGCCAGGCCCTTGCCGCGACGCGGCTCGCGGATCACTTGCAGGGCGGCCAGGCGATCGCGGAAAGACCGCGCCACCTCGCTCGTGCGGTCGTCGCTGCCGTTGTCCACGACGATTACCTCGGCGGTGAAATCCTGGTCATCGAGGAAGTCGGCTATTCTCTCCAGCGCAGGGGCGATGCGCCGCTCCTCGTTGTACGCGGGGATGATGATCGACAGGAGGGATGGCTGGGAGCCGGCGCCCTCGTGGTCGATCTCGGGTTTCTCTGTGCTAGCCAACAAACCTACCTGGATAACGGAATACGGCTCGTACCTCTGGTCCATTGCCCGATTGGGCTGCGTATCCTAGTCGGTCGGCAGTTCGCCTTCAACGTTGCAGCCTCCCTTGGATCAAACACGGCCTTCTCGGTCGGCGCCGCCGGCCGGGGCGCTGCGTGTCACTCCGACAGCAGCTTCACAATCATGGGCCGATCGGCGAAGACCATCTCCTTGGGCCTGCCATGCAGGGCCTCTTCCACCTCGTCGTCGGTGAGGTGATAGATCAGGATGGAGTAGCCGATGTGATCATCGCACCTGCGGTGACGGAGATAGGACATCAGCCGGGCCTGTCGGAAGTCGTCGCAGGTGTCTCTGATCTCCTCGTATGTCTCTCCATTGGGCCCGCGCCAGTCTCGCCGGGACCCGGGATCCAGGGCATCCAATTGTCTCAACGTTTCCGAGGCGGTCCTGTAGACCGTCTCGGAGTAGGTCGACCACGGGCCCATCGGTTTGGTGAGCACACAAGGCAGCATGCTGGCGCCGATGCAGTAATAGCCGCCCTCAAGTTCCACGTAGGGCCTCCGCCCTGCGAGGTCCGCGTCGACGAACCCCCTCAGCCGGCGGACGTTGACGCCGTAGTACGTCGGGCTGCCGTTGCCGAAGTAGGCAAGGTACACGGGCGTTCCGCTCTGGTTGCTCAGGCCTTTGCGATCCAGCCACTTCTTCAGCCCCGGCGTGTCCTGCCCCCAGTCCAGCGAGCTGTCCACCAGATGGCGATAGCCATTGGCCGGCCCGCCGACCAGTTGGTTGAAGTACGCGATGTAGTGGGGATATATCCGCACCGCCTCGCCGGCATACAGGACCAGGAGCAGGCACACAGCCGCGATCGCCGCCGTGCGCCCTCGGCCGCGGAACAGCGTCGCCGCCCCGCCGGCCAGGATGAACATCGCCGGATACGTCGGCAGGATGTGCCGGTGGCCTATGTTCATGTGGCTGGTCAGCATCGTGGCCCAGTAGACGACCAGCAGCGCCCACAGCGGCGCCGTGCGGTAGAAGCTGGCCCACAGGCCCGACGGGCCGGCCTCGTCTCGGTTCTTCGAGCCGGCTCGCCACTTCACCGCGGCCGCGATCATCGCAAGGGCGAGAATTGCGAACAGGGACAACTGTGTCTTAATCAGCAGGCAATAGGGGAAGAACCACCACCAGCCGTGAACGCTGTACCGCCCGGCGAGGAACGCCGGCCTGTAATCGGCGTACCTCAGGACGTGGCCCATGCCGAAGAGATACCCCTCCGGCAGCAGGTGCGTGTCACGGAGGAAGAGTATCGTATTGTCGAGAGGGTAGGGCCAGGTTGCCAGCTTCGCCCAGCACACCTCGGACTGCCTCAAGGCGAGCTTCGAGTAGGGCATCATGGAGAACCTGAACCCGTAGAAGGCCCAGATGGTCACGAAGACCACAATCATGTGGAAGACGACAGCGCCCAATAGTAGCAGGCTCTGATCGCACCGCCTGTCGATCTGCCTGGCGGCGCCGAACTTCACCGGCAGCGGCCTGCCGTCGATCAGCCGAATCGCCGCCAGCGCCAGCCCCATCGGTACGATGAGGATGGCTGACATCTTGGAGACGAACAGCAGCCCCATCACCACGGCGCTGCGAAGCACGGTCATCGGCGTGAAGCGATGCAGCATCGCCCACAGGCACCACAGTGATGCCGGGAAGAACAGTGACGCCACCAGGTCGCTGGTCATGACTCGGCCATTGGCGAGCACGGCCGTGCTGAAACAGTACAGCACCAGCGAGATGATGCCGCCGGCCCGCCCGTACAGCTTGGCCGACCATGCGTAGACCAGCGCGCCGAGCACGACGGCGAGGATGACGATCATGGTCCTGCCCAGCAGCAGCATCCGCTCGACGTCATTGCCCAGCTCGTAGAAGAACTCCTGGGCCAGGCGCCACTCGTCCTGCTTGGCGGGCCGCTCGAATGACGGCAGCGTGCACTTCCCCGCCAGCATAGGCAGGGCCATCCAGCGCTGCGGCAGGTTGCCGTTCTCGGGGTCGATCCGGTAGTCGTTGAGCCTCCAGTAGCTTACGCCGGCAAGGAGATGCACTACCTCGTCTGAAGTGGCGGCCTTGTCGAACGTGCTCGTGACGGCCAGGATCGCGAAGGCCGCCAAAAGCACGACGACCGCGGGATAGGCAAACCACTTCGAATTGGCTTTCCCCGAAAGGGCCACGTCGCTCATGTGATCCCGCTCGAAGTGCGCTCAGACGTTGCGACCAGACCGGCGTCGCCCACGTCGTCCAGCCGACAGAACGGGTATGATACCGCCAACCGGCACTTACGGCAAGGCTAAACGGCAGCGGATATTAGAGCAATTCGCCCGCCCTAGGCGAACTTGTCATAGAATACCCTCTCGTCGCCGAAGCCCTTGGCGTGGAGGACATTGATGGCCGCGTCGATCATGCCGGGCCCGCCGCACAGGTAGGCCTCGCCGATGCTGCCGGCAGCGAGAACTCCCGAGCCGTGTTCGCTGGGGAAGCTGCCGCCGATGCTTCCGGTCAACAGGTCGGCCGTCGGCGCGACCTCGCCGAATCGGCTGCGGGCGAGCATCGGCGTGGCTTGTGTGATCGCGTCCGCAGCCGACGCCGACGACGAGGCCAAGTACTCCGGCAGCCTCGCCGCGCCGGCCAGCGACCAGTGGACCAGCCCGCCGGGAAAGCCCCTGAACACGGGCACGAACGCGGCCGTCATCTCGCTGGGGAAGGCGATGTAGACGAACGTCCTGCCGACGATGGCCGGGTTGGCGAAGTTCCGCCCGAAGCCGCCGAACACCTCCTTGCCGAACAGTATCGCCACGACCGCCCCGACCACGCCCAGCCAGAACGGCGCCGTCGGCGGCAGCGACAGTGCGAACAGCCAGCACGTCACGAAACACGCGATCGAGATGCTAGCGCCTCTCTTGCGCGAGGTGATCCACTCAGTGGTCAGGCCGGCCGCCGTGCACACGGCCAGCAGCGCCGCGACACGCCAGCCGAAGAAGTACACCCCCGCCGCGGCCAGCGGAATCAGCGCATAGAGCACGCGGAGCATGTTCGGCTGGCGCATGAACAGCCGCCTGGCCGCGGGGGGCGTGATGTTGCTACGGCGGCGACACGGAAGGCGGCGGCGGGCTCAGCGGCGCGACCGGTGACCCGCCCCCGGCAAGGGCGTCATGGGAAGATGGCGTAGCGTGGCAATTGCAGGCCGGTGGAGGCATAGTAGACGGCCCCCACCACCATGCCGATCAACGCAGCCAGGAAGTCCCCGGCGATGATCCCGAACATCAGCGGCTTGAGGCGCTGGTAGAGCCCGTAGCCCCCTAGTCGCGTCACAGCCGTCTTGATCCCCCAGCCGGCAAGGAAGGACGGGCTGTTGTGCGCCGCCGCAGTCGTGTCCCACAGCAGCACCATGACCGGATGTATCGGCCACCAACTGAACCGCAGTCGCAGGCCGCCGAGGATCAGCACCAGCGCCACGCCAGTCCCCGCCGACCAGAGGAACTTCTTGTCCGGGCGAATCCGGGCGAGCCTGGCCAGCGGCGAGAGGTTGACCGACTCGGCCAGCTCGCCGGTGAGCTTCAGCTCGGTGATGGCCTTGGACGCCGGGTCGAAGCTCATCCGCGGGATGCGGCGGAACGTGAAGTCCCTGCTCGGCAGGCCGTAGTTGTAGCTCGCCCACAGCACGATCACCAACGCCGGCGCCAGGCACAGCCCGTAGGTCAGGGCGGCCGGGCGGCCCAGGCGCGACGCCCGCAGGCCGGTCTTCTCGGCGATGCGCAGGCCGTTGACGAAATACGGCATCAGCGCCTGCCCGACGTCGATGCTCAGCACCGCGCACAGCATGCCGGCCATGATTATCGCCTTCGGGCCGAGGGCGAACGAGCCCATCAGCCCCAGCAGCACGCCCAGCGGCTGCCATCGCGGCTGAATGTAGTACAGCCCCGTCTCGGCCGTGATCCGGGCCACGCAGACGTAGACCATCAGGATCATGGCCAGCACGCCGATCGCCAGCGGCCAGTCCAGCCCAAGCGAGATGAGTATCGCCGTCATCGCCGCGAAGCAGAGGATGAGTATCCGGCACGCCCAAATAGCCGACCGCTCGACGCGGTCTCCGCGGCGGCCCGTCACAGCCGCGGCCAAAACCTGCCGGTAGTATCGCCGCCCCGTGTACAGCAGTATCAGCACGAAGGCCATGTAGCTGCCCGCGCGCTGCCAGCCGCCAAGCCCGCCGGACATGATGTTCGATGAGACGTCGAACCCCCTCGCCAGCAGCACGGCCATCACCAGCACGGAGATGATCTGCGTGATGCCCACGGATAGCGAGACGTCGCTGGCCAGGAAGTACGCGAACGCGACCAGCGCGAAGTAGAACCGCGGCTGAAGCAGCGACCCGCCGAACGGCGTGTTCAGGATGTTGGGGAACTTCTCGCCCACCGCAAGGAAGTCGAATACCGTGGGGATGGAGATGCCGGTCTGGCACCAGACGTTCAGGCTGTTGACCATTCGGATCGCCAACACGCCGCCCAGGCCTATCCAGAATACGCGAGCCCGGAAGACCGGCGCGATGGCTCGGCCTTCGGGGCGGTTCATCATCGCCGCGGCGAATTCCGGGATCGGATACCGCAGCCGCTCGTGCGTGGACCACTGGCGGTGGACGATCAGGGCCAGGCACAGCGCCGACGCGGCCATCATCACCACCAGCGGCATCCACGTCGCCAGCGGCGCAGCCCAGCCGGACCATGGCACGCGGTCGAGGCCGATGAGTTGGCCAGGCCGTCCGATGCCCGTCAGCAGCGGCTCGTGGACGGCTCGGTCGTATCGCCCTCCCCCGGCGAGCATGGGCGGGGGGACGTAGCTGAGCACGCCGTTGTTGCGCCAGCCGGCGTCGACCGAGTTCCAGTATGCCGGCAGCGAGATCGTCTGCGTGAAGTGGCTCAGCAGGCCGAGGCTGGGGATGCTGCACGCCACGAGCATCAGCACCACGACGACGGCCAGCTCGCGCGCCCGCAGAGCGAGACTGCGGCGAAGCTTGTGCAGCAGCGGATTTGTCAGCGCCGCGACGACCACCAGCGTGCCGAACACGCTCGCCGGCGCCTGGTTGCCGGCAATCAGGCTCTCAAGCCCAGCGACGTTCCGCACCAGGTAGCCCAGACAAGATATGAACAAGGCACCCAGCAGTCCGATGATCACCGCGCGTACGGTCATTCGCCTCACCCTCGCCGCACCGCAAACCCAGCGCCGCGGCGAGGGCGATTATAGGCCGAGCTCGCGATGACGTGAATACTGCGCAATCATCGGGATCTCTCCCACGGGCGCGGCGAGGCCGCCACATCTGCCCATATCCCCACTATGGCGCCGACAACGGCCAGCGGAGTAGCAGCAGCTGAACCTATGAGTCTGAAAGCAAACCACGACCACCCCGGCGAAAGCCCGTAGCCCCAAGCCGCAAGCAGCATGCCGCCTGTGCAAGCGACCCCGGCAATCACGCCAAGGAACACACCTAGCACAGCGTTCTTCAGTCGCCACGCCACGCACACCACGCACACGAAGAGGATGGCCGACATAAGCAGGAAGTATCCCTCGTCGGAATCGAAGAAGCGAAAGTACCAGAGAGACAGGCTCCCCAGGGCAGCAGTCGCACCGCCTGTCCCTGCCAGCCACGCTGCCTTGGCGGCGCGACTGGGCCTGCGACGGCTTGTATGCCTGATTCCCGCGTCTTCAGACGCTTCCGTGTCCACAGCCCCAACTCCCTACACGCCCCCCGACCCGGAGTATTCTACGCCGCCGCAGGAAACCGGCAAAGGTCATCCGTCTCGGCGGGCCTGGACGATGAGCAAGTAGGCCCAGATTCGCGTGTCAGCTGCCGCGGGCAGGCGGCGGGGCCCCGCTTGCGCGGGAGTAGTCCCGGACGACCATGCCCACGGACCTCGTCATACCGCACCTGGCGTAGAAAGACTGCATCTCCGGGTCGCACGTCACGTCAATACAAGGGTAGTCGCCCAGGATTTGCAGCATCCGCCGGAGCAGCTCAGTGCCGATGCCCCTCCGACGGTAGGCGGGGAGGACCTCCAGCATCGGGAGGAATGCCGAGTTACAGCCGTCGGCCAGGGCGTTGATGAAGCCGACGACCGTGCCGAGCCGATCATCGACAGCCAGGACGACATGGCTACTGTCGCGCAACACGCCCAGGTGCTGCTGTCGAGTGAGCGGCCGGCGCCAGCCCTCGAAGAACCCTTCCAGCATACCCTCCTCTACGCCGGCCAACGAAGTGGTGTACGTCACGCCCGCAGTACTTGAGTCAGTCATGCTGCAGCTCCTGTAGCGCCGCGCTTGGAAGCGGCGATGGCGGTGGTGATGAGCGTCTTGCCGACAACGGCTGAGCCGACGACGGCGGCGAAGAACCCCAGCATCGTGCAGAACGGCCAGGGCACGAACTCCGGCACGCCGAAGTCATGCCCGCCCTTGGCCGTCAGGATCGGCCAGCCGCCCGCAGCCATCACGACGAGCACCGAGGCGAACGACACCGCCGGCAGGGACGTGTACAGCCCCACGCGCAGCGACGAGGCGACCCGCTGCCGCCGCGGCAGGTGCCGCAGCTTCCGGGCGAACACGACGCCCCACACCGCCGCCAACGCAAAGTTCAGCACGTTCGTGGCCATGCTGGCGCTGAAGGCTGCGCCCTCAGCCAGGTAGATGCCCCACAGCGCGAGCAGCCAGGGCAGGAATCGCCCGCCCGGACGGACGGCTGCCAGGTGCCGCGCCAGCAGCGGGGCGAACACAGCCGCGAAGGCTGCGTTGGTCGCCAAGAGAACAGGTATGACCACCTCGTCCATCGCGCGATTCTCCCAGGCCGCTGCCACTGCCGCACACGTCGGCCTGGCGCTGTCAGGACTGGCTTCTTAGCCTGCTTGGTGAGGCGCGGTGGGGGGGCATCCCCCCCCCCCGGCCACCCCAACGCCTTCGCCTGCCGCTGCGCGCCTCTGCG
>CAYUYH010000022.1:11996-17156 GCA_964449175.1 uncultured Planctomycetaceae bacterium
GCCCACGGCCGCACAGGGGGGCGGGGCGCGGCCTGGCCTGGGTTCTTGGCGTGGTTGGTGCGCCGGGGTGGGGCCCCGGCCCCACCGCGAGGCAAGCCATCACGTTTGGCCTTGCTGGTGGCAGGGCAGGAGCCCCGCCACCCCCCAACGTGGCCACGACGCCAATTCTACGAACGGTCAGGGGGAATTGTGCTCATTTCGCCCCCGCCCGCAAGAGCGACAACACACGCCCAATTGCCGTGTGGCGCCATGGGCGCGGGGTGAGACTCTAGCGCCTGCCTAGGTCGCACTACGAACGGTGACAATCGCGATGGTGGCAGTTGCTGCCACGCTAGCAATCGAGACAATCAATGCTGCAATCGTCAATACAAAGCGGATCGTATCTCGCTTCTGTTCCCGGCGGTAGTCGCCCTGCGTTCGCCAAGGGTTGTCCCCAGATGGCATTGGAATCAACTCGACGCCGAGCAGTTTATTCTCCGTCAACGGCAGGTTCGTCACTTCGGTCTTGTGGATGTCGTCTGTCATCTGGACAGGCCTCCAAAACAGTAACTAGACGAGACTGCGTTTACCCAGGTTCGACGGCCATATCCAGAACATACCCCCACGACCAGAGAGTAGAAAGCAGAGAGTACACCGCAGGAGAGGGTGACCTGCGATTTCGCGTCGGCACAAGACCCGGGGCGTCAGCCTCTGGTCTACTATCTACTCTCGACTTTCTCCTGCTCTAGTGCCACTTCGCGGCACTCGGGGCGAGAGGATTCGAACCTCCGACCTGTCGCCGCGGCGACCGCTCTAGCTGAGCTCGGCCAGCAGCTTGCCGAGTTCTTCCCGTCCCCGCCCGGTCTTGAGGAACCGTTCTCGTCGAACGGCCTCGGCACGGGTCGCGAAGTGCTCCACACGGACGACCTGCCACGGCACACCGTATCGCGTGGCCTTGCTTTGTCCGGCATTGTGCCGGGCAAGCCGATCTTCCAGGTCAGCCGTCGAGCCGGTGTAGAGCCTGCCGGCTGACGGACTCCAAAGCACGTACACGCAATACGATCCACCCATTGACTCGGGGCGAGAGGATTCTAACCTCCGACCTGTCGCCGCGGCGACCGCTCTAGCTGAGCTCGGCCAGCAGCTTGCCGAGTTCTTCCCGTCCCCGCCCGGTCTTGAGGAACCGTTCTCGTCGAACGGCCTCGGCACGGGTCGCGAAGTGCTCCACACGGACGACCTGCCACGGCACACCGTATCGCGTGGCCTTGCTTTGTCCGGCATTGTGCCGGGCAAGCCGATCTTCCAGGTCAGCCGTCGAGCCGGTGTAGAGCCTGCCGGCTGACGGACTCCAAAGCACGTACACGCAATACGATCCGCCCATTGACTCGGGGCGAGAGGATTTGAACCTCCGACCTCGTGGTCCCAAACCACGCGCTCTAAACCAAGCTGAGCTACGCCCCGCCTGCGAGCACATTCTCTCCCCGTTGCACTGCCCGGTCAAGCGCACCCCTCATACACAGCATGGCGGCGGCGTTCAGAAGGGAGCGACCTGTCGCCACGGCGACTCGACGTGTCGAGCTGAGCTACGCCCCGTCTGCGGCAGTATTCTCCATCGGCTTGGTCGCGGGGTCAAGCGCACCGGTTTGCACGCCCCGCGCGGCCCGGGCGGGCGGGCCGGTCAGCGAAGCACCTGGAGCGGATTGGCGTAGTCGTCCGTCCAGAGCCTGACGTGCGCGGTGTCCGGCCGGGTGACGTTGGCGGCCTGCCGAATCTCCGGGCGCGCGAGAATGGCGTCGCCGCGGCTGAGGAGAATCCAGGTCGCCGACAGGGTGCCGTCTTCGTCCCGGCCGGGGGTCTCGATGCAGACGGCACGGAGGCCGAAGTGCTCGGCCAGCTTCAGCACAACCGGCTGGAGGTCCAGGTAGACCGCCGAGGCGTGAACGGCGATCACGCCGCCCGCGGCGAGGTGGCGGAGGTACGTCTCGAACGCCTCAGCCGTCAGGAGGTGCACGGGTATCGAGTCACTGCTGAAGGCATCCAGCACGAGCATGTCGAAGCCCTGGTCGGCCTGGTGCTCCAGCGACATCCGCGCGTCGCCGATCACGACGTCAACCGTCGCCGGCGTCGTGTCCAGATAGGTGAACAGCGACCAGGCCAAGTGATCGATATCCGGGTTGATCTCGTAGAAGCGGATGACATCGCCGTCGCGCCCGTAGGCGGCCAGCGTGCCCACGCCCAGGCCGATCACGCCGACACGCACGTCGCCCCGCTCGGCCAGTGCCCGCATCGCCAGGCCCACGCCGCTGCCGGGGCCATAGTAGGTCGTCGCGAGCTTCTGCCTGCTCGGCTCGACGAATTGGCTGCCGTGGATCGTCGTGCCGTGCTCCAGGACGTACCTGTGCATGGTTGGGTCGTCGCCGTACTTCTCGCGGACGGTGATCACGCCGAAGAAGTTCCGGGTTCGCACGATGTTGTCCTCGCCCGGGTGCCACTGGGAGAACACCATCGCCGCGACGATGACGACCGCAGCCGCGCCACCCAGCATCAGCCGGCGACGGTGGATCGCCGGCGGGGCCTTCTCCGCGACCAGCACCAGCAGCCCGCAGGCCACCAGGCCGAACTCGAACTCCAGGTGGCTGTTCAGCACCAGCGGGGCGACGACCGCCACCAGAAAGCCACCGATGGCGCCGCCGGCGGCGATCAGCAGATAGAACCGCGTCAGGTGGCGCGGCGCCGGCCTGATGCGATACAGCTCACCGTGGCAGATCAGGCAGCAGGCCAACAGCAAGACCAGGTAGATGGCCACCTGGAAGCGCACGGGCAGATCGTAGTAGTGCCTGTTGGCCAGTATCGCCGCCGGGATAGACAGCGCGAACACCGCCAAGAACAGGCCGCGGCGGTACCACCGCTCGTCATGGAAGCACACGACGAACGACACGAGATACACGCACAGCGGCAGCATCCACAGCAGCGGCACGGCTGTGATGTCCTGGCATATCTTGTTGGTGACGGCAAGCAGCTCGACCGACGCAGCCGCCGGCAGCGCCAGCCACAGCAGCATCCTGCCGACGCTGGGCTTCTCGTCCGCTCCACGGCGCCGCGTTATCGGCTGCGGGGCGCGCCCGGGCGAGCGCCGCATCAGGTACACGGCCAGACACGCGCCGACCACCGCGTACGCGCCCAGGCCCCACGACCACGCCCGCGCCTGGAGCATTCTGCCGAGATGCGGCTCGACCAGGAATGGATAGCTCACCACCGCCAGCAGCGAGCCGGCGTTGGACAGGGCATACAGCCGATACGGCGAGCGGCCCTGCTCGGTGCGGGCGAACCAGCTCTGGAGCAGCGGGCTGCTGGCAGACAGCACGAAGTACGGCACGCCGACGGACGCCGCCAGCAGCCAGAGCACCCGGAGCACCGGCAGTCGCCCCTCGCCGAAGCCAGTTGAGGCGGCAGGCACGATCGGCAAGGCCACCAGCGCCGCCGCGAGCACAGCCATGTGGACGACCGCCTGCCACCTGCCGCTGAGGCGGCTGGCGATCAGGTGCGCGTACGCGTAGCCGCCCAGCAGCAGCGTCTGGTAGAACAGCAGACACGTCGTCCAGACCTCCGGCCCGCCGCCAAAACGCGGCACGATGAACTTGCCCACGAGCGGCTGAACCTGGAACAGCAGGAACGCCCCCAGGAAGACGGCCAGGCCATAGACCGCCGGCGCCGCCGCGCGAGGGGCGGAGGTGTGCGTCTCCTGATTGCCTGCTTTGGGTGGAGGCATTGGCGTCCAGCGGCCGGCCGGCGGTCACTCAGCCGCGGGCTGCTCGTCGGCGCTTTCCATCGGCCAGTCGTCGGTGCGGAACGGCGAGGCCGGCAGACCCTCGGCGTTGTACAGGTTGGCGGCGGGGTTGTCCGCCCAGGCGTAGCGCACGGCCACCGGCTCGGGCACGGCCTGGCTGGCGACGACCACCGTGTCGACGTCGATGGTGGCGTCGGCCCAGACGAACCGCCGGTCCGCGCCGGCGACGGCAAAGCCGACCAGCTCCCCGCCCTTGGCCACCAGGCCGCCGCCCGTGTGCTCGAAGCTGATGATCGCCTTGCCGCCTTCAACCTTCATGCAGCGGAAGATCGGCCCGGAGTACACCACGTCGCGCCCGTAGGCGAGCTTGAGCGCAGCCAATGCGAGCCGGGCGCCGACGTCCTGCTTGTTGGCCGGGTGAATGTTGTCCGCCTCGCCGATGTCGATCGCCACGACCATCGCCGTGTTCGGCACCGACAGCGTCTTGAGCTGCGCCTCGCGCAGGCGGGCCCAGTTGCTGTCGGTGGGCTCGCCCCCCCGCTGCATGTAGTTGGCCAACTGCACGTAGATGAACGGCAGGTCGTCCCGGCCGAACTGCTCGCGCCAGGCGGCGATCATCACGGCCGACTGGCGGGCGTAGATGTCCGGGTCGTCGACGTTCGACTCGCCCTGGTACCACGCCACGCCGGCCAGGGCGTAGGGCACGAGCGGGTCGATCATGCCGTTGTAGAAACAGCCCCCCAGCCAGGGCGGCTTGGGCAGCTTGGGCCTGCCGGGCGGCTCGGCGCCGGCAGCGGCGGCGGCCCGGGCCTTCAGCGGCCAATCGACCAGATCCAGGTGATACTTGGCGTATCTCTTGGCGTGCTCGTCGGCCCTGGCCTGGTCATACTCCCGGAGGAAGGGCTCGACGGCCTTGTCGGCGATCATCGCCTCGCGCGGCGTCCAGAGCTGGATGGTCGAGCCGCCCACGGAGCTGTGGATCAGCCCTACGGGCACGCCGAGGGTCTTGTGGAGCCGCCGGCCGAAGTAGTACGCCGCCGCCGAGAAGTTCTTCACGCCGCTGGGGTCGCATACCCGCCACTGGCCGCGGACGTCGTCGACCGGCTCCAGGGCTGTCCGCTTGGTCACCGCGAACAGGCGGATGTCGGGATAGTTGGCTGCGGCGATCTCCGCGGCGCCGTCGGCGCACTTTGCCACCGACCAGTTCATGTTCGACTGCCCGCTGCACAGCCAAACCTCCCCCACCATCACGTTGGCGACCTTGAGGGTGTTGCCGCCCGCGACGGTCATCTCGTGCGGCCCGCCGGCGGGCATCGCGGGCATGCGGACCATCCAGCGCCCGTCGGCGCCGGCCTTCCCCCAGCCCGAATTGCCGGCGATAGTGAAGGCGCACA
>CAYUYH010000023.1:0-2917 GCA_964449175.1 uncultured Planctomycetaceae bacterium
ACGCGGCGTTGCGGACCGCCGGCTCGCCCGCCAGGGCCAGGTAGTCGTTGCTGCACAGGCAGACCACCTCCCGCCCGGCGAGGGTTATCCTGGGTCCGGCGGCGGAGTCCACCACCACGGGCTGGCGGAGCAGGTCGGCCGCGGCCAGGGAAGCCAGAGAGTCCGTCATGTCCTGCCAGACTTCCATTGGGGGCTATTTTTCTTTGCGGCGCCTCTTGCAGTCAACAGTCTGCCTGGATTATATGTGCCAAACGGGCAAGTGCTCGGGAGGCGCCATGAGAGACAAGCTTGTCGGTGAAGGAATCACCTTTGACGATGTGCTCCTTGTCCCCGGTAGGTCGTCGGTCGTCCCGCGGGAGGTAGACACCTCCACGAACCTGACGAGCAACATCCGCCTGAACATCCCCCTGCTGTCGGCGCCGATGGACACGGTGACGGAGTCCGCGCTGGCGATCGCCCTGGCGCAGGAGGGCGGCATCGGCATCATCCACAAGAATCTCTCTATCGAGGCCCAGGCGCGCGAGGTGGAGAAGGTCAAGCGCAGCGAGAACGGCATCATCACAGACCCGGTGACGCTGCCCCCCACCGCCTCGACGGCGGAGGCCCGCCGCCTCATGCAGGACCACAACATCTCCGGCATCCCCATCGTGGTCGACGGCGGCAAGCTGGCCGGGATATTGACCCGCCGCGATCTGAAGTTCCTGCACGGCGACGAGCGCATCGAGAACGTGATGACCAAGGACAACCTGGTCACGGCTGCGCCGGAGACTTCACTGGATGAGGCACACGGGATACTGAACCGCCAGAAAGTCGAGAAGCTGCTGCTCGTGGACTCCCAGGGGCGCCTGGCCGGGCTGGTGACGATGCGTGACATCGACAAGCTGTGGCAGTTCCCGCGATCGTGCAAGGACGCTCGAGGCCGGCTGCGGGTCGGGGCGGCCGTCGGCGTGCACGACCACGAACGCATCGCCGCGCTCATCCGCAACGGCGTGGACGTGATCGTCGTGGACACGGCCCACGGCCACAGCGACAACGTCATCAAGACCGTCGAGAAGGTCAAGGCGGACCACCAGATCGACGTCGTCGCCGGCAACATCGCCACCGCCCAGGCCGCCAAGGACCTGCTCGCCGCCGGGGCCGACGGCCTGAAGGTCGGCATCGGGCCGGGCTCGATCTGCACGACGCGGGTAATCAGCGGCGTCGGCGTGCCACAGATCACAGCCGTTCGAGAATGCTCGAAGGTCGCCGACGCGAAGGGCGCCCCCGTCATCGCCGACGGCGGCATTCGCCACAGCGGCGACATCACCAAGGCGATCGCGGCCGGGGCGTCGGCCGTGATGATGGGCAGCCTGTTCGCCGGGCTGGACGAGTCGCCAGGCGAGACGGTGATCTACAAGGGCAGGCGATTCAAGGTCTACCGCGGCATGGGCTCACTGGGCGCGATGGTCTCCGGCTCAGGCGACCGCTACGCTCAGGCCGGCGAGACCCAGCGGGACAAGTTCGTCCCCGAAGGCGTCGAAGGCCGGGTGCCCTACCGAGGCCGACTGAGCGACTTTGTGTATCAGATGGTCGGCGGCTTGCGGGCGGGCATGGGCTACTGCGGCACGGCCACCGTCGACCAGTTGCGGGCCAAGGCGGTCTTCGTGCGGATATCCGCCGCCTCGCTGACCGAGAACCACCCGCACGATATAGCGATCACGCACGAGGCCCCTAACTACTCGCTCCAGCAGAGCGACGAGGCATGAGCCTCGGCCCACGGGGCCGGCATGCTGGGGATCGGAGATACGGACATGAGCAAGCACGTCATACTCGTCACTCTGGCCGCGGCCTTCCTCGCCGGTTGCACGCAGGCCGAGCTGGGCACGGAGCGGGCGTTGGGTCCGGTGCAGTACGCCGATGCCTTTCGCGCGGCCCGCACCGTGACGGCCCAATACTTCACGGTGGCCTCAGCCGACCGCTCCAGCGGCGTCATCAAGTCCGCCCCGAAGACGGTCGCGCCTGACATGGCCCTGGGCTCCGCCGAGCGGCAGCTGGCCACGATCACCGTTCGCCAGCGGGGCAGCGTTATGACAGCCTACGCCATGGTGGAAATCCAGCGGCAGGGCGTGGCGATGAAGCGACACGTGGGCTTCGCCGAGGTCTACGACGGTCCGCCGAGCCATACGCCGGCTGAGCGGGAGGCGGCAACCACGCCCGAGCAGAACGAGTACTGGATCACGCGGCGACGCGACCGCGCGCTCGAGAACAAGATCCTCACCGACATCTATCGCGCCCTTCACGGCGAAGGCGGCACGGAATAGAGGCACGCTCCGCCCGCAAGACATGGCGGGCAGAGACCTTGGACAAGTCATCCGCGAAGGCACTTCATCGTGCCTATAATCTGTTGACGGTGCAGACCGCACCCGGTCGAGGCCGCCAGACAACTTGACGGACAACCGGCGGCCAAGAGCTTGACAACACGCGAAAGGAGAATGCGATGTCAACGAAGCACATGGTGACGTACCTCGTATTGGCCGGCCTGGTTGTCTTCATGGTTGGCGGATGCGGCAGCAAGGTCAGCAAGAGCAACTATGACAAGATCACCAATGGCATGAGCGTCAACGAGGTGAAGAACATCCTCGGCGAGCCCACGTCGGAAGAAAGCGCCGGCGGCGCGATCGGCGGCCTGGTCGGCGCCGGCACGATCATGATCTGGGAGGAAGGGGACAAGAAGATCAGCGTCACCTTCAAGGACGACAAGGTGGCCGCGAAGATCCAGACGGGTCTCTAGGGATCCGCGCATTCGGCCGGGCGCCGATCGGTCCGACGGAGTGGTCGGCGCCGAGGCCCTGTCTGAAAACGCTGATGCATTGAGGGGCGACGGGGCTCCTGCCCCGCCGCCTGCAATGCCGTGAAAGCTCATGTGTTGCGCGGTGGG
>CAYUYH010000023.1:2927-16900 GCA_964449175.1 uncultured Planctomycetaceae bacterium
CCGCCCGGCCCGCGTCAATGGCTTTTAAACCTTTTGTGTGGGGGGGGGGGGCAGGAGCGCCACCGCGCTCCAAAACGGATTGCTGGACGACCGCTAGCCTTTTATCACTCCTATGGGTCGCAGGCGGGCGACCTTCCGCGACAGCCCGGCCTGGTGAACGCACTCGACCACGGCATCCACGTCCTTGTAGGCGTCGGGCTGCTCCTCGGCCAGGCCCGTCCTGCCCCGGGCGCGGGCGATCACGCCGGCGTCGGCCAGCTCCTTGTCGATCCGCCTGCCGCGTGCGCTGGCGATGGCAGCCTTGCGGCTCATCACGCGGCCTGCGCCGTGGCAGGTGCTGCCGAAGGTCTGTTCCATCGCCGCTTGCGTCCCCAGCAGCACGTAGCTGGCCGTGCCCATGTCGCCGGGGATCAGCACGGGCTGGCCCAGCGGACGGTGGGCGTCGGACAGTTCCCTGTGCCCCGGCGGGAAGGCGCGCGTCGCGCCCTTGCGGTGGACGCATAGCCGCTTCTCGCAGCCATCGACGACGTGGGTCTCGATCTTGGCGATGTTGTGGGCAACGTCGTATACCTGCCTCAGCCCCATCGACGAGACCGATTGGCCGAAGAACCGCGCGAGCGTCTTGCGGAGGATGCCCACGAGCATCTGCCTGTTCGCCCAGGCGAAGTTCGCCGCCGCCCTCATGGCTGAGAGGTACTGCCGGCCTTCCGGGCTGTCGGCTGGGGCGCAGACGAGCTGGCGATCCGGCAGGGCGATGCCGTACTTCGCCGGGGCCGAGCGCAACAACCTGATGTAGTCGTCGCAGACCTGGTGGCCGAGGCCTCGGCTGCCGCAGTGGATCATGAACGTGACCTTGCCCGTCTCCAGTCCCAGCGCCTCGGCGGCCTGGGCGTCGTGGACTTCCTCGACGTACTGGACCTCGGCGAAGTGGTTGCCGCTGCCCAGCGTGCCGCACTGGTCGGAACCGCGCTTGTAGGCTTGCGCGGAGACGGCGGCGGGATCGGCGCCTTCCAGGCAGCCGCCGGACTCGGTGACGGCCAGGTCGGCTGCGTCCGCCATGCCGCGCTCGACAAGGTATCGCGAGCCGCCGGTCAGCACCTTGGCCGTCTCTGCCCGCGACAGTTCCAGCGCCCCGCCGACGCCCACGCCGGCGGGCAGGTCGCGGAAGATCTGGTCGACAAGCTCCTTTGTCCTGGGCCGCACGTCGGCCACGGGCAGGTCGCTTCGCAGCAGCCGCACGCCGCAGTTGATGTCATAGCCGACCCCGCCGGGCGAGACGACCCCGCCGGCGGCGATGTCGGTGGCGGCCACGCCGCCGATACAGAACCCGTAGCCCCAGTGGATGTCCGGCATGGCCAGCGAGGCTGACACGATCCCCGGCAGCGTGGCGACGTTGGCTACCTGCTCCGGCCCGCCGCCCGCCAGCGCGTCGCCGATCAGCGCGCCGCTGGAGTAGATGATCCCGTCCACGCGCATGTCGGGCCGGCTGGATCTCGGGATCCGCCAGCGGTTGGCGTCGATCTGCTCGATCTTGCCCTGGAAGTCCTTGCCCATGGTCCACCTCGCGATTCCGCCGCGACGGCAGCGGACCCGCCCTACACGTCGAAGATGACCCGCCCGTGCCATCGCCCGCCTTCGCGGGCGATTCTCAACCGGTGATATGTGACGGCCTTGACCTCGGTGGCGATCTCGTGGCGGGCCGGGTCGTAGTCCTCGCCGGCGAGTGTAGCCGAGACCGAGTTGTCGGCCACGGCTGTGACCTCGACGGCGGCCACGAAGAACCGGTCGACCTGAATGACGTTCAGCACGGCAGCCAGGAAGTCCACCGCCGCGGCCTCGATGTCCTCCGAGGCGACCCGCACCGTCCGCCGCTGCCGCGGCTCGACGGTCCTCCGCTCGCAGACGATGTCAGCCAGGCCCTCAGCCAGCGTCTCGAACAGCTCCTCGATGCTGTCGGCGCCGGCATCCAGGCCGATGTCCGCCGTGTGATCGATGATGCGGCAGGTCCTGGCCATCGCGCGGCTCTCCGCCCCCTCCACATAGATGATACCCGCGCCGCCGGGCCGGGGAGAACACTAATGCGGTTCTCGCCTCCGGCCGCTCAGGCCCAGGTCTTGCATCCGGCCGCGCCGGCTACTAGGTTTGGATCTCTGTAAGGCATCCATCGCGAGGCTGTTGGGCCTGAATATGTCGAAGCTTATCAACGTGCTGCTGCTGGTCCTGTTGCCGCTGGCCTGGGGCCTGGGCGCCGAGGCGATGTTCCATGTGCTCCGCGCCCGGCGTGAAAGAAGGACCGGCGAATCGCGAAACGAATGACCGGTCTGGAGGAAATCTCGACACGTCTCGACCCGGCGCTGCTGCTGGCGGCGCTTGTCGGCATGGGCATGGTCGGCGGGACGCTGTCGGCGCTGTTCGGCATCGGCGGGGCGGTAGTCATTACACCCATGCTGAACGCCCTGCTGGGGGTCGACTACACGCTGGCGGTCGGATCGAGCCTGTGCTTCACGCTGGGCACCAGCGCCGGCGGCTGGAGCAGGCACATGCGCCTGGGCAACGTCGCGGTCAAGGCGGCGGTGGTCCTGGGCATCTGCTCGATGGGCGGCGCCGTACTGGGCAAGGAGGTTCACTTCCGGCTCAGGGCCGCCAGCGGCGAGCTGTTCGTGCCCGTGATGCACGGCCTGTTCGTCATCGTGATGCTCGCCGTAGCCCGGCTGGTTTGGCGAAGTGCACCGAAGCATCGGACCGGCAAGTCTGCTTTTCAGCGGCTGTCGCTGCCGCCGCGGATATCCCTGACCGGCGAGCTGACCGGCGTGAGCCTGCCCGCCCTGGCCCTGCTGGGCGTGGCGGCTGGGGTGCTTTCGGGGCTGCTCGGCATCGGCGGAGGCGTGATACTCGTGCCCGCCCTGCTGCTGGTCGTCGGCCTGGGCATGCATCAGTGCGTGGGCACGAGCCTGGGCGTGATCGTGCTGACGTCGCTGGCCGGCGTGGTGACCTACGGCATCACGGGCCAGGCCTCGCTGTGGATCGCCATGCCGCTACTGGTCGGAAGCGCCCTCGGCGTGCAGCTCGGGGCGTGGATATGCCAGCGACTCCGGGCCGCCCCGCTGCGGCGGTACTTCGCGGTGCTGATGCTGGCAACCGCGGCCTACCTCGTGGTGGACATCATCCGAAACCTGCGCCAGGCGGGTGGGGGCTGATCCCATGGCAAGGCGGAAGGGCAAATCGCGGCAGCGCATAAGGGACTGGCGCCAGGCCATCTCCTCCGACAGCATGGCCGACCGGGCCGGGCCGAAGGGCCGGTTCGCGCCGCGAGAGGTCAAGCTGCCCGCCTGTCGCCTCCAGGCCCCGGAAGGCAACCTCGAGGAGCTGCCGAAGGCCGAGGGCATGGTCGCAGGCTTCTTCCCAGGCGGCGCGACGGTCCGCATCGCCGGCGAGGAGGCTCTCTGCGCCATCGCCAAGACGTTCCGCGCGCCGGAGGGGCTGAGCCCCCTGGCCGTGGGAGACGCGGTGACCGTGGCCTTGGCCAGCGAGCGGCACGTCAGCGACGCAGCCGCCGGCGACAAGGTCCGCGCCGACGGCATGATCCTGGCGCGTCAGCCCCGCAGCAGCGCGCTGGTTCGGCCTCAGCCGCGATCCGGCAAGCGCACCGACAGATATGACGCGCGGACGGAGAAGGTCATCGTCGCCAACATGGACCAGCTCCTGATCGTCGCCTCGACATGTCAGCCGGCGCTGCGCGAGGCGCTGATCGACCGCTTCCTGATCGTCGCCGAGCGGAGCGAGCTCGCCCCCCTGCTGGTGATCAACAAGGTCGACCTGGGCAGCCCCGATCAGGCCGTCACGGCCGGGTTTGTCGAGCTGGGCGTGCACATCGTTCAGTGCTCGGCGGTGACGGGCGAGGGGCTGGAGGACCTGCGGGCCGCGCTCGCCGGGCGGCGCAGCGTGCTGGCCGGGGCGTCCGGCACGGGCAAAAGCACGCTGGTCAACGCGATCATCCCCGGCGCCGCGGCGGCCACCAGGCCCGTCCGCCGCAGCGACGAGCGAGGGCGACATACCACAGCCGCCGCCGTCATCTACGATCTTCCGCCAGCCGGGCCGGGGCAGCCCGCCGGCGGGATGATCGTCGACACCCCCGGCGTCCGCGAGCTGGGCATGGAGCTGACCGCTGCCGAGCTGCCCTGGTATTTCCCCGAGTTCGAGCAGCTCGCCGGCCGCTGCCAGTTCCGCAACTGCACCCACACGCACGAGCCGGACTGCGCCGTCATCGCCGCCGTCCAGGCCGGCGATATCCAACCCCGCAGATACGACAGCTACCTCCGCATACTCGATTCCCTTCCCCGCGGCTAGGCGCGCCGATAGCCGTTGCTGTTGTGGGGCGCTTGTCTGCGCAGATCTATTGACGGCGACCACGCACCAGGCCTGGAATGCGAAGAAATACTATGTGCCGTGCAGGTGTCGGCTTGTGTGCGCAGCTATCGCAAATGCGATCGGCTTTGTGCGCGGCCTGCCGGGCGCTGCCGGTTATTATGGACAGCCCGCTAGGCGTCGGCCGGGCCCCCAAGGCGGCTTGCGAGGAGCAATGATGCACTCGGCGGCAATCCAAGTCTTTACCATCGGCTTTGCAGGCAAGTCCGCGGAGCAGTTCTTCTCGATCCTCGTTGATTCAGGCATCCGGCACCTGATCGACGCGCGCCTGCTCAACAGATCTCAGTTGGCCGGGTATGCGAAGCGAACGGACCTGGAGTTCTTCCTCAGGTCGATAGTGGGGGCAGGCTACTCTCATCTGCCAGCCTTCGCGCCCACGAAACAGTTGCTCGATGACTACAAGAAGGGCAAGACATCGTGGGAGGCATATGAAAGGCAGTATCGAGCACTTCTTGAGGAGCGCAAGCCGCACAAGGGGCTAACCCCGGAGAAGCTTGATCGCAGCTGTCTGCTCTGCGCCGAGCCATCGCCCGACCGCTGCCACCGCCGGCTGGCCGCTGAGTATCTCCGGCAGGTCTGGCCTGGAATCGTCATAACCCACCTGTAGGCCACAAAGGCCATTTGTGGCCAGGAGCAGCAGTTCACGTCAGCGTTGAGCGCCGCACGGAATCCGTCTGATCGTCGTGCGCCCAGCGTGTGCGCATAGGTTGCTGTCAGAACAGCGGGGATGAGCATGTCCAAGGTGTTGTGTCTCGTGAATTCGCCCAAGGAGCAGGCCCGCTGTATCGCGGGCCTCGACCTGGAGACTGGACGTCTCGTGCGTCCGGTGTCCGAAACCGCATCTCAGGCCATCCCGAAGGACTGGGCCATGGTTGACGGAGACCCGGTTGAGCCGCTAGATGTCGTCGACATCCCGTTTGTGCGCGGAGACGCGGTCGTCCCATATCAGTCGGAGAACAGGTACTGCACGGGCAAGTGGAGACGAATCAGGAGGATGCCGCCCGCAGCTGCTCGGCGGTATTGCGAATCCGACGCCAAGATCCTCAACACACAGGAATCGGACGCGGTGCCCGAGCGCGCGCTCAGACTGAGCAGGCTTGGCAGGGCCGGATGGAAGTCGCTCCAACTGATTCATGTCAAGAGAATCGACTTCCGCAAGTCCAGCGACGGCAAGTGGACGGCTGAGTTCGGCACATGCAATGGCCGTAGATATGAGCTGCGCGTGACCGACCAGCACTTCACCGAGCAGCTGCAAGGCAATACCTCAAGCAGAGGTAGCTGTCTCCTCTTGCTCAGTCTCACCCGGCCGTGGCGGCACTATCGTGCGCCGAAGACCAAGCCGAAGAAGTGCTACAAGCTCTTCGCCGGCGTAATGCCGCTGTAGTCCCACTCAATGTGCACCGGCGGCGGAAGCCGCGACCGTTCCGACTGTAGCAGCCAGCCCATCTTCAGTCGATGGCGAGGACGTCGACGGCCTTGGCCGCGTCGTCCGGCGTGTCAAACGCAATGTACGCGACGAATCGAGCGCCGATGACCGCCGCCGAGAACCCGCGGATGTTGACGCCCACCTTGGCCAGTCGGCTGGTCAGCTCGGCCCCCACGCCCGGGCGGTTGTCACCCTCGACGTGCACGGCGTGCAGGCTGTTGGCCGCGCTGAAGCCGACCGTCCCTGCCGCCTGCACCTGATCGTCGCCTCGAATCGGCGCGACGAACACCACGCCCGTGCCGGGCTTCTCCGGCGACCGGCGGGCGACGACGAAGTCCAGGTCGGCCCCCGCCTCGGACAGGGCCGTCAGCTTGCTGGCTAATGCGCCGGGCTCATCCTTCAGCCCAGTTGCCCACACGTCCACTCGTTTCACTATCGTTGCCATGGCTAGGTCTCCCCAAATAGTCGACCGCTGATATGTCGCTTCTGCTTCCGATATGCCGCGCCCACTAGTCTAGCGCGACGGCCGGGGAAGTGCCACGGAAACCCGCAGCCCCGCGGTGAATCTCCTGGAGGGCTCCACATACGCTTGCGGCTTCGGCGGGTCTGCGTCGGGAGTTCGAAACCCATTTGTCCAGTTGCGCAGACAGCCAGACCTATGGGCCGGCTGGCTGGCGACACCCTTCGACTTCGCTCAGGGTAAAGCGGGCGACCCGGCTCCGCCCTGCGACAGCCTTAGGGCTACGCCGGGCAAGGGAGATTCGCTCGCTTCGCTTCGCGGCGCCGCGGGCGTCGATCTCCCGGGGCATCCGGAGCCTGCGCCTAAGGCTCCGGCGGGTCTGCGTCGGGAGTTCGAAACCCATTTGTCCAGTTGCGCAGACAGCCAGACCTGCGGACTGGCTGTCTGTGCAAGCGGGCGAGGAGATTCGAACTCCCGACGTCCAGCTTGGGAAGCTGGCATTCTACCACTGAATTACGCCCGCGGCATCTCGGACTTCAGGCTGTGGGCTTTCGCGCCTATGGGCTGCGCCCCGGATCGCGCCGCAACCCCGGCCGCGCGGCGGTCGAGCAGGCTGTTGACCGACACGTAGAAGAAGCCGAACGTGAAGATCGCCAGGAACGGCGTGAGGAAGGCCGAACGCGTGTACACCACGCTCAACACGGCACACGCCATCATGTAGAATCCGAAGCCCATCTCCACATAGGGCAGCCAGTCTCGCCTTCGCCTCGCCGGAGGGGGCGACGGGTCGCGCCTGCCGGTCAGGCCGCCGTACTTGGGCGTCCGCACGAACTCGCTTCTGCGGTTGAAGAACGCCTCCAACAGCGCCTTGGTGTTCGAGACGCATAGGCCCACGCCGATGGCCATCATCATCGGCAGGTACTTGATGCCCTCTCGCCAGCGGCCCAGCAGGGCGCGTTGCCCGGCGCAGTAGAACACGCTGGCCGACAGCGTCGCCAACGCGAACACGCCCCAGTCGATGCTCGCCCGCCACAGCGAGTTGTCGGACACCGGCAGCGTCCGCAGATACATCGCCGGCAGCATCATCGAGACCATAATCATCATGTACATGTGCATGGTGAAGCTCGTCAGGTGGAAGAAGCCCTCGATCTTGACCTTCAGGGGCTCCTTGCTCATCAGCAGCTTGGGCAGCAGCTTGATAGCCGTCTGCGCCCCGCCCTTGGTCCAGCGGAACTGCTGGGCCTTGAATGCGTTCATCTCCGGCGGCAGCTCTGCCGGGGCGGTCAGCTCGCTGAGGAACACGAACTTCCAGCCGCGAAGCTGGGCGCGATACGACAGGTCCAGGTCCTCGGTCAGCGTGTCGTGCTGCCAGCCGCCGGAGGCATCGATGGCTGACCGCCGCCACGTGCCGGCCGTGCCGTTGAAGCTCATGAATCGCTGGCTGCGGTTGCGGGCGACGTGCTCGATGGCGAAGTGCCCGTCCAGGAAGATCGCCTGCGACCGCGTGAGCAGGCTGTCGGCGCGGTTCAGGTGCTCCCACCGCGTCTGGACGGCGCAGACCGTCGGGTCGGTGAAGAACTGGATCGAGCGGGCCAGGAAACTCGGCCTGGGCACGAAGTCGGCGTCGAAGATGGCGATGAACTCGCCGGTAGCCGTCGCCAAGCCGTTCTCCAGCGCCCCGGCCTTGTAGCCCGTGCGGTCGTCGCGGTGGATGTACTCGATTTCGAACCCGGCTGCTTTGGCGTCGGCGACGGCGGCCTGGGCGATCCGGCAGGTGGCGTCGGTGCTGTCGTCGAGCACCTGTATCTGGAGCCTGTCGCGCGGATACTCGATCTCGCAGGTCTTGGCGATGATGCGCTCGGCGACGTACTGCTCGTTATACATCGGCAGCTGCACGGTGACGCGGGGCAGCTCGTCGAATTGGCCCTTGGGCTTCGGCTCTTTGCGGCGATGGCGATAGTACAGGACGACAAGCATGTAACGATGCAGGCCGTAGATGGAGACCATCAGCAGCGCGAACGTGTATACGGCCGTGAAGACCGTCTGTGCCAGTTCCGTCCAGTTCATGCGTTGTGCGGGCCCGCCTGAGCGAGGGAGGCGCCGCCGGCCGGGACGCCCCGGCCAATGCGGCTGCCTAGGCGGGATTCTAGGCTGGCCGGGCCGCCGCGGTCAAGCTATCTTCGCCGCCAGCCGGTGGCACGGGCGTCTCGCCCGTGAGCCGCCAGGTCGGAGCCACGCGATAGGCCCTTTCCGGAGCAGGAGCATGGCCACAGACAACCCGCACGTCGGCCGAAATATCGTCCTGATCGGCATGCCCGGCGTGGGCAAGAGCACGGTCGGCGTGCTGCTGGCGAAGGCAGCCGGCATGGACTTCCTGGACACGGACGTGCTCATCCAGGCGCGCCAGGGCCGCTCGCTCCAGGAGATAATCGATGCCGACGGCCTGGCCGCTCTGTGCGAGATCGAGCAGCGGCACGTGCTGTCGCTGGCCGCGAGCGGCTGCGTCATCGCCACCGGCGGCAGCGTGGTCTATAGCCCAGCCGCGATGGCGCACCTGGCCGCGGGCGGGGCGATTATACACTTGGCGCTGGAACTGGAGCTGCTCGAGCGGCGGCTGAGCGACCTGGCCACGCGCGGCGTGGTGATGGCCAAGGGCGAGACGCTGGCTGAGCTGTACGCCGAGCGCATGCCGCTGTACCGCAGGTATGCCCAGATCACGATCGACTGCGCCGGCAAGACGCACGAGCAGATCACACAAGAAATCCTCGGTGCGATACGTTGACAGCGCCCGGCCTGCCCCTGGAGAAAAAGAGGGCGCCTCCGCCGCTCCCTGGAGCGGAGGCGGTACGGCTTTCTCCTCCGCAAAGGTCTATACAGCCATTCTAACCCTCGCTGGGGCAATGTCAAGCGCAAACGGCGAGATATTGGGGCCGCCGGGCCCGGGGCTGCTTGCCGGGCGGCGCGGTGGAGCTCCGGCTCCACCGCGCGTGATGCCTTTCCGGGGCATTCCCGCGGCGAAGCAGGAGCTTCGCCGCGCTGATGATCGTTCCAGGTGCGGTAGATCCGCGGCGAAGCAGGAGCTTCGCCGCGCTGATGTGCGACGGGCGGCCGGGTGAGCCAATTGAGTTGTACAGCAGCGGGGGCGGCGGTTAGATTAGGCCCTGTCTCAAAACCCGGTGACGGGCTTCGAGTGGGTCTTTCGCGCGCTCTCGGGCCTGCGTCAGCGTCTTCAGATAGAGTCTAGTAGTCCTTTGGCCGCCCGCGGCGGCTGCGATGTCCAGGAGAAGCTGCGACAGTGACGTTCCGCGGTGTCATCTTCGGCTTGCTGGGGGCCGTGTTTATCGGCACGGCCGGCTACGTGACGTCCTTCTACCGCGTCCCGTCGCTGACCCGCGGGCACCTGCCGATATCGGTGTTCGGCGTGCTGTTCGTGCTGATGGCCGCGGTCAACCCGCTGCTTCATAAGATCAGGGCCGGCTGGCGCTTGCGCTCCAGCGAGATCGCGGTGGCGCTCGCGATGGCGCTGGTGGCGTGCAACATCCCCAGCGCCGGGCTGATGCGGACGTTTTCCTCGGCGCTGGTCATGCCTGTCCACTTCAGCAAGATGTTCCCCGGCTGGCGCAGCACGGACGTGGTCGGCTACGCCCCGCCCGGGCTGCTGGTCGACGTGCCGCCGGACCCGAAGGTCAGGTCGGCGGTGATCGGCGGGTTCATCAGCGGGCTCGGCAGGCCGGGGCACCCCATCGGCGCCGGCGACGTGCCCTGGGCGAACTGGGCGACGCCGCTTGCGTTCTGGCTGACTTTCATAATCCTGGCAGCCCTGGCGACGATGTCCATGAGCCTGATCGTCCACAGGCAGTGGGCCCATCGCGAGCGGCTGCGATACCCAATCGCCGATTTCAGCAACTCGCTCATCGAGCAGGACCCCCGCCGCGCGGCCGGGCCGATCTTCCGCAACAAGCTGTTCTGGACCGGGGCGATCCTGCTGCTGTCGATTCGCGTGTTCAACTGCGTCAACACATGGACCCATACCGGCGTGCAGGTGCCCTTCAAGTTCGAGCTCGAGGCCATCAAGGTCACCTACCCCGTCTTCGCCGAGATGTCGGAGGCGGAATACGTCATCAAGCCGCTGCTGATCCCCACGGCCGTGGCGTTCACGTTCTTCCTTGCCTCCGACATCGGCCTGAGCATGGGGCTCGCGAGCCTGCTGACGGTGGCGGCGCAGTACATCATGCTGAACAAGATCGGCATGACGGTGACGGCTGCGGGAACCGGCGGTGGCGTGAAGGCGTGGGTGAGCTTCGGGGCGTTCATCGGATACACGGTCGTGCTGCTGTTCATCGGGCGCCGCTACTACTTGCAGACACTCAAGGCCGCGATCCTGCCGGGGCTGCGGACGGAGGTGGACAGGTCGACGGCCTGGGCGGCGAGGCTGTTCGTGCTGTCGTGCCTGGCCTTGACGCTCATCCTGTCGTGGATCGGCGTGGGCGTGGCCATAGCCCTGATCACGGTCACGCTCGTGATGGTCACGTTCCTCGTGCTGGCGCGGATCAACGCCGAGTGCGGCGTGTTCTTCTTCAAGCCCTCCTGGACGCTCCTGCCGGTGTTCGCCGGGCTGTTCGGAGCCGCGGCGTTCGGCCCGACGGGGACCATCGTCGTCGGCATGGTGATGATCATCCTGCTGGCCGACCCGTTCGAGTCGCTGATACCCTATGTAATCAACGGCCTGAAGATCGCCGACAAGACGGGCGTGTCGCCGGGGCGGACGACCGGCGTGCAGGTGCTTGCCTTCGTCGTCGCACTGGCGCTGGCCATCCCCGTCGGCTTGTGGGCCGACTACAACTTCGGACGAGTGATGGACACCACCGGCGATCGCGAGTCCACCAATCCCGTGGGCGTCCAGTGGTCCAAGGTGCCGTTCTCCACGGCGGAGAAGGGAATCACCAAGTCGAAGCTCAGCGGCCAACTGGCCCAGAGCGTGAGCTGGTCGTCGCTCGACCGACTGCGGAACATGCGCCCGCACAGCATGTTCCTGTGGTCGACGGCGATCGGGCTGGCCGGCGTGCTGGTGCTGGGCGGGCTGAGGCTGCGATATCCGTGGTGGCCACTGCATCCCATCCTGCTGCTGGGCTACGGGGCATGGACAATGGGCAAGTTCGGCGCGTCGTTCCTGCTGGGCTGGCTCATCAAGTCTGCCGTCATGCGCCTCGGCGGGCCAAAGGCGTATCACCACGGGCGATACTTCATGACCGGCGTGATCGCCGGCGACCTGTGCGGCGGGCTGGTCTACATGGCCACCATGTACGCCTACCACGCGCTGACTGGACTGAAGGTCCCCAGCGACATGCCCCTCAACGTGCTGTGGTAGCGGCGGACTCCCCGCCGGCTGCGGCAGCCGAGACATCGAGAAGACCGTGACATTTCGCGCCGCAATCCTCGGCCTGCTGGGCGCCGTGATCATCGCCACGGGCGGCTGTCTGACTGAATTCGTCAGGATTCCATCGCTGACGCGCGGCCACCTGCCGATCTCCATCTTCGGCGGGCTGTTCATATTCATGGCGGCGATCAATCCGCTGCTGCACAAGATCCGGGCCGGCTGGCGGCTGCGGTCCAGTGAGATCGCCATCGCCCTGGCGATGACGCTGGTGGCCTGCAACATTCCACACGCCGGGCTGCTGCGGCATTTCCCGTCCGCGCTGATCATGCCGCTTCAGCAGAATCTCACGAAACCCGGCTGGGAGAAGGCCCGAATCCTCAGCTATGTCCCGCCCGGTCTGCTGGTCGATGCGGAGGCCGACTCGACGGCCGTCCGGGCGTTCCTCGTCGGAATGCGCACTACCGATTCGAACGTCGGCATGTCGGCCGTTCCCTGGGGCGCGTGGGCCGGCACCTTGTCGTTCTGGCTGCCGGTCATCGTCCTGGGCGCGGTCGCGGCGATATCGCTCAGCCTCATCACGCACCACCAGTGGTCCGACCGCGAGCGGCTGAGGTATCCGATCGCCGACTTCGCCAATACGCTGATCCAGCAGGACCCGGCCAGGAGCATCGGCGCGATCTTCCGCAACAAGTGCTTCTGGGTGGGGCTGATCGTGCTGCTGGCGGCCCGGTCGTTCAACGTCGCCAACACGTGGTTCGAGTTCGGCGTGAAGATACCGTTCGAGTTCGACCTCACCGCCATCAGGGTCAAGTTCCCCGAGCTGGCAGAGATGGGAGAGGCCCGCTACGTCATCAAGCCGCTGCTGATCCCGACGGCAGTGGCGTTCACATTCTTCCTGGCCTCCGACATCGGCTTCAGCATGGGCATCGCGTCGCTGGTGACGCTGGCGGCGCACCTGGTGCTCATCAGGATCGGGATCGACGTGGCCGCCGGCTCCGTCGGCGGGGTCACGCAGTGGGTCAACATGGGCAGCTTCGTCGGCTATGCGCTGGTGCTTATCTACATCGGCAGGACGTATTACTGGCGGACGTTCAAGCAGTCGGTCACGTTCCGCGCGCAGAGCGACACGTACGCGGGCGCGGCCTGGGCGGGGCGGTTCTTCCTGCTGGCGTGCGCCGGCCTGGTGTGGATGCTGATCACCGCGGGCGCGGGCTGGCCGGTGGCGGTGGTGACCGTCGGCGCGCTTGTCCTGATGTTCCTGGTGCTCGCCAGGATCAATGCCGAGGCGGGGGTGTTCTTCTACAAGCCGGCGTGGGACATCTGGATCGCGGTGGCCGGGCTATTTAGCCTGCCGGTGCTGGGTCCGAAGGCGACGATCATCGTCTGCATGTTCGGCATCGTGCTGATGGCTGACCCGTTCGAGGCGCTGATCCCCTACGTGGTCAATGGCCTGAAGATCTCCGACTTGGCGGGGATCAAGCCGGCTCGCACGGGCGCCGCGCAGACGGGCGCGTTCGTTGTGGCGTTGGCGGTGGCCGTGCCGGTTGCGATCTGGGCCTGCTACAACTTCGGAACCGGCGGCACGGGCGTGGGCACGGAATGGTCTCAACTGCCCTTCAACCTCGCCGAACGATCCATAACTCAACTTAACATCACGGGCCAGCTTCAGCAGGTCAACAACTACTCGCCCTGGCAGCGACTGATGAACATCGACCCCAGCTCGCGGTTCCTGTGGTCGGTGGGCGTAGGGATCGGCCTGGTGATCCTGATCGGCAGCCTGCGCCTCCGCTGGCCGTGGTGGCCGCTGCATCCGATCGTGCTGCTCGGCTTCGGCGCCTGGACGATGGGCAAGTTCGGCGCGTCGTTCCTGCTGGGCTGGCTCATCAAGACCCTGGTCATGCGCCTCGGCGGGCCGAAGGCATACCAGCAGGCGAGAAACCTGATGATGGGCGTGATCGCCGGCGACCTCTGCGGCGGGTTCGTCTACATGGCCACTCGATATGCCTACTACGCGGTTACGGGCCTGCGCGCGCCCGGCGCGATGAACGTGCTGTGGTAGCGGCTCGGCGGCAACGGCGCCGCCCGCTAGCGTTCAGCCCCCGCGAAGCCGAGGTATTCATCCAGCCAGTTGTCGGTTCGCAGCACGGCCTTTCTCTGCCGCAGCGCCTGCCGCTCGGCCCGCCTCTGTGCTCGGTCGAAGACCAGCTTGGCCGGCGATGAGGATGCCCCCTGCTCGCTCGCCCCCTGGCGTCGCGGCCGCCAGCGGGCCAGCGCCGGGGCGTGGC
>CAYUYH010000024.1:0-16891 GCA_964449175.1 uncultured Planctomycetaceae bacterium
GGATACCACTACATCTTGTGCCCCCGGCGCGCCACTATTTTGTCACGCACCCGCCTCGCCGCCCGCCGCCGCGACGCCAACTGGACAACCGCGGCGACCGACGGTAGCCTTTCGCCCATGAGTGTAACGGTCACAATCGTCGGCGATGGAGCGATGCCAACGCTTTGCGCCATCATCCTTGCCGAGAACGGCCATTCCGTCAGGCTGTGGTCGATGTTCCCCGCCGCGGTAGAGGCGTTGGCCCGCGACCGGGAGAACCGCCGATTCCTGCCCGGCCACCGCCTGCCGGACGCCGTCGAAGTCACCGGCGACGCCGCCGCAGCCCTGGCCGGCGCGAACGTGGCCATCCAGGCCGTGCCCACCCAGTTCATCCGCACGTGGTGGTCGCGGCTGGCGGGCGTCTGTCCGGGCGACCTGCCCGTCTGTTCGGTGGCCAAGGGCATCGAAAACGGCACGCTGCTTCGGCCGAGCCAGGTCATGCTGGAAGCCCTCGGCGACGGCGAGGGGTCGCCCCGTCCGGTGGCGGTGCTCTCAGGCCCGTGCATTGCCCCGCAGGTAGCCCGCAGGCTGCCGGCGACCGTGACGGTGGCCGCCAACCAGGACTCCTTCGCCCGGCGGATACAGGAGATGTTCAGCCGCCCGTACTTCCGCGTGTACACCAACGCGGACTTGACCGGCGTGGAGCTGGCCGGCGCGACCAAGAACGTCATCGCCATCGCCGCGGGCATACTCGACGGCATGGGCGCGGGCGACAACGCCAAGGCCTCGCTGCTGACGCGCGGCCTGGCCGAGATCACGCGCCTCGGCGAGGCCCTCGGCGCGCGGCGGGAGACCTTCGCCGGGCTGGCCGGCATGGGCGACCTCGTCACCACCTGCATTTCGCCGGAGGGGCGGAACCGCTCGTTCGGCGAGGCCGTAGGGAAGGGCGGCAGCATCGAGCAGGCGCTGGCCGCCACTGAATCCGTCATCGAGGGCGTGGCCACGACCGCCAGCGTGGTCGCACTGGCCGGGGAGCTCGACGTGGAGATGCCCATCACGCAGGCGGTCCACAGCGTGCTGTTCGAGGGCAAGAGCCCCGCCGACGCCATCGCCGAACTGATGAGCCGGCCGCTGAAGGGCGAGGCGTAGCCCCGCCCAGGTGCCAATGGGTAGTGACACCGCGGCGGCGGGGGCCTACAATTCCCAGCGGCTTGGTGACGAGAGGCCCGCCGACATGGACGAGAACATAAACAAAGACCTGGATGAGCTGACGGAGAAGATGCTGGCCAGCTACCGCGGCGAGGGCCGCACGCAGCGCATCGGCCAGCGCTTCCTGCCGTCCCGCGAGCGGATCGTGGAGCTGCTGGCCGAGATCCGCCAGCTGCTGTTCCCCGGCTACTTCGCCGGCAAGGCGCTGACGGCGGAGAACGTCCGCTACCACGCGGGCAACCTGCTGATGCGTCTGGGCGCGGACCTGGCCGAGCAGGTCCACGGTTGCCTGTGCTACGCAGCCGGCGGCGAGGTGGGCGAGGAATGCCGCCAGCAGGCCGGCGAGATCACGCACGAGTTCCTGCGTCGCGTGCCGGCGATCCGTGAGATGCTGGCGCTGGATGCCCAGGCGGCCTACGACGGCGACCCGGCGGCCAAGAGCATCGAGGAAGTCATCTACTGCTATCCGGGCTACTACGCGGTGACGGTCTATCGCGTGGCCCACGCGCTGCTCACGCTGGGCGTGCCGCTGATGCCGAGGATCATGACCGAGCACGCCCACGGCGTGACCGGCACGGACATCCACCCGGGCGCGACGATCGGGAGGAGCTTCTTCATCGACCACGCCACCGGAGTCGTCATCGGCGAAACCTCGCAGATCGGCGACAACGTGAAAATATACCAGGGCGTCACGCTGGGCGCGCTGAGCTTCCCCAAGGACGAGCGAGGGCGAGTCATCAAGGGGCTCAAGCGCCACCCGACGCTGGAGGACAACGTCACGATCTACGCGAACACCACGATCCTCGGCGGGGAGACGGTAATCGGCAAGGGCGCGACGGTCGGCGGCAACACGTTTATCACCTCGTCGGTCACGGCCCACAGCACCGTGACGACGACCAAGCCGCAACTGAAAATCCGCAGCAAGAAGCGCCCGAAAAAATGACCACGTACCCCCCCCGCGAGACGGCTGCGCCCAAGAGAGGCTGATAAGACGATGAGCATGGAGTTCTCCAACGTCGCGGACGATTTTTTCGTGAACTCGAACCTCCAGACCACCCTCGCCCTGCCCACCGGCCGCGAGACGGTGCTTCAGTTCTGCGAGGCCGCGGGCAAGGAGTTCCGCGGCATGACGAACTTCTACCGGCGTGACAGCGGCGAGCACGTCCTGGAGGGCGACCGCGACGCGGGCAGCTACCAGTGGCTGGAGCTGCACTCGCGGAGCATGTCAGCCGGCTTCTTCAACCCGCCGAGCCTAGCCGTCGCCTACAGCCTGCACGCCTGGCTGCTGGAGCGGAGCATCTACTACCTCGGCGTCAGCGGGCTGGACGTGGAGTGCCTGGACGTGCTGTACGGCTTCAACCTGGACTTCCGCGGCAACCGCGACGCGGTGGCCGCCAGGGCGCTGCTGGACGGCTCGCCGCTGACGGGGCTGACCGGCCTGGAAGCGGCCAAGCCCGTGGAGTTCGATCCCGGCCTGGTCATCGCGCTGGACGAGGAATGTAACCTCCAGGCCCGGCTGTCGCTGGACACGCGCTCCAGCAGCTATCAGATTCGCACGGGCAGCTACGACGACGAGCCGATCAGCATCTACTTCACCGTGCGCCAGTACCCGCCGCCTGGCCGGGCGTTCGACATGAAGGCGTCCTTTCAGCGGCAGTGCGAAGTGGGCGAGGACCTTGTCCGCCGCGTGGTGATACCCAACGTGGTCCAGCCCATCGCCGCGGCCATCTCCACCGCCTGACGGCGACAGTACCCGGCATCCGGGAGCCGGTACCCAGCGCCCCGATTCGCAGTACGTCCGACATCCTGGCGACTGGCTGGGAGCGCCTGCGAAGCCACTCTGAAGGGTGGCGGGGCTCCGGTTCGACAGGCTCACCGAAATCTGCCCCGGCACCTACGACGCCCGAAAGCTCATGTGTTGCGCGGTGGGGCGGGAGCCCCGCCGCGCTCCAGAATGGGTCGTGAAACCACTTCTAGAGGTTACTGGCTACTGCTTCCACCAGTAGTTTGGCTCGGAGGACTTCGGCGACGGACCACGCCTGTGCGATGCAGCCGTTGGGGTTGTGGGGCGGGTCGCCGTCGAACACCTCGCTGACGCTGCCCACGCCCGCCTGCGAGAGGTGGGCCTCGAACGCCTGGAGGCATCGCCGGGCCTGCTCGACGGCCTGGGCCTTGTCGCCCTCCGCCTTTAGCAGCGCCTCGACGTATGGCCCGATCAGCCACGCCCAGGCCGTGCCCTGGTGATACGCGCGGTCGCGGGACTGCCACGAGCCGCCGTAGCGGCGACGGTATCGGCTGTCCGAGGGGCTGAGCGTCCGCAGGCCCAGCGGCGTCAGCAGGTGCCACCCGACCGTCCGGACGACGAGCGCCTGCTGCTGCGGCAGCAGCGGGCTATGCGGCAGGGAGACGGCGAATATCTGGTTGGGCCGGATCGACGAGTCGACGCCGTCGTCGGTCACGCAGTCGGCCAGCGACCCGGTCGACTCGTCCCAGAAGGCACGGACGAACGCCGGGGCGATCAGCTCGGCGTGATGGGCGTAGTGCTTGGCCATCGCGGCGTCGGCGCCCTTGCAGCGCTCGGCCATGATCTTGTGGGCGCAGTACCACAGGGCGTTGACCTCGACAGCCTTGCCGTGGCGCGGCGTGACGACCTCGTCGCCGAGCTTGGCGTCCATCCAAGTCAGTTGGGTGGCGTGCGAGCCGCCGGTCAGCAGCCCGTCGGCGTCGGCGCGGATGTCGAACCGCGTCCCCTCGCGGTAGGCCGTCAGGATCGTGTCAGCCGTCGGCATCAGGAATTCGTGCCAGAACTTCTCGTCTCCAGTGGCTGCGAGGTACCGCTCTGCCGCGATGACGAACCACAGCGAGGCGTCGATGCTGTTGTAGTGAGCGGCGTGGGTGTAGTCGTCGAAGCGGTTGGGTATCATTCCGTCGGCCATGTGCTCGCCGAAGGTGCGGAACACGCCGCGTGCCTCGGCGAATCGCCCGGTGGTCAGCAGCAGCCCCGGCAGGGCGATGAAGGCGTCTCTGCCCCAGTCGGCGAACCAGTGGAAGCCGGCCAGGATCGTCGTCTGCGACGGCGCGCCGGGGAAGCTGCGATCGACGATGAACGCGTCGGTGGCCATCGCCAGCCGGCGCGTTGTGTCGTCGGCCTTGGTGCCGACGGCGGCGGCCAGCTCGCCCAGGCGCCGGCGGCGCGAGCTGACGGCTGAGTCGAACTCGATGCTCACCGGCTCGTCCAGGCTGGCGGTGATCTGGACGGCCTGCCCGTCGGTGAGTTCGCAGAGGAACCAGCCCGGGCTGTATAGGTCCTCGCAGCCCTCTTGGCCGCGAGCTATGTCCCTGCGGTAGAGGAACTTATACCACCATTGCGGCTCGGGATCGAACCGCCCGGCATCCGCCCGCATCAGAAGTGAGTGTGTCGGCGACAGCAGATCGCGGACGACCAGCGCGTCGCCTTCAAGCTCGAAGGTCATCTGGTGCGGCTCGTCGGCCTTCCGCAGGCTGTGGAAGTCCCGCAGGCCGGTGAACGGGCGAAGCCACAGCTTGCCGCCCGCCCCGCGCAGAGTGTACCGCAGGACGATCGCGTTGGCCGACTCGGCCAGGAGGGCCTCCTTGACCAGCTCGGCCTTCCCGACGCGATAAACCCACCTGGGCGCGACGTCATTGACGAACCGCTCCAGGTACTCGATGCCCGTCGGCGAGAACGAGCCGGGGAACTCGTTTGTGGCCAGGTCATGGATGCGGTCGCCGAGCTGGAGCTGCTCGTTCACCGTCGCCAGCGCGGAGATCCGCGCCATGGGCGGGCTGGTCGAGGCCACCAGCAGGCCGTGGTATCGCCGCGTGTTGCACCCCAGCAGCGAGGAAGACGCATAGGTCCCGAGCCGGTTGGCCAGCAGCCATTCCCTGGACAGCAACTGGTCGACTGTGTGCTCGGTCTTGGCGAACTCCATCGCGGCCGGCAGGGTCGCCTCGGTTTTCCGTCGTCTGGCCATGTGATCACCTCATCAGCGGGCGGACGTCAGGATTATAGCCGCCTGGCGGCGCGATTGGCGCGATAATCGGGAAAGGTCGGCTGGGCGGGGCGTCAGGCCTGGACTTTGGCGGCGATCCGGCTGCGCACGTTGTCCAGGATGTTCATGTAGTTGATGTACGCGTCGTAGGGCGACTCGTAGGGGTTGAAGTACTTGTGCACGTCCCCGTCGGCAAACCACTTGGTACACATGTAGTAGAAATGGTCGGATGTCTGGAGCTTTCGCCAGTCGTCAATCAGCGCGGCGTCCTCGGTGGCCAGCACGCCGTCGGCCAGGGCGTATACGTCGTGCAGCGCGTTGGCCTGCATGCTGTTGCCCAGCCAGGCGGAGATGTCCCGCTCGGTGTCGGCCCAGGAGATCATGTGGGGCACGTCCACCTCGCCGACGGCCGGGTATCGCTGGACGGCCTGCGAGACGGTCAGGAAGTCGTTCTTGCCGCCGGAGAGCACCTTGGCGGGCAGGGCGTCGAGGAAGTCGAAGATTCCGGTGTCGGCCCACTGGTGCTCGCCAAAGGTCTCGTAGTCCATGAAGAGATTGCAGACGTAGCCGTTGCCGTTGATCTGGTCGACCCACTGGGCGAACTTCTCCGCCGTCAGCGGCCACTCCGCCCAGCCGCGATTGCTGAAGCGGAAGGCGACGTCGTCGCTGAGACGGTAGTTCTTCATCAGCATCCGCAGGTTGCCGCAGTTCGGCGGGTTGTAGATGAAGTTCGGGCTGCGGTAGCCCAGGATGTGGTCGGCGCCCTCGGTGAGGATGGCGTCGAAGCCCATGTCCTCGACGGCCTTGGCGACGTCGTTGTTGTAGGTCAGCTCGGTGTTGCGGAATATCCGCGGCTCCTGGCCGAACAGCTCAGCCATCAGCTCGCGGTGCATGGTCGTCTGGGCGACGAACTCGTCGCGGTTGTAGAGGAACGCCAGGCTGTGGTAGCAGGTCTCGCAGATGAACTCGACGCAGCCGCTCTCGGCCAGGGCGCCGAAGGTGTCCAGCACGTCCGGCGCCCACCGCTGCAATTGCCGGATGACCGTGCCGGTCAGGGAGTAACTGACGCGGAAGCGGCCTTCGTGGCGGCGGATGAGGTCGAGGATCAGCCGACTGGCCGGGCCGTAGCACTTGCCCGCAACCTTGCGCAGGATCGTCTCATTGCGCCAGTCGTCGCAGTAGTTGGTATCGCTGTCGAAGATGCTGTAGCGACGGAGCCTGAAGGGCTGATGTACTTGGAAGTAGAATACTACCGATGCCATAACCGCTACTATCAAGCCCGCATGGGCCTACATGGTCAAGCGAATTCCGCCCGCGGGCGCCGAATTCGGCTACTCAAGCGAGACTAGCGCGCCTCCCTGGCCAGTTGTTCATATACCTCGTTCACCCTCGTGGCACTGTCCCGCCAGGAGAACTTCCGCAGCTCGATGCGCCCGTGCTGGCGGAGCGTCCGGTGCAGCGGCGGGTGCCTCAGCACGGCGAGGATCTTGTTGGCCATCTCGTCGATGTCCCAGAAGTCCACCTTCAACGCGTGGGTGAGCACCTCCGAGACGCCCGACTGCTTGGAGATGATGACCGGCACGTTGTGCGACAGGGCCTCCAGCGGGGCGATGCCGAACGGCTCGGAGACGCTCGGCATGACGTAAAGGTCGGCCATCTGGAAGACCCTGGCCACGTCGCCGCCGCGGAGGAAGCCGGTGAAGGTGACGTGCTGGCCTATCCGCAGGTCCGCTACCTCCTGGATGCACTTGGTTATCATGTCGCCGCTGCCGGCAACCACGAAGCGCACCTTCTTGAACTTCTCCAGCACCTTCTTGGCCGCGCGGAGGAAGTACTCCGGGCCCTTCTGCATGGTGACCCGCCCGAGGAAGAGCACGATCTTCTCGTCCTGACCGATGGGGCTCATCTCCCACTCGTGCTCGAAGGGCAGGTCGACGGCGTTGTAGACGACCTCGATCTTCTCGGCGGGCACGCCGTATCGCGAGGCGACTATGGACCGGGTGAGGTGGCTGACGCAGATGACGCGACTGGCGCCGTGCATGCCTGCCCACTCTATGTCGTAAACCTGTTGGTTGACGTTCTGGCCGGACCGGTCGAACTCGGTGCTGTGGATGTGGACGGCCAGCGGCTTGTGCGTGGCCGCCGCCACGGCCAGGCCGGCAGGGTAGGTCATCCAGTCGTGTGCGTGGATGACGTCGAAATCCTCATTGGCGGCCAGTTCCACCGCCAGGCGGGCGTAGCGGAATACCTGGCCCATCAGGTCGCCGCCGTAGTGGGCGCCGGCGCCGGCGGCGAAGCGCTCCGGTGAGACGGCAAGCTCGGCCTGGAACGCCTGGATCATCTCGGGCGTCGCGCTGCCGCCGAGGATGGCCCGCGCCTGGGCCGATAGCTGTTCGATCGCCCGCTGGGTCAGCGCCGGGGCGGCATAGGCCTGCAGGTGCGCGTCAACCTGGTGAAGGGTGACGTGCTGGAAGTCGTACTCCCCAGCGCCGGCCTCGGCCCCTGCCTTGCGGGCGGCCCGGGCCCCCGGCAGGTGTGCCGCCGTCCGCAGGGCGACGTGGCTGGCCGTGTCCAGGGGAACCGCCGTCGGCAGAACGAATATCACCTCCACGCCGATCTCGTCCAGTCCCTTGGTCAGGCCGTAGCAAGCCGTTCCCAGACCGCCGCTTATGTGCGGGGGGAACTCCCAGCCTAGCATGAAGACTTTCATCTGTCCTACCTCGATGGCTCCGAGCCATCACGATAACGCACTGAAGACACGCTGCGGCGGAAGGCCGGCCGGCGTCCCCGAACCCGGCCGCGCCCCGGAAAAGACCGCGCCATTATTCCCACCACGAATGGCAAAAACAAGTACCAGAGTCCCCAGCCCAAGAATTTCTGCACCCGCGGCCTCCCCCTGGTCGCGCTGTCAGGTCCGCACGGCGCCGACGATTTCGGCCGCGCTCCCGCAGCCGTGACGGCAGAGGTAATCGGCTATCCCGTCTCGTATCTCAACCAAGCAGGCCGGATCGACGAACAGCGCCGTGCCGACGGCCACCGCGGTCGCCCCGGCCAGCATGAACTCCAGGGCGTCGCGGGCGTACTGGACGCCGCCCAACCCAATGATAGGCACGCCGGCGGACTTGGCGACCTTGCTGTGGACGCGGTGCACCATGGCGACGGCTGCCGGTCGGATGGCCGGGCCGGACAGCCCGCCGGTGACGTTGGCCAGCATGGGCCGGCGCGTCTCGACGTCGATGGCCATCGCCGTGAACGTGTTGATCAGGCTGAGGGCGTCGGCGCCGGCGTCGACGGCGGCCGCTGCCGTGACGGCGATGTCCGTGACGTTCGGCGACAGCTTGACGATCAGGATGTTCTCGCGGACGACTTGGCGGACCTGCGAGACGATCAGCTTGACCGCCGCCGGATCGACCCCGAACTGGATGCCGCCGGCCTTGACGTTCGGGCAGGAGATGTTCAGCTCCACGCCGCGTACCGCCGCGACGGACTCCATCGCCTCGGCGACGGCCTGGTAGTCCTCCACCGTCGTCCCGGCGACGTTCACGAATACCGGAATGCCCAGCTTCTCCAGTGCGGGGACCTTCTCCGCCAGGAAGACCTCCAACCCGACGTTGGCCAGGCCTATGGCGTTGAGCATGCCCGCGCGCGTCTCCACCACGCGCGGATACTCATTGCCCGCGCGCGGCTCGCGAGTGATGGACTTGGTAATGAACGCCCCGAGCTGCCGCAGGTCGACGAAGTCGGCGTACTCGTCGGCGTACCCGCACGTGCCGCTGGCCGTCATCACCGGGTTGGCCAGGCGGACGCCCGCGATGTCGACGCTCAGGTCGATTTCGGGCTTACGCCCGCCCGTATGGGCGGATTGCGGATTTCGGATTTCGGATTTGGCCACGTGCTGGATTCCTGTCAGGCCAATTTGCTCCAGCCTATCTCAAGGTCCGGAAAGCTGAACCACAAAGGTCACGAAGGTCACGAAGGTCACGAAGTTGACTGGCAGAAGCCGGCGCCTGGCCAACTGTAGTCCGTTAGCCTCTCTGTGTCCTTCGTGTCCTCTGTGGCGAGGTTGTTTCTTCGTAGTCGCGCCTTCCTATTTAGCCAGGGCCGCGGTCGCCTCGGCGATCTCAGCGGCGCGGATGTCGTCGAAGATGTCCACCTGTCCCGGCCCGGTGGGCAGGACGATGCGGACTCGCCCGCCGCGGGCCTTCTTGTCGTGCTGCATTATGCCCCAGATCGCCGCGGCGTCCAGGCCGTCCTGGCGGGTCGGCAGGCCGAGGGCGGACAGCAGATTGCCCAGCCGCCCGGCGTAGGACGAGTCGATCAGGCTCCGCCGCTGGGCGACGGCGGTCTCGGCGACCATGCCGAGCGAGACGGCCTCGCCGTGGGTCAGCTTGCCCAGCCCCAGGTGCGTCTCGATGGCGTGGCCGACGGTGTGCCCGAAGTTCAGGTGCGCGCGGACCGAGCCCTCCAGCTCGTCGGCGGCGACGACCTCGGCCTTGATGGCGACGTTGCGGCTGACCAGCTCGGTCATCACGTTCTCGTCGGCGGCGAGGATGGCTTCGGCGTTGTCGTCGATGAAGTCCAGCAGCTCGGCGTCGCGGATCATGCCGTGCTTGACGCACTCGGCCAGGCCGGTGCGGATCTGGCGGGCGTCGAGCGTCTTGAGCACCGACGTGTCGATGAGCACGGCGCTTGGCTGGTGGAACGCTCCGATGAGGTTCTTGCCGGCGGGGTGGTCGACGGCGGTCTTGCCGCCGACGGAGGCGTCCACGTCGGCCAGCAGCGTGGTGGAGCACTGAATCCACCTCAGCCCGCGCAGTGCGGTGGCGGCCACGAACCCCGCCAGGTCGCCCGTGACGCCGCCGCCCAGCGCGACGATCAGGGCGTCGCGGTCGACCGGCGGCTGGACGGCAAGCACCTGGTCGAACACCTGCCCGTATGTGGCCAGGGACTTGTGCTCCTCGCCGGCGGGGAAGTCCACCAGCGTGGCGGGCAGGTCAGCCGCAGCCAGTGAGTCCATCACCGCCCGGCCGTACAGCTCGGCCACGCGCGAGTCGGCTATCACGACCGCCTGTCGCGCCTTGCCCAGCGCGGCCGCGACCTTGCCGAGCTGCCTGGCCGCGCCGGGGCCTATCAGCACGTCGTAGCTGCGCCGCCCGAGTGCGACCGTCACCACCTGCTGCGAGCCGCTGCGCTTCACCACTCGCGGCGGCTTCTCGCCGCCGGCCGGCGCGCTGGGTTGCCTTTCGGCCATCTCGAATCTCCTGGGCCGATACTGTCCTCGCTCGTCGGCGCGGGCGGGCGACCGGCGGATTCGCTTCCGCATCAGGACGAACACCAGCGCCAGCACTCCGAGCAGCAGCAGGATATTGGCCGGCTGGATCAAAGGCGAGCCTTTGTCCGGCTGGTCGGTCTTGGCGAGCTGCCACGCGACGGCCACCGGATAGTCGCGCACCCGCCCGCTTGTGTCCGGCGTGCGGTAGAGCTTGTAGAAGTAGGCGTCGGCCCTGACGGCGGGCAGCGTGCGGTCATAGCGGGCCACGCCGCTGGATTCCAGGACGTCCGGCTGGCCCAGCACGGCCGACGGGTCCACCGGCGAGTACACGATGATCGGCTCGGACGTGCGATCCTCGGGCGCCGCGGCGGCGTTGAAGCCCTCCAGGCGCCACACCCGCCCGTCATAGCCGGGCAAGCGGCCCTCGGCGCCCAGGGCCATCTTGTAGGCCTGGTACACCAGCATCGTCAACCGCACCTGCCGCCCGCGATAGTCGGCCGGCCTGAGCAGCATGTTGCGGTACGCGGGGACGTCCAGGTCGAAGGTCTGGCCCTTGGCCGCGATGCCGGCCATCACGTATGCCCGGGCCAGGACGGCCCCCAGGACGTCATCCTGCATGTCGTGGGTGCGGTCCTCGATCGGCTGAAGCGCGACGCTCAGGTCCGCGACCAGCGGGCTGGCGGCGGGCGCCGTGGCCGGCTGGGCCATCGCGCCCGCACAGGCGCACAGCCACACCAAGGCCGCTGTTATCGCCGATGCCTTGCCCGCCAGGCGCCCGGATATGTGGCTGTCTGCCATGCAGCCGTTCATTGCAGGCATTGTATGAGCCCGCCGGCAAGGTGTCAAAACGCCTGGGTGACTGGCAACTCGGCCGATTGGCCAAACGGCCTGTCCCCTCGCCGCGGCGAGGGGCTTCCCGCGTGTCCGTCGCGGGTGGGGGCGCCTACCGCTGGGAGTATGCCGGCAAAAGGAACGTGTCGGCGGAGTTGGCGGGCGTCTCGTCGCCTGTGTAGTCGAAGATGCCGTCGGCCAGGTAGATGTTGTTTCCGCCGACGCCGGCCTCGGCCGTCTCGTTCCACTTGACGTTGCCGGCGAGGTAGAGAACGTTCTGCCCCCGCCCGCGGTGATTGTCGCTGACGGCGGAGTGGAGCCGGCCGGCGACAAAGCGCCCGTCCTGGAACAGAGGGTTGCTGTCGGCGAGGATCGCCATCTCCGCCAGGGCGCCTCCGATGGCCGGGTCGTTCAGCGAGGGCGCCTTGCCCATTGCGTACTGGTAGGAGTAGTTGACGAACTCGCGCGCGGGGAAGTCCACCATGCCCGCCTGGTGCGTCAGCTTGCTGGGCTTGTGCCCGCCGGTCGCGGGACACTGGAACACCTCCGGCGGGGCGTATCCCTGCTGGATCAGCTTGTACAGGCCCTGTGAGTTGCTGACGGCCTCCTCGCCGCTCGCGGCCATCCACCGCTGCTGAGAGTCGGCGGCGACGGGCAGGTATCCGGCGTTTTCGTCGGCATAGAGTCCGATGGCTTGGCCGATCTTCTGCTGGTTGGCCTGGCACATCTCCATCATCGCCGCCTGGCTGGGGCCGCGGATCGTGCGCAGCAGGTCGCCGCCGGTGGCGAACAGCACCACGCCGACGATGATGACGGCCGCGACCGTGGCCACCAGGTCGCGCAGGGAAAAGGTCCTGCGGCTGACAGCCGGGCGACTGATCTCCTCGCGGGCGATGATCGCCTCGGTCGAACGGACCTGGCGGATTCGCCGGATGGTCCGGTCGGCCAGCCCGGCCGGCGGCTCGAGGGCGGACATGAGCCTCATCGCGGCCAGGGTGTTGCGGACGTCGTCGTGCAGCTTGCGGAACTCGCCGTCCCCGGCAAGGCGATCGGCCACGGCGTCGGCCTGATCGGCCTCGCAGCGGCCGAGGAGATAGTCGATCAACAGTCGTTCGTTTTCGCTTCTATTCACTGCCATGTTTCTTTTCCGCGACGGCCTTCCAGCGGCCGGCAAAGTGTTTCACGGCCGCGTGAAGCCTAGATTTGACCGTGCCAAGCGGCACACCCAGTATCTCGGCGATCTCCTTATAGGGCAGATCGCTGAAGTAGCTCAGCGACAGCACGATGCGGAGGTTCTCCGGCATCTCGCTTACAATATTCTCTACGGCCCGCCGCTCCTCGAGGTTCAGCAGAGATTCGTCCGGCGCGGGAATATCTGCGGGCATCAGATCGGCGTAGGTGGTCCGCTCGTTGTCCGTGCCGGCCACCGTGGCGTCCAGGGGGGCGGCGGGGCGGCGGGAGCGGCTGCGGAGGGCGTCGCGGGCCTTGTTGGCGGCGATCGTAAACAGCCAGGGCTTCAGCCGCTTGGATGTGTCAAACGTGGCCGCCGAGACGTGCAACTGCAAAAATGCCTCCTGGAAGACGTCCTCGGCCAGGGCGGCGTCGCCTGTGAACCTGGCCAGGAAGTTGTACAGCTCCCGCTCGTAGCGGCGGACCAGGGCCGTGAAGGCCTCCTCCTCGCCGGCCAGGTGCCGCTGCAGCAGCTCCGAGTCGGTGATTCGCTTGTCATGAGCTTCGGCCACGTACGGATCGTTCCCTTTCCCGCGGCCCGGCCAGCATTGCCCCCCAGCCGGACAAGCCATCATAAGACCCCCGCCGGCCAGGGGCAACCGTATCCCGGAGGCGAGGACCGGAAGACCGGACTACCGGAATACCGGGAGGAGAGGCACTAGGCATTAGGTAATAGGCGCCAGGCCAGGCGCTCCCCGTGACGAGTCAACCGACCGACCGATTGACCATGCCCTCGCAATGCGAGGAGCTTCTTCAATCCGCAATCCGCAATCCACAATTCGCAATCGCTGGGGTATTGCTCCACGGGCGGGGAGGCGGTACAGTGCGGTTCCATGAGCGACGCCATGGATCTTCTGCGGTCGGTCAAGGACCGCAGCGACGAGACGGAATTCTACACACCGCTGCCGGAAGGCTATCGCCTGGGCCAGTGCAAGTACGTCGCCGTCCTCGGGACGGTCATGAGCGGCCTGGGCAAGGGGATATTCTCCTCCTCGCTTGCCAAGCTGCTGAAGGACAAAAGTCTGCGAGTGTCGCCGATCAAGCTGGAGGGCTACCTCAACATCGACAGCGGCACGCTGAACCCATTCCGCCACGGCGAGGTCTTCGTCCTGGATGACGGGATGGAGACCGACATGGACCTGGGCACCTACGAGCGTATGCTCGACCAGGACCTGACGCGGGCCAACTTCACCACCAGTGGGCAGATCTACTCGGCCGTGCTGGCCAAGGAGCGTGCGGGCGGCTATCTCGGCCGGGACGTGCAGATGATCCCGCATGTCACCGGCGAGGTGAAGCTCCGCCTCCGCGAGCTGGCCATGCAAGACAAGGCCGACGTCGTGTTCGTCGAGGTCGGCGGGACGGTCGGCGACGTGGAGAACGCCTTCTACATCGAGGCCCTCCGCGAGCTGAGCTACGAGGAGGGCGAGGGGGCGGTGATATTCGTCGCCTTGACGTACATCCTCGCCCCGCCGGCGTTGGGCGAGCAGAAGTCCAAGGCCGCCCAGCTCGGCATCAAGCGGCTGATGGGCTACGGCATCCAGCCGCACGTCATCGCCTGCCGGGCGGAGGCGCCCGTCACGGACAAGGCCCGCCAGAAGCTGTCGGTCTATTCCAACGTGCCGATGCGGAGAGTGTTCTCCATGCACGATCTGCCGAGCATCTACTTGCTGCCGCAGGGCATGCGCGAGGCTGGGCTGGACAGCGAGGTGGTGCAGGTGCTCGGCCTGGGCGGGCGGGTGAACTCCGCTATGGACGCCCGGGCGGCGGCCCAGTGGCAGAAGTTCACGGCCAAGATAGGCCGGGAGACCCGCTCCGTCACCATTGGCGTGACCGGGAAATACACGACCATCCGCGACAGCTACGCCAGCATCGTCAAGGCACTGGAGCACGCCGGCGTGGCCAATGACGCGAAGGTCGCCATCAAGTGGATCGACACCACCGACATCACGGACGACAACGTCGCCGACGCCCTGGCCGACGTGCAGGGGATCATCGTGCCGGGCGGCTTCGGCGTGCGCGGCACGAGCGGGAAGATCGCCTGCGTCCGCCACGCACGCGAGAATCGCGTGCCGTACCTGGGCATATGCCTGGGCTTCCAGATGGCGGTGATCGAGTACGCCCGCAACGTCTGCGGCCTGGCCGGGGCCGATAGCACCGAGATCGAGCCGAACTGCGCCGAGCCGGTGATCGACATCCTCCCCGAGCAGAAGAAGATCGAGGGCCTGGGCGGCAACATGCGCCTCGGCGGCCAAGACGTGGCGGTCACGCCCGGCACGCTGGCGGCGGAGCTGTTCGGCGGGGCCAAGCAGGTCCGCATGCGGTTCCGCCACCGCTACGAGGTGGACCCGACGTACATCGAGCGGCTCGAGGCCGGCGGGCTGATCTTCTCAGGCCGGCACCCGGTCCACCCGATCATGCAGATTCTCGAGCTGCCGCGAGACACCCACCCGTACTTCATCGGCACGCAGGCACACCCGTGCCTGACTTCCAGGCCGTTGCGGCCTGAGCCCATGTTCGCCGGCCTGGTCGCCGCGGCACTGCAAATACACAACAAGCGGTGATTGGATTCCACACAGAGGAACAGAGGGACAGAGGAATACAGGCAGCAGATATGCGGCGGATCATTCGACACTGTTGAGTGTCTTGGCCGCGCTGCAGAACGGAAAAGAGTGACATTCCCTGATGTTTGCTGTTACTTGTTCCTCTCTGTCCCTCCGCGTCTCTGTGTCGCAGACAACTGACGAACGACTAGGAGCAGCGATGGCTGACGAAGAGCAGAAAGACAAGCCCAAGGCCGACCAGGCCGCCGGGGACAAGCCCAAGATAGTCGTGGACGACGACTGGAAGGCCCAGGCCCAGGCCGAGAAGGAACGCCTCGCCAAGGAGGTCGAGTCCGGCAAGGGCGGCGCGGCCGGCGGCCAGGCAGGCGCGGCGGGCGGGCGCGAGCTGCCGTCGGCGAGCTTCACCACGCTCGTGGGCTCCCTGGTGACGCAGATACTCCTGGCCCTGGGCGGCATGGAAGACCCCAAGACCAAGCGCCGTTACGTGGACCTGGCCCTTGCCAAGCACCACATCGACACGCTGACCGTCCTGGAAGCCAAGACCAAGGGCAACCTCACCGACGAGGAGAGGAAGCTGCTCGACCAGGCCCTCTACGAGACGCGGATGCACTACGTCCAGTTCGCACAGAGGATGTGAGGCCGGCATGTCGTTGCGAAAACTGCGAGTATTCCTGCTGCGGGTCGCCTTAATCCCGGTGATCTTCGTGGCTGTTTTCATCAGGCCGTCCTGGGGAGGACGCGGGACGACGGTGGAGGTCGTGACGGAAGTGGTGGGATACGTGCTCCTCCTGGCGGGACTGTCCATTCGCATCTGGTCGATCATCTACATCGGCGGCAAGAAGTCCGAACAGCTTGTGACAGAGGGGCCATACTCGCTCTGCCGCCATCCGCTCTATGTCGGCACCATGGTAGTGACCGCGGGGGCGGGCTTGTGCCTGGAGAACCTGCCCCTGCTCGTCTTGATGCTTGTGGGTATGTTGCCGGTGCATTTCGTCGTCGCCGGCCAGGAAGACAAGCACCTGGCCTCGCTGTTCCCTGGCGAGTACGAGGACTACGCAAGACGCGTGCCGCTATTCTGGCCTCGGTTTCGGGGATACCGCGCCGGCGAGAGCGTGACCATCCCTACCCGCGCGATCCGACGAATCGCAATGGATACCGTCGCGGTCATGCTCATCCCAGTGGCCGAAGAACTCATCGAGCTGTTCCAACATCAGGGGGTCCTCCCGGTGCTGTGGCGTTTCCCGTGAGTCGGTGACCAGTGGATTATGCCATGCGCAATGGCGGAAACTGAGCCGGCGGCATGGCCTTCCCTCGACTTCGCTCGGGATGGCCGTGGTAAGTGCTAGACTCGCCGCGCGGAATGGCAGACAATGGGTTTGTCATGCCCAAGCTATCGCCAGCCTGCCATGGCCCGGCCCGTGGCCGCGCCAAGGGCATGACGCCCAGCACCGGGCTCGCCAGGGCGTAGTTCGCCGTGGTTGAAGGTGGGGGATGATGCCCGGCTTCGCCCGTAGGGCTACGCCGTGGCGTTCTTCGTTCGCCGCTTACCGGCGAACGAAGAACGGAGAGGGCGGGATTCGCCTAGCGGCGCCTCGCCTTCGCTGCGCTGCGGCTTCGGCGTCGAACCCGCGTTACGGGGCTCCGCCCCGTGCGGGTTCTGGTCCCGGCAGACGGCTCGCCAGGGCGTAGTTCGCCGCGGTTACGGGTGGGGATGATGCCCGGCTTCGCCCGTATGGGCTACGCCGTGGCGGTGTTGGGTTGGCGCGCGGGGGGGGGCGGAGGACGGGGGGGGGGGGGGT
>CAYUYH010000025.1:0-16794 GCA_964449175.1 uncultured Planctomycetaceae bacterium
CGACGACAGCGTGCTCACCAAGCTGCGCGACGGCGGTCAGGCGGCTGTTCGATACGTCGACGCCGACGGCAAGCCGGGCGGCTACCCCGTCAACCCCAACGGCAGCGTCGACGACATCGCCGGCATCTGCGACCCCACCGGCCGTGTGCTCGGCCTGATGCCGCACCCCGAACGGTTCGTCGACGTCACCCAGCACCCGCGCTGGACTGCCGGCGGCGTGACCCGCCCGGACGGAGCGGTGCTCTTCCAGCGGGCCTTCGAGGCCCTGCGGCAATGACGGGCGGACTCCGCGAGCAATTCGACACGATCCTGGAGGAGGTGCTGGAGGCCCTGCCGGCCGAGCTGACCAAGCTGCTGGAGGAGGTGCCGCTGGTCGTAGAGGATCGCCCAGGCGACCAGGACCTCGCCCACCTGAACCTGGCCGGCGGCGAGTTCCTCTGCGGCCTGTACACCGGCATCCCGCTGACGCGCCGCAGCGTGCAGCATTCCGGCGTGATGCCCGACGTGATCAAGATATTCCGGGAGGGGATCTTCCGCGCCGCGGCAGGTCGCCGAGGCCCGGTCAGCCAGGCGGCGCTGAGGCGGCAGATTCGCATGACCGTGCTGCACGAGATCGGGCATCACTTCGGCCTGGGCGAGGAGGACCTGCGCCGCTACGGATACGGTTAGGCCGCGGCGTGTTTCGTCACCCTTGGCGAGCTGGAAAACAGTGCATTGAACCGTCGTCTTCTGGTCATCACGTTCGTCGAGAGTTTCGCGGCCGTCATGGTCCAGCGAGGCGTCTACTTCTTTGCCGCCGAGGTCCTGGATTTCGGCGACACCATGAACCTCTTGCTGGCGTTGGCGTTCGGCAGCTCCTACGTGGCGGGCGCGCTGCTCAGCCACCGCCTGTGCGCCGCGTTTGGCGAGCGGCGCGTGTTGATGACCGCCCTCCTCGCCCAGGCGGCTCTGCACGCGGGTCTGACGGCGCATCCCACAGCGGCGGCGATCTTCGCGGGCATCATGGCCATCGGCGCGGTGAACGGCGCGAAGTGGCCCGTGGTGGAAAGCTTCGTCAGCGCCGGCCAGGGCGCCGACGCCTCGGCTAGGTCGGTTGGCAGGTTCAACATCGCCTGGGGCGCGTCGGTGCCGCTGGCCCTCGCCGCCGCCGGGCCGGTGCTGGACGCCTGGCCCAGGGGAATATTCCTGATGCCGGCGGGGCTAAACCTCGTGGCGGCCGCCTTGGCCTGGCCTCTGCCGCCGCGACCGCTGCACCTGCCCGTAGGCCACCCCCAACGCCTGCGCGGCGAGCAGCTCGCGCGGTTCGCCCATCTCCTGATCTCCGCCCGCTGGCTGCTGATGCTAAGCTACGCGGGCATGTGGATTTTGGCCGCCCTCCTGCCGGGGATCATGGGCAACCTGGGCTTCAACGTGACCTGGGCGGCGGGCCTGTCCGGCCTGCTCGACGTGGCCAGGCTGCTCGCGTTCGTCGCGCTGGGCTGGTGGACGGCGTGGCACGGGCGGGTGGCGCCGCTGCTGGTGGCGATGGTTGCCCTGACGGCGGGGTTCTTCGCCGTGCTGCTGGGGCAGTCGGTCGCGGCTGTGTTCGTCGGGCAGGCGCTTTTCGGCCTGGCCGCGGGGCAGATCTACTACACGGCGTTGTATTATGCGATGGTGGTGAAGAACGCCTCCGTCCACGCCGGCGGCGGGCACGAAGGGTTGATCGGGCTGGGCTTCGCCATAGGCCCGGCCGCCGGACTGCTGGCCGCGGCGATTAGGCCTGCCCTCGGCAGCGGGACATTGGCCATGCTTGCGGGAGTCGGGCCGCTGTTCGCCGTGTGCGTGGTGGCAGCCGTCAGGCACGCGCGCAAGGTCGCCACCTGGGAGCGAGCATGAAGCTGGCTGTGAACTTCTCGGACGAGGCCGCCCGCCTGATCAAGGCAGGCGCGATCGCGACGGACCTGTTCAAGGCGCCAGACTGGCCGGAGCTTCTGGCCGCCGCACAGGGCGTCGGGCCGACGTACGTGCACTTCGGCTTCCGCGCCGTGCCGGGCGGGCTGGACGGCATGGACTGGGCGATGGTGGACGACATGCTAGCCAGCACGGAGACACGCTACGTCAACGTGCACTTGTACCCCGAGGTAGGCACGTTTCCCCAAGTGGACCCGCACGCCGCGGACCCAGCCGGCATTGCAGCGGTCGCCGACGGCATGCTTGCCGTCGTCGCGGCGCTGACTGAGCGATTCGGGCCCGAGCGAGTCATCGCGGAGAACATGCCCTACTGGTCGGAGCCCACGAATGACGTGTATCGCCCAGCCGTGCTGCCGGAGGTTATTGGGCGGATCATCGCGGAGACCGGGTGCGGTTTCCTGCTGGACGTCGCCCACGCCCGCCTGGCGGCCGCCGGGCTTGGCATCGACGAGCGGGAGTACATCTCGTCATTGCCCGTCGCGGCGATTCGCGAGATGCACGTCGGCGGGCTAGGCGTGCTGGGCGACCGCGTGAGGGACCATCAGGCCCTGACGGCGGATGACTGGGCGGCGTTCGAGTGGGCACTGGAGCAGATCCACACGGGAAAGTGGGCTGAACCCTGGTTGGTCACGTTCGAGTATGGCGGCATGCGGCTGCCGCCGCCCTGGCCGAGCGAGGAGAGCGTACTAGCCGAGCAGATGCCGCGGCTGTACGACATGGTCCGCGCGATGTGACGGCCGCTGCATCCGGTACGGGAGGCGCCAGCCGGGTGCGGGCACGCGGGTTATTCGGCGCGCTTGACGGACGTTATCACCACCGGCTTGACGGGCACGTCGTCGTAGCCGCCGACCGAGTGCGTGGGGACGGCCTTGATGCGCTCGACCACGTCCATGCCTTCGACCACCTTGCCGAACACGCAATAACCGAAGCCAGCCGGCGTCTCATCGCGGTGGTTCAGGAAGGCGTTGTCCGAAACGTTGATGAAGAACTGGCTGGTCGCGCTGTCGACCATGCCCGTGCGGGCCATGGCGAGCGTCCCGGTCTCGTTGGGCACATCGCTGCTCGCCTCGTTCTTGATCGGCGAGGCAGTGGGCTTCTGCTGCATGTCCTGCGTGAACCCGCCGCCCTGAATCATGAATCCGTCGATGACGCGGTGGAAGATCGTGCCGTCGTAGAAGCCGTCGTCCACGTAGCTGAGGAAGTTGTCGACTGTCTTGGGGGCCTTGTCGGCCCACAGCTCGATGCGGATCGTGCCCTCGCTCGTCTCCATGATGACCATGGGATTGCTCTCCTGACGGCTGCACGCGCCCTGACTGCCGGCCAGCATCGCCGCCAAGAGCAAGCACGCCAACGTCGCTGTGGGTATTCGCGTTCGTTTCATGGGGCAACTCTCGTTCAGCCGCGTGGTCGCGGCGTCAGCTCAGGTTGGCCTTGATCTTCTCGGCCAGTTCCTCCGCCCGGCCCGGCGGGTACTGCCCGGCCGGCCAGTTGAAGTGGAACTCGTCGCCCGCCCGGCGCGGGATAACGTGAAAATGCACGTGCGGCACGACCTGGTGGGCGACCCGACCATTGTTCTGCAGCACGTTCACGCCCTCGCAGCCGGTGGCCTTGCGAACGGCGGCGACGAGCGCGGGCAGGTGGCGGAGCATGGCGGCGGCCTGGTCGGCGGTGAGCTCGTCGACGGTCTCGGCGTGGGTCTTGGGGATCAGCAGGACGTGGCCTTCGGCCAGCGGGCCGACGTCCATGAACGCCAGGCAGACGTCGTCTTCCAGGACCTTCACCGCGCCTATCTGGCCGGTCGCGATCTTGCAGAAGATGCACTCGGAGGCGTCCATGTCAATCTCCGGTGATGGGCGAGGGGTCAGTCGGCCTTGTCGGAGTTCTTCTCCTCGCCGGCCTCGTCGGACTCGGCGGCGTCAGCTTCCTCGTCGCCCGCTTCTTCCGGCTCGCCGGCTTGGCCTTCGTCGGCCTCGGCGGCGGCGACGGCAGTCTGTGCGGCCGGCGCGACCGCGGCTTCGTGCCGCCTGGCAGCCCGGCGTTTGCGGCGGGATGCGCCGCCCTTGCCGGCGTCCTTGGCGGGCGTTTCCTCCACGAGCTGGAGTAGAACCTGCACGCCGGAGTCGCCGATGCGGCGCTCGGACAGGCGGACTATGCGAGTGTAGCCGCCCGGCCTGTCGGCGTAGCGCGGGGCGACCTCGTCGAAGAGCTTCTGGACGACCGTCTTGTCCTGAAGCTCGCCGTCGGCGTCCACGATGTCGCGGTCTTGCAGCAGCGAGATCACACGCCTGCGGGCCTGTAGCGTGCCCTTCTTGGCGATGGTGATGAGCTTCTCGGCGAAGCGTCGCAGCTCCTTCGCCTTGGCCTCTGTGGTGCGAATGGCGCCGTGCTCGATGAGCGAGGCGGCCATGTTGCGGCGCATAGCCCGGCGGTGGGAGCCAGTACGGTTAAGTTGTCTGCCTGACAGGCGGTGACGCATGATACGACCTTCTAATGTCCTTGCGAGGCGACTAGCCTGCGCTGTCCGCGGTGGAACCTTCCGGCTCGACGATCGGCACATCCATGCCCAGCGACAGGCTCAGGTCCTGAAGCTTCCTCTTGACCTCTCGCAGCGAGGTTTTACCGAAGCTGCGGATCTTCAGCAGGTCGGCCTCGGTCATCCTCACCAACTGTCCGACGGTCTCCACCTGTGCCGACTCCAGGCAGTTGCTGGAGCGGACGGACAGCTCCATCTCGTGGACGCTCATCCTGAGCTTGTTCTGGAGCTCGGTATCGATCTCCGGCTGGGCCTCCAAGGCCCCGGCCTCGATGATCTGCTCGCCGAGCTCGAAGTACTGCACGAACGGATTGAGGTGCTTGCGGAGGATCTTCGCGGCCTCGACCATCGCCATCTCGGGCGTGATCGTGCCGTTGGTCCACACCTCCATCACGAGGCGGTCGTAGTTTGTCCTCTGGCCGACGCGGGTATCCTCGGTGGAATACCGCACTCGGGTCACGGGCGAGAAGGACGCGTCCACGACGATCCGCCCGAGCTCCTGGTCGGCCTCGGGGTCGATCATCTCCTCGGCCGGCACGTAGCCCCTGCCGCGCTGCACGATCATCTCCATGTCGAAGACGACATTGTCGGTCAGCGTGGCCAGGACCAGGTCGCCGTTGATGATCTCGATGGCCGGGTCGGCCTCGATCATCGCGGCGGTCACCGGTCCCTTGACCTCGCTGCGGACGCGGATGATCCTGGGCTCGTCGGCATGGCTCTTCACCACGAGCGTCTTGACGTTCAGGACGATATCCGTCACGTCCTCCATCACGCCCGGCAGGGAGGTGAACTCATGCCCCGCGCCGGCGATCTTGATGCTCGTGACGGCGGCGCCTTCGAGGCTGCTCAGGAGCACGCGTCGCACCGAGTTGCCGACAGTCGTGCCAAAACCTCGCTCAAAAGGTTCGATGATGAATCTTCCATACGTTGGTGTGGAAACTTGCTGGTCGTTCACCACACGCGTCGGTAGTTCCAGGCCACGCCACCTGATTCGCATTGACGTTCGCCTCCGTCCGTTCCGGATCTATTGAAGGTTACGGGGTATCGTTAGTTCGCGGCATCACTGGCTGCACAGTTCGACGATCAGTTGCTCTTCAACGGGTATCATCACATCGTCGCGCGTCGGCAGAGCTGTGACTTCGGCCTCTAGCTTGACCATGTCCAACCTGAGCCAGTTCTGCACGTGCGGCTCGCCGAGTTCTTCCAGGCAGGCACGAATGAGCTTCTTGGACCGCTCTGAGTCCTTGATGGCGATCTTGTCTCCGGCGCGGAGCCGGCAGCTGGCGATGTTCACCCGTCGGCCGTTGACATGCACGTGCCCGTGGCTGATCGTCTGTCTCGCCGCGGGGCGAGACGGGGCGAAGCCCAGCTTGTAGACGACGTTGTCCAGCCGTCTTTCCAGCAGGCTGAGCAGCGCCGAGCCGGTGTTGCCCTTCGTCCGCTCGGCCTCGTGGAAGTACTTCATGAACTGCCGCTCGAAGACGCCATAGTACCGCTTGACCTTCTGCTTTTCGCGAAGGCGCGTACCGTATTCGCTGCGGCGACTTCGCCGCCAGTTATGCTGCCCAGGCGGGAAGCTGCGCCACTGGCGCTCCATGGCGCACCTGGCTGTCTCGCACCGCGCGCCCTTGAGCATCAGCTTGACGCCCTCGCGTCGGCACAGCCGGCATGAAGGTCCTGTGTATCGTCCCATCTTGATCCTGCTCCGCTATTGACTTTGCCGATCTACACTCGCCGCTTCTTGCGAGGCCTACAGCCGTTGTGCGGGATCGGCGTGACATCCTCTATGGAGATGATCTTCAGCCCGGCGCCCTGAAGGGCGGTGATGGCGCCCTCGCGCCCGCTGCCGGGGCCCTTGACGCGGACTTCGACCTCGGTGACGCCCATCTTCTTGGCCTTGGCCGCGGCCGACTCCGCCGCGCGCTGGGCGGCAAACGGAGTGCTCTTGCGCGAGCCCTTGAAGCCCATGCTGCCGGCGGACTCGCGGCAGAGCGTGTCGCCGTTGAAGTCCGTAATCGTCACAAGCGTGTTGTTGAACGTCGCGCGAACGTGGGCAATCGCCCTGGCGACGTTCCGCCTGATCTTCTTGGTCTTGCGTGCCTGAGCCATGATCTAGCGCATCTCCTTGACCGACTTCTTGCCGGCCACCGTCTTCCGCGGGCCCTTGCGGGTGCGGGCGTTGGTCTTGGTCCGCTGGCCCCGGACGGGCAGGCCGCGACGGTGCCGCAGCCCGCGGTAGCAGCCTATGTCGCGAAGGCGGGCGACGTTCTGCTGCACCTGGCGGCGAAGCTGGCCTTCTATCACGTACTCGCTGTCGAGGAAGCCGGCGATCTTGGAAAGCTGGTCCTCGGTCAGGTCCTTGGCCTTCGTGCGAGTCTCGATGCCGGCCTTGGTGCAGATGTCGGCGGCGATTTTCGGCCCCACGCCGTAGATGTATTGCAGCGAGATGACCGTCTGCTTGTCGTTGGGTATGTCAACACCAGCCACACGGGGCATGGGTCCGTCTCCTCGTCTACGTCAACCTTGACGCTGCTTGTGCTTGGGATTGCTGCAGATCACGCGCACAACGCCCTTGCGGCGTATGATCTTGCAGTTCTCGCATATTCGCTTGACTGAACTTCTGACTTTCATCGCTACACCTCGTACCAACTCATCTCGCCGCCCATCGCCGGCCTAGCTGCCGTCCGTGAGCACTTCCAGGCCCTTGGACGTTACGGCCACCATGTGCTCAAAGTGCGCCGACGGCAGGCGGTCCACCGTGGCGACGGTCCAGCCGTCGGGCTCGTACCGGACGGCCGGGCCGCCCATGTTCACCATGGGCTCGATGGCCAGCACAAGCCCCGGCTGGAGCACGATGTCCTTGGCCTCCAGCTCGCGGGAGACGAAGTTGGGGACCTTGGGGGCCTCGTGCATCTCCCGCCCTATGCCGTGGCCCACAAACTCGCGGACGACCGAGAGCCCTTCGCCCTCGACGTATTGCTGCATGGCGGCGGCCACCTCGCTCCACCTGCCGCCCGGGCGGATCATGCCCAGCGCCAGTTCGAGGCAGTTCCGGGTGACGTCCACCAGCCGGCCAGCATCCTTGTCCACCGGGGCGACGATGAACGTCTCGGCGGCGTCGCCGCACCAGCCGTCCAGCTTCGCGCCGAAATCCAGGCTGACGATATCGCCCGCCCGGATGACGCGCTTGGAGGGGATCCCGTGGACCACCTCTTCGTTGATGGACACGCAGACGTTGCCCGGGAACGGCCCGGCCGAGCCCCGGCCCGGAACGCCCTTGAAAAGACACTCCGCGCCGTGCTTGCGGCAGAGACGTTCGGCCTCGGCGTCCAGCTCTTCAGTTGTCAAACCCGGGCTGATCATCTCACCCAGGCTGTCCAGCACCAGGCGAACGATTCGCCCGGCGCGGCGCATCAGGTCAATCTGCTTGGCGGTCTTCAGCCTGATCGCCACCATCGCGTCCTTCTAACCGCGCGCCTGGATGGCATCCAGCTTGGCCACCAGGTCGGCCAGCACCTCGTCGGCCTTTTGTCCGCCGTCAATGTCGACTACATCCAGACCGGGCCTGCCGCGGTAATACTCGATGACGGGCTCGGTCTGCTTGCGGTAGGCCTCCAGCCGCCGGTGGACGACTTCCTCGGTGTCGTCGTCGCGCTGAACAAGGCCCTCGCCGCACGAGTCGCAGACCATGTCCTTCGCCGGCGGCATGAACTTCACATGGTACGCCATACCGCATTTCGGGCAACTGCGCCGCCCGGTTATTCTTGTGACTATCAGCTCTTCCGCGGCGTCGATGATGACGACCCCGTCCAGCTTCCTGCCGGCCTTGGCCAGCTCGGCGTCAAGCGCCTCGGCCTGGTGGACGGTCCGAGGGAAGCCGTCCAGCAACAGCCCGCCGTCGTCATTGCCGCTCAGTTCCTCGGCCATCACCTTCACCACGACGTCATCCGGCACGAGCTTACCGGCGTCCATGTACTCGGCGAGCTGCTTGGCGAGCGGCGAGCCGCCGGCCCGCTGCGCGCGCAGGATGTCGCCGCTGGACAGGTGCCTCATGCCCAGCTTCTCCACCAGTTTCTTCGCCTGCGTGCCCTTTCCGGCGCCAGGCGGTCCCATCAGCACGATTCTCAACCGTATGCCCCCTTGATGCGGGTGCTCCCGCCAAGGAATCCGCCGTAGTTGCGCATCACCAGGTTCGCCTCGATCCGTTGCACCAGGTCCAGCGCCACGGACACGGTAATCAGCAGGCCCGTGCCGCCCAGGAAGGCGGATATGCCCACGGGGATCTTCAGCAGGCCGGCGACCACCTGCGGGGTCACGGCTATCACGGCCAGGAATGCCGCGCCGCAATACGTGATCCGTTCCATCACACGCTCGAGATACTCCGCCGTTCGGCGTCCCGGCCTCAGGCCCGGAATGAAGCTGCCGTAGTCCTGAAGCTGCTCGGCCATCTCCTTGGGCCGGAACTGCACGGTCGTCCAGAAGTACGCGAAGAAGAAGATCATCCCGATGTAAAAGACGTGGTAGAGGAAGCCCCGCATCTGGAATGCCGACGCCAGCGCCCCCAGCGTCCCGTTGCTGGGATATACCCTGGCCAGGTAGCTGAACATCGTGTTGGGGAACAGCATCAGCGATGATGCGAAGATGATCGGCATGACGCCGCCGTGATTGACCCGCAGCGGCAGGTAGTGCCTCTGCCCGCCGTAGACCCGTCGGCCTCGCGTCTGCTTGGCCTGCTGGATTGGTATCCGCCGCTGACCCTGCGTTATCAGGATCGCGCCCGCAACCACGAAGATGAACAGCAGCACAAGCACGACGATCGTGATGGGCCCCACCGTGCCGTCGCCGGAGGTGGTCAGCGACGGGCTGAAGATGCTGCTGAGCTGCTGGACCGCCAGGGGCATTCGCGCGATGATGCCGGCCATAATCAACAGGCTGATGCCGTTGCCGATGCCGTACTCGTCGATCTGCTCGCCCAGCCACATCAGGAAGATCGTCCCGGCAGTCAGGCCGAACAGGCCCATGAAGAATATCATGGGGTTCCCCTGGTATTGCGGGTATACCCTGTCGGCGCCGCCGACCATTATCCGCATCCACAGCGTCGCCTGGAACAGACACAAGACGACCGTGGCATATCGCGTGTACTCTTGGATCTTCTTGTGCCCGGCTGGGCCCTCCTTCTGGAGCTTCTCCAGGGCGGGCACGACGCTGGCCAGCAACTGGAAGATAATCGACGCCGAGATATATGGCATGATTCCCATGCCGAACAGGGTCATCCGCCGGAAGGTGCCTCCGGTCAGCATGGAGTAATACGCCATGGCCTGGCCGAAGGCCCCTTCCTCCTGGGCCTTGACCCAACTGCTGATTCTCTCCTGGTCGACGCCCGGCAGCGGAACGTGGAAGCCGACGCGATAAATGCACAACAGCGCAAGCGTGAAGGCCAGCTTCCGCAGCAGCTCGGGGATGGCGAAGATGTTCTCCATCGACCGCTTGATAGGCGAGTCGGCCCATAGGGCGTAGTAGTAGGCGCCCAGGACGACCAGCCCGGCCACCACCTTCACCACGGCCCCGATCAGGCCGGTGACGACGCCGCCCGTGACGGCCGGTATCAGCCCGGTCACTCCGGTCACCACCAGCCACGCGGCCAGGGCGATCAGCAGCACACCCACCACCAGTCTGAAGATGCGAAACGCCATCTACCAGTCCCTTTGCCTTCTGAGTGAGTCTAGTCCACGCCGCCTTCGGCGGTTCCGCCGGCCTTGGCGATCTTCTCGCGGGCCGAGGCCGAGAAATGATCCGCCTTGACGGTCAGGCCCTTGGTCAGCTCCCCGTTGCCGAGGATCTTGACGGGCTTGGCCTCGTCGCCGACGAGCCCGGCCTTGGCCAGGGCTGAGGAGTCCACCACGTCGCCCGCGGCGAACTGCTCCAGCGCGGCGACGTTGACAATCTGGTATTCCTTGCGGAACGGGGCATTGGTGAAGCCCCTCTTGGGAATCCTCGCCAGCACGGGGTTCTGCCCGCCTTCATAGCCCAGGCGTTTGCCCCTGCCGGCCCGCGCGCCCATGCCCTTGTGCCCGCGGCCTGAGGTCTTGCCGTCGCCGCTGCCCTTGCCGCGGCCGAGGCGCTTACGGGCTTTCTTGTGCCCTGCATTGCTGAGGATTTCGTCCAGCCTCATTGGACCTTCACTCCACGCAGCTGGCTGACGCTGTCGGCCGTGCGAAGACTTTGCATCGCCCGCAGGGCCGCCTTCAGCAGGTTCTTGGGCGAGGTCGAGCCATAGGCCTTGGTCAGCACGTCATGTATTCCTGCCAGCTCCAGCAGCGGGCGGAGCTTCTTGCCGGCGATCACGCCGGTGCCCTCGGAGGCCGGCACCATCACCACCTTGGAGGCGCCTGCCTGTCCGATCACCTTGTGGGGGATGGTCTGGCCCTTGATGTTCACCGAGATCAGGTTCTTCTTGGCATCGGCGACGCCCTTCGTGACGGCCAGCGGCACTTCGTTGGCCTTGCCGTAGCCAAGCCCGACGTTGCCCGCCCGGTCGCCGACGACAACCAGCGCGCCGAAGCTGAACCGCCGCCCGCCCTTGACCACCTTCGAGCAGCGGTATATCTGGATGACGTTGTCTTCCATGCCGCCTTGGGGCTCGAGGGCGGCCGGGGCGGCTCGTTGATTCTGTTGTGCCACTTCTGCCAGCTCCTGTGTTGCCTAGAAATCCAGTCCGCCTTTGCGGGCCGCATCAGCGAGGTCTCGGACCCGTCCGTGGAACGGGTAGCCGTTGCGGTCGAAAACGACCTTCTTGATGCCGGCCTTTGCGGCCTTCGCCGCCAGCGCCGAGCCCACCGTCGCGGCGGCGGCTTTGTTGCCGCCCTTGCCGCTCAGTTGGCCGTGAAGCGACTTCTCCAGCGACGAGACGGCCACGAGAGTCCGCCCGACGGTGTCGTCGATTATCTGCGCGTAGATGTTGGCGTGGCTGCGGAAGACGGTCAGCCTAGGGCGATCCGGCGTGCCCGAGACGGTCTTGCGCACGTGCTTCCTGCGCCGCAGACGCCTGACGAGTTTTCTGGCTATTGGCTTCATTGTTCTGTTGACCTGCCTACGCCCGCCATACGGGCGGGGGAACGTACGCGCCGCGCTTTCCTATCCGCCGCCGGCGCCGACGAAGGCCTTGCCGGCCTTCCTGCGAACTTGCTCGCCGGCATATCGCACGCCCTTGCCCTTGTAGGGCTCGGGCGGCCTGACGCGCCTGACCCTGGCGGCGAACTCGCCCACCGCCTGCTTGTCCGCCCCGCTGACCGTGAAGCGGGCCGGGTCGGTGTCGCCGCGGGCCTGGGGGGCCTGCACCTCAACGGTCAGCCCCGGCGTGATGTCGAAGACGGCCGGGTGACTCAGCCCGCAGTTCAGCGTCAACTTGGCGGCCTGTACCTGCACGCCGTAGCCGACGCCGTAGACCTCCAACGACTTGGAGAAGCCCTTGGAGCAGCCCTCGACCATGTTGGCGATCAGGCTGCGCGTCAGGCCGTGCAGGCTGCGGCAGATGCGGTCGTCGCCGGCGCGGGCGACGACCACCTGCTTCGCGTCGCGGTCCACCGACACGGTCATCTCCGGGCGGACAGTGATGCTCAGTTTGCCCTTCGGGCCTTCAACCGAGACGGTTCCGCCCGCCGCGGCCACCTTCACGCCGTCAGGTATGGCTATCGGTTTCTTTCCAATGCGCGACATACTCTCGATCTCACTAGCAGACTGTGCACAACACCTCGCCGCCCACGTTGGCCTCGCGGCACTGGCGGTCGCTCATCACGCCCTTGGACGTGGACACCACGCACACGCCCAGCCCGTCCAGCGGGCGAGGCAGCTCGGTTGCGCCCATGTAGACACGGCGGCTCGGCTTCGAGACGCGCTTGAGCTCCGTTATCACGTCTTGGCCCAGAGGTCCGTACTTCAGATACACGCGCAGCAGTCCCTGCTTGTTGTCCTCGATCCGCCTGAAGTCGGAGATGTAGCCCTCATCCTTCAGGACGCGGCAGACGCCTTCGCAAACGCCCGACGCCTTGATGCTCACGATCTCGTGCCTCGATCGCAGGGCGTTTCGTATTCGCGTCAGCATGTCGGCTATGGGGTCGGACAGACTCATCTCTCTCGATTCCTTCTCACCAGCTCGCCTTCTTCAGGCCGGGGATCTTGCCCTCGCTGGCCAGGTTTCGCAGGCAGATCCGGCAGATGCGGAACTTGCGGTATACGCCTCTGGGCCGCCCGCAAAGTTGACAGCGGCGGACTAGTCGCGTCGAGAACTTCGGCGGCCTGCTGGCCTTGATCCTGTGAGCCTTCGTTGCCATCTGTGTGGGTTTCCTAGTCTCGCCTGAAGGGCATGCCAAGCATGCTCAGCAGCTCTCGGGCCTCCTCGTCGGTCTCGGCGGAGGTGTCTATGCTGATGTTCATGCCTTGGGTGAAGGTGATGGAGGCCGGGTCCAACTCCGGGAAGACCGTCTGCTCCACCAGTCCCATGTTGTAGCCGCCGCGCCCGTCGAAGCTGGCCGAGTCCAGCCCGCGGAAGTCCTTGACGCGCGGGATGGCCAGCGACACGAGCCGGTCGAGGAACTCATACATCCTCTCGCCCCGCAGCGTGACCTTCAGGCCGACCTTCATGCCCTTGCGGAGCTTGAAGTTGCTGATGGCCTTGCGGGCAGCGGTGATCACGGGCTTCTGCCCGGCTATCAGGGCCAGTTGCTTCTCGGCGGCTTCCAGCTTGGCCGGTTCCTCGTGCGCGTCGCCCATGCCCATCGAGATCACGATCTTGCGGAGCTTGGGCACGGCGTTGACGTTCGCGTAGCCGAACCTCTGCGTCAGGGCCGGTATCACTTCCTTCTTGTATATGTCACGGAGCCTTGCGACCATGAGGACCGACCTACTTTGCCTTCCTAACCGTTCCGAGCGGCTGGCCCGACTTCTTGGCCACCCGCACCTTCGCGCCGTCGGCTTCGATCTTGAACGCCACGCGCGTCGGCTGATTCGTCTTGGGGTCCACCGGCAGGACATTGGAGATGTCTATGGGCATCTCCTTCTGTATGCGCCCGCCCTGGGGGTGCTGGCGCGACGGACGCAAATGGCGGTAAACACGATTGATGCCTTGCACGAGGACCTTTCCGGCCGCCGCATCGACGCGCAGCACGTCGCCGGTCTTGCCCCTGTCGTCTCCGGCAATGACCACCACCCTGTCGCCTTTCTTGACGTGCGTTGCCATCGCCTCTAAACCACCTCCGCCGCTAGCGAGACGATCTTCATAAAGTTCTTCTCTCGCAGTTCCCTGGCGACGGCGCCGAAGATGCGCGTCCCTCGCGGGTTGCCGTCATCGTCGATTATCACGACCGCGCTGTTGTCGAACCGGACGTAGCTGCCGTCCGTCCTTCTTATCGGAAACGCAGTGCGAACGACCACGCATTTGACGACGTCGCCTTGCTTCACCTCTCCGCCGGGCGCGGCCTTCTTGACGGAGCAGATGATGATGTCGCCGATCTTGGCGGTCCGGCGCGTGAACGACTGCCGCCTCGTGGAGCCGCCAAGCACTCGGATGCACCCGACCACTTGGGCTCCGCTATTGTCTGCCACGCGTAGCCTTTGTTCTTGCTGAATCACGTAGTTAACCTTCGCGGCCGGGGATCGCGCCGATACCGGCGCTCTTGCGCACCACTCGCACCAGGCGCCAGCTCTTGGACTTGCTCATCCTGCGACACGGGACGATCTCCACCATGTCGCCCGGGCCCGCGGCATTCTGCGGATCGTAAGCAGCCAGCTTCGTCCGCCGCCGCATGTACTTGCCGTACACCGGGTGCTTGACCAGGTTGTGGACGACAACGCGGATGGTCTTGTCGCCGGCTGCCGACGTCACCACGCCGACCCGCGGGGCGAGCTTCCTGGTTTCTGCATTTCCGCTTGCCTGTGCCATCGATTCCTCTTCGTGCCTGGTTGGCCTGTCGCCTGCCGGCGGACCTAGCCTGCCTGCTCCGCCTGGAGCTCGCGCTGCCTCACGACCGTCATTATCCGCGCGATGTCGCGCCGGGCCTTGGTTATCATGGACGGGTCGGCCAGCTTCTCCGTCACCGACTGCGCCCGCAGGTCGAACAGGTGCCTGTGGAGCCTGTCCAACTCGCTGGACAACTCCGCATCGGTCAGTTCGCGTATCTCGTCTATCTTCATGGTGTCCTGGTGCACCTAAAGCGCGTGGCGCCGCGCTGCCATCCGGCAGCGCATGGGCATCTTGCTGGCAGCGCGGCGGAGGGCCGCCTTGGCGGTGGGCTCGTCCACGCCGCCGATCTCGAACAGGATGGTTCCCGGCTTGACCACGGCTACCCACTCGTCGGTCTCGCCCTTGCCGGTTCCCATTCGCACTTCCAGCGGCTTTGCGCTGACGGGCTTGTCCGGGAAGATGCGGATGTAGACGCGACCTTCGCGATGCAGAAAGTGCGTGGCGGCGACCCGGCCGGCCTCGATCTGCCGGGCGGTGATCCAGCCGGACCCCATGCACCGCAGGCCGAAGTCCCCGAAGGCAACGGTATTGCCTCGGCTGGCGCACCCGCGCACGCGCCCGCGCTGCTGCTTGCGGTGCTTCACTCTCTTCGGCATCATCGCCATGGTCGCACGTACCTCTCGTTACTTCTGCTCGCCCTGTCCTTCGGCCCGGTCGGCCGGCGCGGCGGGCGGTGTCTGCTCAGCCGGCGGCGCCTGCTCGGCTGGTGGTGCTTGCTCGGCAACTGGTTCGGTTTGGGGCTCGGCGGCCTGGGGCGGTTCGCTGGGGGCCTGCTTGGCGGCGGCCTTTCGCCTGCCCGCCGAACGCGACCCGCCCGGCCTGGGACCGGACGGTCCCGCTGATTGCTCGCCCCTGCGCGGGCCGCCACGTCCGCCGCCCGGGCCTCGCCCGCCACCGGCGCCGCGCTCGCCGCCGCCTACTCGTTCGCGGCGTCGTCTGGCTCGGGTCATGGCCGCCGCGGCGGCCTGCTCTTCCTCGCTGGGCTGCTCTCCAAACATCCCGCGGTAAACCCACACCTTCACGCCGATCGTGCCGTAGGTCGTGAAGCTCGTCGCGAAGCCATAGTCGACGTCCGCCTCGAGCGTGTGCAGCGGGATGCTGCCCATGATCACCTGCTCGCTGCGGCGCATCTCCGAGCCGCCGAGTCGGCCTGAGACCATTATCTTCACGCCCTTGGCGCCGGCCTGCATGGCACCCTCGGCCCGCTGCTTCATCGTGCGGCGGAAGCTCGCGCGCCGCTTCAGCTGGGAGGCGATTCCCTCGGCCAGCAGGCGTGCGTCCAGGTCGGGGTTGCGAATCTCTACAATGCTTATGTTCACTCGGCGGTTGGTCAGATGCTCCAACGCTTCCTTGAGCTTGTCCACTTCCGCGCCCCTGGGCCCGATTACCAGACCCGGGCGGGCGGTCTTCAGAATGACCTTCAGCTCCTCGCGGGTCCGCTCGATTTCCATCTCGCTGATGGCGGCATAGGGCGGCTGGCGGTTGAGGCGGTTGTCTATGAACCGCCGGATGCGCTCGTCCTCGATCAGGAACTCGCCATAGTTGCCCTTGGGGGCGAACCACCTGCTCTTCCAGCCGATCGTCACGCCGGTGCGGAAACTTATGGGAGATACCTTCTGACCCATGACCTCTACCTTCCTGCCGGTTCCTCGACAACCACCACAATGTGGCTGGTTCTCTTCATGATCGGATGCGCCCTGCCTCGGTCCTTCGGCTGGAAGCGCTTGATCGTCGGGCCCTCGTCCACGCGGGCTTCGTGCACGACCAGGTTGTGGACGTCGGCCTCGGCCTCGTTGGCGTTGCCGACGGCGCTGGTCAGCACCTTGGCGATCATTCCGGCGGCGCGGTTCGGCGTGAATTTCAGCGTGTTCAGCGCGACCTGCGCGTTCTGCCCGCGGATCAGGTCGATGATGGGCCTGACCTTCGTGGCGCTGATCCGCGCGAATCTGTGTTTAGCCTGCCATGCCATCAGTCAATCTCGCCGGGCCGCTAGGTTGGCCTTCTGCCGCTGCTGTGTCCGCGGAACATGCGAGTCGGGCTGAACTCGCCGAGCTTGTGCCCGACCATGTCCTCGGTGACGAACACGCGGGTGAACACCTTGCCGTTGTGCACCAGGAACGTCATGCCGACGAACTCCGGCACGATCGTGCACGCCCGGGCCCAGGTCTTGATGGGCTCGCGGTTGCCGGAGTCGTTGGCCTTTTGGACCTTGCGGTACAGCTTTTCGTCGACGAACGGCCCTTTTTTCGCGCTCCTGGTCATTTCCTTGTGCGTCCTTTTGCTCGGCCTGGCC
>CAYUYH010000026.1:0-16400 GCA_964449175.1 uncultured Planctomycetaceae bacterium
GTTCATGGCCGCGGCCGAGGAGGGTGCCGACTGGCGGACGTACGCGGTAACCAGCGGCGAGCCGGTGGAGACCCACAAGGCCGACGAGCTGCTGAATCTGATGGCCGAGGGGACGCACGTCTGCGGCGACCCCGGCGTGCAGTATCACAGCACGATCAACCGCTGGCACACCTGCCCGGAAGGCGGGGAGATCTGCGCGTCGAACCCGTGCAGCGAGTACATGTTTCTGAACGACTCGGCCTGCAACCTGGCAAGTCTGAACCTGATGAAGTTCCGCCGGGACGACGGCAGCTTCGACGCCGATGCGTTCCGCGCCGCGGTTCGGCTGCTGATAACCGCCCAGGAGATCCTGGTCGACCACGCCAGCTACCCCAACGACCGCATCTGTCGCAACAGCCACAACTACCGCCCGCTGGGGCTGGGCTACGCCAACCTTGGCGCGCTGGTGATGGCCAACGGGCTGCCCTATGACAGCGATGCCGGGCGGGCCTATGCGGCGGCAGTGACGGCCATCATGACCGGCGCCGCCTACGCCGCCAGCGCCGAGCTGGCCAGCCGGCTGGGACCGTTCAACCGGTTCATGCGCAACCGCAAGGGCATGTTGAAGGTCATGGGCATGCACCGCTCAGCCGTCGACGGGATATCCAGGGAGCACTGCCCGGACGGACTGATCGCCGCCGCCGAGGAGAGCTGGGACGAGGCCATCCAGGCCGGCAGGCAGTTCGGCTTCCGCAACGCCCAGGGGACCGTGCTGGCGCCGACCGGCACGATCGGCTTCATGATGGACTGCGATACGACCGGCATCGAGCCGGACATCGCCCTGGTGAAGTACAAGCAGCTTGTCGGCGGCGGGATGTTCAAGATCGTCAACCGCACCGTGCCGCTGGCGCTGGAGGTCCTTGGCTGCGGGGAGGGCGCCATCTCGGACATCGTCTCCTACATCGACGAGAACGACACGATCGAGGGCGCGCCAGGCCTGCGGGACGAGCACCTCCCGGTATTCGACTGCGCCTTCAAGCCGGCAAAGGGCAGCCGGTCCATCCACTACATGGGCCACATCCGAATGATGGCCGCCGTCCAGCCCTTCATCTCCGGGGCGATCTCCAAGACCGTCAACATGGGCAAGGAGTCCACGGTCGAGGAGGTCAAGAACGTCTACGTGGAGGGATGGAAGCTGGGCCTGAAGGCTGTGGCCATATACCGCGACGGGTCCAAGCGGGTCCAGCCTCTCAGCGTCAACAAGACCTCCCAGGACCAGGCCCCCGCGGCAGCCGATCACGCGACGACGAAGTACATGCCCATGCGCCATCGCCTGCCGACGACACGCCCGTCGATCACCCACAAGTTCGACATAGCCGGGCACGAAGGGTACCTCAACGTCGGTCTTTTCGAGGACGGCCGGCCCGGAGAGCTGTTCATCACGATGGCTAAGGAGGGCTCGACCGTCGGCGGCATGATGGACGCGTTCGCCACGGCGATGAGCCTGTGTCTGCAATACGGCGTGCCGCTGGAAGCGCTGGTGAAGAAGTTCACCCATCAGCGATTCGAGCCCAGCGGCATGACAGCCAATCGCGACATACCCTTCGCCAAGAGTATTGTTGACTACATTTTCCGCTGGCTTGGCCTGACGTTCCTTGAGGACTACCGCAAGGCCCACTTGCCTGTCCGTAAGGCGTCGGCGCCTCAGGCCAAGGCAGCACCCGAGGCCGTCAAGGACGACCCGTCCTCGGACATTGACAGCGCCGACCAGGCCTCGAGCAGGGACGCTCGAAGGTCTGGCGGCGCGCTATTGCCGGGATTCTACGTGTCAGGGGACAGCAACGGCGGGGATACCGAGCCATTCAAGTCTGTCGTCGCCTTGGCTAATCAGCAGCGGGCCGATCGTCTCGTCAGGCAGATCGACCGCGTTGACCAGCAGTTCTCGCACTACCAGGAAGACGCACCGGCCTGCGACGTCTGCGGGTCGATAACGGTCCGAAACGGCAACTGCTACAAGTGTTTCAACTGCGGCTCGTCCCTGGGCTGCAGCTGACGGAGCAGAGGTTATTGGACGTTGCGGGTGTCGCTGGATACGTGCCACGGCTGGAAGCAGCATGGCGGCGCCCGGTGCAGCAGGCGTTCAGGGATGAACGCAGTCTTGTTTTCCGTGTCGGGCCTGTCTGGTCCACCGGGCCGGTTTCTTGTTGTGGGCCAGGGGCCCCCGCTGGTGCCATCGCCGTAGCCGTTGGCGCCGCTTAGGCTGAAGTATGCTAGGGCTATCCGGGCGGCTGCGACGGTGGCGTGACAGATCTTGGACCGGGGGCGGCGGCTGCGGCGCCAAGCCGCCCCCTGATGGGGAGGAACATTGTGGGCGCACGTGGCGGGACTGAAAAGGCAACAAACAGCCAAAGTGCCCTAAAGATTCTCACCACCAGCGTCCGAAGTATACCCAGACAAGAGAGTTGTCCGCTGCACCCATGACGATGTAGGTCTCCCTCCGCCTACGTCAGGGTTGCGGCTATGTGGGCGATGCCGAGGTCTCCCTCCACCTGGGCGTCGCCCTTTTCTTTGGCCCGGCCCCGCCCGAGTGGTCTGGCGCAAGCGACCCAGGGGCGTTTTTGGGTCGAAAACCCGCAATCCCCACGGGAGAAACCCGCGATCCGTTCTCTACGCGCTTGACAGAAGGCCAATCGTCGGATATGCTTAACGGGCTTTGAGATAGGAGTGACCGGTCTGTGCATGCCCCCGCTTAGGGCGTGCCGCGCTGGCCCCGCTTAGGCCGGCCCCGCAACGCAGCAGAAGGCTCCTCTTGTCGGCGTGCAGCGCCATCTGGCCGGTGCTTCGCTGGCGGAGGCGCCCCAGGCCGAGTGGCCGACCTGCCCTTGCCGGACCGCCTCGCTCCAGTAGACGTGCCTGCTTCGCTCAAGGCAGGCCCAGCTGCTGTTCAGGAAGGAGATCAGGAGGATGCGCACCACGCTCGCCGCGTGCGGGTTGGACTCTGACGCCGCCGCTGCGCGTTTCGCCGCGGCCCAGCGTCCGCCAATCGCCCGCCCCTCCCACTCCGGCGGACCAGCAGCCCCCTGGCGGAACCCTATCCCACAACGCCCCCACACGCCGTGCTTGGTATGTAGGCCGGGACGCCCCGGACACGCCGCGGCGGGGACGATGCGGCGGACAAGCCTGCCGAAGAAAGATGGTGCTCAGATGAAGACCCTCACTGCGTCTATCGCTCTCGTCGTTGCGCTGCTGGCCTCTGCCGCCCAGGGGGGCATCGGCTACACCTGCACCTACGACTTCAACAACCTGACTGAGTACCAACAGGTCTATGGGCAGGTCACCGGGGCGGCCACGTGGGACTCGGTCAACGTGAACAACCAGAGGGTGATATACATAAGGAGCGACCCGCTGAATCCGAGCAACAGGTTCGCCGCCTGCAACACCGCCAACGGCGAGCAGCTCATCTCCACGCTGACGAACTACGATCCGAACGTCCCGGCCAGCCTGCTGAACCTGGAGAGCACGGATACGCAGTTGCGGCTGTCCTGGAACGGGGCGGTGAACGGCTATGCCGGGTACATGGTGGGCATATGGATAGACGGCATCGACGCCCTGCCCAACACCGCGACGACGGATGAACTCGAGCACGCCGTGCAGTTCGGGACCGACTACGTCTACCAGTCCTGGCGCGTCCGCGGCGCCGGCGGGGCCAACTCCATCAGGGACACCACGGGCATGCCGGCCGGGAACGTCCCCGTCGAGACGCTGCTGACGCTGGACATCGACCTGTGGGGCAATGGCGGCGACGGGTCAATGTCGCTGACCGTCAAGGACCTCTCCACCGGCATTGAGACCGCCCCCCCGCTGCTCCAGAACATGGGCATGGCCCTCCTGACGCAAGACCCGAACCACGAAACCTACGGCGACCCGTCAAGGTGGACCGGCTGGTACATCCGCAGCGGCCGGCTCTCCGGCGGCGCCCACCCCCCCTACACCATGGGCTACCACACCTTCGACAACCTGACGGTTGAGGTCATCCCCGAGCCGGCGACGCTCGCGGTGCTGTTGGCCGGCGGCCTGGCTGTGGTCCGGCGGCGGCGCGGGCGCCGGGAGACCTAGAGGTCGTCGAAGGTAAGACTTGGAGGCTTCTTCCTGCCCCAGTGCGAGCCGGCCGGGATGCCCCGGACACGCCGCCGTGGGGACGATGCAGTGGCTTACTTTGCTCAACCAAGAAGGAGTGTGTTTAGATGAAACCTCTCGCTGTGTCCGTTCTTGTTATCGCGTTGCTGGCCTCTGCCGCCCAGGGCGGCGTTGGCAAGGTCTACACGTACAATTTCGACGGCCTGACCGAGCTTCAGCCGCTCAACCAGCAGGTCGACGGGGAGATCACGTGGGACTCCGTAAACCCGCAGATATACAACCAGGACGTGATCCATGCGCGCAGCGACCCGATGGATCCGAACAACAAGTTCGCGGCCTGCAACACCGCCAACAGCGAGCAGCTCGTCTCCACGCTGACGAACTACGATCCGAACGCCCCGGGCAGCCTGTTCAACCTGGACCCCTCGGACACGCGCCTGCGCATCTCGTGGAGCGGGAAGATCAACGCCTATGCGGGCTACCTGGTGGGCATATGGATCGACGACTACGACGGCACGCCGAACACCTCCACCAGCTTCGAGGCTGAACACGTCATGCAGTTCGGCACCGACATGACCTACCAGTCCTGGCGGCTCCGCGGGGCCGGCGGCCTGAACAACGACAGGGACACGACGGGCATGCCGGTCGGAAACACCCCCGTGCCGACGCTCCTGACGCTGGACGTCGACCTGTGGGGCAATGGCGGCGACGGGTCGATGTCGCTGACGGTCAAGGACCTCTCCACCGGCATCGAGACCGCCCCCCCGTTGCTCCAGAACGTGGGCATGGCCCTTCTGGCGCAGGACCCGAACCACGAGATGTTCGGCGACCCGTCGAAGTGGACCGGCTGGTACATCCGCAATCAGCGGCTCAATGGCGGCGACAACCCCCACTACACGATGGGCCACCACACCATCGAGACGTTGACGCTGGAGGTCGTCCCCGAGCCGGCGACGCTGGCGGTGCTGCTGGCTGGGGGCCTGGCTGTGCTCCGGCGGCGGCCGGTCCGCCGCGGGGCCTAGGCCTCGTCGAGGGCAAGATTCGCAGGGGTTTTGCAGGACCCGGCGCGGGCCGACCGGGATGCTGACCGCCCCGGCCGGCACTTCGCAGGAGTGGGGACCGTGCAGAAGCCGCTTGCATAGGCGGACTTGTGTGCAATATGGCACGGACGGCCCGGAGGCGCCGCTTTCTGGCATGGTCCCTGCCCTGGGATGCCGGGCGGATTCCCCTCCCCAGGGGGTGAAATAGGCTTGACGAACCCGGCTAGGTCTGGTATCTTTATGTTCACACGGTAAGGGATAAGAGCCAAACCCCCCTACCGCGGGTAACGCAGTTGAACGCAGGAGTTGAGTGAAGTGACCGGAGGGTGCAGGCCGGAGGGCCGCCGCGGAGTGTTGCGAGCCCGTCTATTGCTTGGCCTTCTGGATTTCCGGAGAGGTACATAAGCGAGTAGGTTGTCCTCCCGTCGTGTGCGACACGACAGAGCCCGCCAAAGGGTAGTTGTCCCAAGGCGGCGTGTCGGCACCACATCAAGCGGCGGGAAGACGCAGCCCCTGGAAAGGAAGGTTTATCGAAGCGGATGGCATCTCTTGTTTCTGCCTGTCTATGGAAGTGCAGTCTTCTCGGGGAGCAGCAGTTAAGGGTCAGTGTGTTCTGGCCCGCGGCCGGGAAGGCGAAACCGAGGTCCCTCTCAAGAATTAGGAAAGGAAGGGAACTATGAAACACCTAGTTTTATCGAGTCTTGTTGTGATGCTGTGCGTGTCCGTCAGCCAGGCGGCTGTCGGCGACACCCATCTGTACAACTTCGACAACCTGGCCGACGGCAACCTTGATGGCGCCGCCGACGCGATTGTTGACTGGGTGGCCATTGCCAACCCCGGGTACTTCTACATCTCGAGTGGAACGGCGTATGAGCAGCACAGCAAGCAAGAGCAGTTGGTCGGGACGCTGGTGGGCGGCGCCGGCGGGACGAAGCCGATCAACCTCCAGGCTGGCGACACCAACCTGCTGGTTTCGGCCACCGTCGAGATGAACCCGCACTCCGGCAGCTACATCGGCCTGTGGGTCGACGGCAACAACGCGGACCCGAACGACGCCAACACCATGCCGACCAACAACAGCGAGTTGCTGTGCCAGTTCGGTATCGGCACGTACAAGACTTCGTGGCGCGTTCGTGGCGCCGCGGGCGCCAACTCGCAGTACAGCGCCACCGTGCCGGCTGACGGCTCGATGCCGCTGATGACACTGAACCTGGTGATTCAGATGACCGCCAACGCTGGCGACGGCAAGATGGACTTCTTCGTCTACCAGGGCGGCGCTCTGTACACCTCGATCAGAGGCATCCCGATGGGTCTTCTCACCGCGGATCCGAACTTCAGCGATCCGACGAAGATCACCTCGTGGTGGATTCGCAGCCAGGCTGACGGCGGGGCGTTGGATCCCAACGTCTGCCCGATCCCGCAGTCGATCGATGACCTGTACGTGGCTGTCATCCCCGAGCCGGCAACGATGAGTCTGCTGGTCCTCGGTGGCCTGGCGGCTCTGCGTCGTCGCAGGTAATCCCGGCTGGCTGTAGTTTCATCTGCTGTTCAAGGGCCGACCTTAAGGTCGGCCCTTCTTTTTTTGCGCATGCTGTGTGGCGTGGCGGAGCTCCGATTCGATAGGCTCATCGAAATCTCCTCCGCCGCCTGTGGAGGTCGATTCGAGGGCCTGTCTCGCGGCGGGGCGGGAGCCCCCTGCGCCGCGGGCTTGCCTATGGGCAGAGGTGGGGAAAGAAGAGGTGGAAAAAACTACGGCGTCCGGACGTCCTTGTCCGGACGCCCATCCATGATTCACGACCAACGCGCCGAGGTCCCTCTGGCGCGGTTGAAGACTAGGCGATCTGCTCGCCCACGAGCTGGACGACCTCGGCGGCGGGCATCGACTTGGCGCCCATCGGGCCCATCCAGGTCAGCTCGGCGCTGCCGGCCAGCAGGGACTGCATCTTCTGCACGGCCAGCACCACCGATGAGTGGTTCTTGCCCATGTGCTTGCCGATCTCGGGATAGCTCATCTGCGTGTGCCGCCTGGCCAGGAACATGGCCACCATCCTGGCCGCCGATACGGTCTTCGTGCGGCGGGAGGAGTGGATGTCCGCCGGCGTGATGCCGAAGAACGCCGCGGCGACGGCCTCGATGTCGCCCAGCGTGATCGCGCTGTCCGTGCGGGCCAGGTGGTCGGCCAGGGCCTGGGCGGCCAGGTCCGTCGTCCCGCGCCGCCCCTCCAGCGACGACAGCGCGGCCAGCTTCACCAGCGCGCCCTCCAGCTCGCGGACCGAGCCGTGAATGTGCCTGGCGATGTACTGTAGCGCATCGTCGCCCACGTCGGACTTCAGGGCCTTGGCCTTGCGGCGAAGGATCTCTATCCGCGTGGCGTGGTCGGGCGGGTCGATCTTCACGACCATCCCCGCCGAGAAGCGGCTGAGCAGCTGGGCGTTCAGGTCGCCGACCATCCGCGGCGGGGCGTCCGAGGCCATCACTACCTGCCTGCCGGCCGACTGAATGCTGTTGTACGTGTGCAGAAACTCGTCCTGGGTGGCCTTTTTTGCCGCCAGGAAGTGCACGTCGTCTATCGCCAGAAGGTCCAGCTTGCGATACCGCGCGCGGAACTCATCGAACTTCCTGCCGCGAAGCGCGGATATGAACTCGTTGGTGAACTGCTCGCCGGTGACATATCGCCAGGCGACAGGCTGCTCGGCCTTGCGCCTGTGGGCCACGGCGCCGCAGATGCCCTGGAGCAGGTGCGTCTTGCCGACACCGCACGGGCCGTGAACGAACAGCGGATTGAACGGCGCCTTCTCCTCGCCGATGACCGCCAGCGCCGCCGAATAGGCCAGGCGGTTGCTCGCGCCCACCACGAAGTCCTTCAGGCTGTACTTCAGGTCGCCCTGGCCGGCCCGCCGGCGCGGGCGCGTCAGGCCCTGTGCGGCACGGGAGACCATGTCAGCCTGATTGTCGAGATGGTTCTTGCGGAGTTGGCCGGTGAGGGCGGGGTCAATGGCCACCACCACCTCGACCTGCTCGCCGGTCTGCTCGGCCGCCGCCGCCGCTATGTCGCGGTGGAAGTGTGCCTCTATCCAATTGGCGGTAAAGGTGTTGGGCACCGAGACCCTCACGCGATTCTCCTCGATCGCTAGCCGCGCGCCGTGCCTGAACCAGGCGTTGTACTTGCCCGGCCCGATCCGCTCCTGCAAGGTTGCCAGCACATCTTTCATAACACGGCCATCCGCGCAGACCGATTCCGTGGCGCTCTTCATGTCTGATCCCTCAGATCGCGTAGGACGACGCGATCACCGGCCGCGAACACCTGCCGCGATGGCGCCGCAGAAACAAAAGTGGGCACCAGAACATTGACTCAACAGGTGTAGAATCTATAGCAGGTTTGCGAAACGGTCAATCGCAAAGACGGCGGTTTGTTATCCACACGGCCCAAGGCATTGTCGTTTCGTAAAGTTGGGGCGCGAAAAAAAGTTTCGTCCACAGGTTGCTAACAGTTCGTCAACAAGCGGCTACTTCTCGAGCCGGTCGACGTCGCCTTGGAACATGACGTAGGCATTCTGCCGCCGCGTCGGGCGGTATCCTTCCGAGGCGTATATGGCCTTGGCGTAGGTGTTCGCGTCGTCGACGGCGAGTTCGATTGACTGCATCCCTCGGGCGCGGGCGTCGGCGGCTGCGTGACGCAGCATCGCGCGCCCCAGGCCGCGACCGCGATAGGGCGGTACGACGCCGAGGTAGACGATCTCCGCCGACTGACCCAGTGCCGAGTCGTTCATCAGCACGCAGCCGGCCGGTGCGCCGTCAACGTCTACGATCCACCACGACCGCGGGTGATAGATGCCCGTGGCCTTGTGACACTCAATCACGTCGGGCGTGCCGCGGACCGCGCTGAGGGCGGGACAATCCAGCGAACCGGTGTATGTGTCGGCTATGACGCGCTCCAGGCCGGCCTCGTCGTACTGGTCGCTGTTGCGCCACGCCAGGTATGACGTCGGCGCCTCCTTCTGGTCTCGCAGCGGGGCGGTCATGTGGACAAGCGTGGCCAGCAGATGAAGCCCGGCCGAGGCGAGCATGCCGATCTCGTCCGTGCGATCCGGCTCGACCAGCGCCTGCACGAGCGCCAGGTCGTTGCGAAGGCCCGCTCTCGCCGCCGCGCGGACGACCTCGACGAGCGCGTCGCCGGCCACGCCCTGCGCCCCCGGCGGGCTGTACATCAACATGCCGACCCGACCTGGGTTCGGCACGACCATCGCCGCCGCCACGCATCGTCCGCCCCGACGCGCCGACAGCAGCACCGGCTGCCGTCCAGCCCGGTCCGACACCACGCGGTACAGCGCCTCGGCCCGCGTGGCCACCATCACGTCGCTGTAGTCGCCGGCCAACACGAACTCCATCGCCTGCATCCGCTGCGCCGCGGCGACGGGCTGGATGTCCACCTCGCTGGTCATGCCGGCCCCGATGCTAACGCACGCGGCGCGGGAGGCAATGCCTTTTGTCCGGCGCCGGCCGCGGTTGACTTTCGCGGCCGCCGGCATTATGCTGCTGTCCAAGGTTGCTCAGACCGCAACGCCCCACCCGGAGTGGAGTCATGAGACAGCTTTCCGCAGTATTGGCAATCGCCGCCGTCCTCGCTGGCGCCGCAGCTCTAGCGGCACCCAGGCCCGCGGACGTGCCCAGGCATTGGCAGATCGACGCGACGTTCAAGGACCTGCTGCCCATCCGTATTAAGCTGGCCGGCGAGACCGCGCCGCGAACGTTCTGGTACCTGCGATACGAAGTCACCAACAACACCGGCCAGGACCGCGTCTTCGTGCCGGAACTCATCCTCTACACCGACACCGGCCAGGTCCTCCGCGCCGGGAGGAACATCCCCTCAGCCGTGTTCCAGGCCATCAAGGAGCTGCACGGCGACCCGCTGATGCTGGACGCCGCTGCCGTCGCCGGCAAGCTGCTCCAGGGGGAAGAAAACGCCAAGGGCGGCGTGGCGATCTGGAACGACTTCGACGCGGAGGCTGCATCGTTCGACGTGTTCGTCAGCGGCCTGAGCGGCGAGACGATGGAGATCAAGCTGCCTCGCCCCGTGCGGGCCGTCGAGACCGACCGCTGGGGCAAGCGCGTCGAGGTGATCAAGGACTCGATCCTGCTGGCCAAGTCGCTGCGGCGGCACTACGTCGTGCCCGGCGAGCCCGCCACCCGGGCCGTCACCGGCGTCCAGTTCATCAAGCAGGACTGGGTGATGCGCTAGGCCCGGACGGGTCCGTCGTCCGCAACCTTCCACCCCGCCGCACGTGCCGTTTGCCGCCCCGCCTGCGGTCTGATATGCTTACCCGCCGGGCATGGCCCCCAGATACCGCGGAGTCCCAATGCCACGCAATATCGTTCAGAAGATCCTGTCGGAGCATCTGCTCGTCGGCGAGCTTACGCCGGGCAGCGAGATCGGCATCCGCATCGACCAGACGCTCACCCAGGACGCGACGGGCACGACGGCCTTCCTGCTGCTGGAGGCGATGGGCGTGCCGCGCGTGCGGACCGAGTTGTCGGTCAGCTACGTGGACCACAACATGGCGCAGTTCGGCCCGGAGAACGCCAACGACCACCGGTACCTCCAGTCGATCGCGGCGAAGGTGGGGGCGGTCTTCTCGCGCCCGGGCAACGGCATCTGCCACCAGGTGCACCTGGAACGGTTCGCCCGGCCCGGGCGGACGCTGCTCGGCAGCGACAGCCACACGCCGACGGCCGGCGGAGCGGGCATGATCGCCATCGGCGCAGGCGGGCTGGACGTCGCCGTCGCGATGGGCGGCGGTGCGTTCTACCTCACCTGCCCGCGCGTCATCGGCGTGGAGCTGAAAGGTCGGCTGGGCGAGTGGGTGGCCGCCAAGGACATCATCCTGCGCCTTCTTAGCGTGCTGACGACGCGCGGCAACGTCGGCTGCATGGTCGAGTACTTCGGCGACGGCGTCGCGTCGCTGCCCGTGCCCGCCCGCGCGACCTGCACGAACATGGGCGCCGAGCTGGGCGTGACGTGCAGCGTCTTCCCGGCCGACGAGGTCACGCGGCAGTTCCTCGCCGCCCAAGGCCGAGCCGACGACTTCACCCCGCTGGCGGCCGAAAAGGGCGCCGCCCACGACCGCATAACCAAACAACTGCACGCGGAGCGCGACGCAGCCGTCATCGAGCGCATCCGGCAGTACTGCACCGACGTCGAGGTCTCGCCGCCGGACGCGGCGGGCATGGCGAAGGTGAGCTTCGGCCACGTCGTCATCGACCTGGCCAAGCTCTCCCCGCTCGCAGCCGCCCCGTCCAGCCCGGACAACATCGTCCGCGTCGCCGACATCGCCGGCCAGGCCGTCTCGCAGGTGGCCATCGGATCGTGCACCAACTCCAGCTTCCAGGACCTGACACTCGTGGCCGCGGCGCTGGCCGGCAGGACGGTGCACGAAGGCGTGGAGCTGGCGATCGCGCCCGGCAGCCGGCAGGTGCTGGACATGCTGGCCGCCAGCGGCGCGCTCGGCGACCTGGTGCGGGCGGGCGCGCGGGTCCTGGAGTGCGCCTGCGGGCCGTGCATCGGGCTGGGCTTCTCGCCGGCGGAGGGCACGGTGAGCCTGCGCACGTTCAACCGCAACTTCCCCGGCCGGTCGGGCACGGTCGGCGACCAGGTTTACCTCGTCTCGCCGGAGACGGCTGTGGCCGCGGCCATCACGGGCAAGGTGACCGACCCGCGCGAGCTGACCGCCACACTCGGCATCGCCTGCAAGCCGGTGGCCGCGCCGGCGAGCTTCGCCATCGACGACGGGATGATCTGCCCGCCTCTGCCGCCCGACCAGGCCGAGGCGGCGAGAATCGTCCGCGGCTCGACGATCGTCAAGCCGCCGGCGGGGCAAACCGTCGGCGAGAAGCTCACGGGCAAGGTGCTCATCAAGGTGGGCGACAAGATTTCCACCGACCAGATCATGCCCGCCGGCGCGCTGTTGAAGCACCGCTCGAACGTGCCGGAATACGCCAAGTACGTGTTCAACTGCTTCAACGAGCCGGGCAAGGCCACCTTCGCCGAACGGGCCGAAGCGGCCAAGAAGAAAGGCCTGGCCGGCGTGATCGTCGCCGCCGACAGCTACGGGCAAGGCTCCAGCCGGGAGCACGCTGCGCTGTGTCCAATGTACCTGGGCATCGGCGCCGTGATCGCCAAGGCAATCGAGCGAATAGCCCAGGCGAACCTGGTGAACTTCGCCATCGTGCCGCTGATCTTCGCGGACCCGGCCGACTACGACCGCATCGACGAGGGCGACGAGCTGCGGATCAACGGCCTGGCTTCGGCCGTCCGCTCGGCTGAGACGGTCGCCGTGACGAACAGCTCGAAGGGCGCCGATTTCGTCTGCCGCCTGAACCTGGCGCCGCGCCAGCGCAAGATACTCGCAGCCGGCGGGCTGCTGAACTATACCCGCGGCGGCGGGCAATAGGAGCGCGCGATGTCCGGGGATCGACCGGTGGTGTGCGTCTTCGGCGGCAGCGGCGACGTGTGCCGCGACGACGCCTCGCTCGCGACGGCTGAGGCTGTTGGGCGCAAGCTGGCTGAGCTTGGCTACGTGGTGGCCAACGGCGGCTACGGCGGGACGATGGCCGCCGCCTCGCGCGGCGCAAAGTCCGCCGGCGGGCGCACGATCGGCGTGACGTGCTCGATCTGGCGCTCGTCGCCAAACGAGCACATCGCCGAGGTGATCCAGACCGCCACGCTGGCTGAGCGGCTGACCAAGCTGATCGAGATCGGCGACGGCGGATACGTCGTGCTGGGCGGCGCGACCGGCACGCTGGCGGAGCTGGCCTGCGTGTGGGAATGGAAGTGCAAGGGCCTGCTCGCGGATCGGGCCATCGTGTGCCTGGGGCGGTTCTGGCAGCCGCTGGTCGAGCTGATGGCATCGGCCCGGGCGGCGTGCGGCGACGCGGTGGCCGTCGCGGAGACCGTCGACGAGTTGGGCCGGTATTTTCCCACGGTCGGCAAGGCTTGATGGCTGACGGCCGCAGGGTTTCGGGTACAATGAGGGCCTCATGCGCTCCGCAGTAGCAATCCTGATGCTGGCCTTCGCTGCCGTAGCCTCAGCGCAGGACGGCGCCGGGGACGACTCCGTGGCCGACTCCGTGGCCGACTCCGTGGCCGACGCCGGCTCTTCGTTGCTGGCCGGCCGAAAGCCCATCCCCGTCACGCCGCCGAGTTTCCAGGCCGCCAAACCCCGCCTGCCCGCGCGACTGGGGCCGGAAGGCGCGGTAGTCGAGCTCCGCTGCCGGTTCTCGCGCGACCGACTCAACGGCTGGTTCATCATCGAGCCTGCGGGCGACCCCTCGGGCCAGAACACCTGGCCGTTCCGCGTGCTGCCCAGCAGGGAGCTGGAGGTGCTGGAGCATATCGCCGGCCGAGACGGCGAGGGCGTCTTCCGCGTCACCGGCCAGCAGACTTTCTATAGGCAGCACGCGTACATCCTCCTCCAGACGGTCATGCGCGACGGCGACGAGCAACCTCCGCCTCCTCCGCCCGCCAACGAGGCGCCGGCCGAGCCGGCGCCGCCGCCGGCCTCGAACGCCGAGCCCCAACCTGCGCCGACCACCTCGCCGGCAATGGACATCGAGGACATCCGCCAAAGTCTGCTGAAGCAGAAGCCGCCCAAGCCGGTGGACCTGTCCAGCGCGCCGGCCGCCGAGCAAGGCGGAGATTCAGCCTATGCGTCGCAGGGGGCCGGCGGCGACGACGTAGCCGGCGGGCTCATCGTGGACCGCACGATCAGGATCGCCCGCTCGGACCAGGGCCAATGGCTGGAGGCGCGCTTCGTGGCCGACAACAACCTCCAGGAGCAGCCGCTGCTGCTGCTTCCGTGCCGGCTGCTGGAGCGGGCCGAGGCCATCCCCGGTAAGATGCGCGTGACAGGCATCATCCGCCACTACCGAGGCAGGGACTACCTGCTGCTGCGGAAGGTGCTGCCTGAGCGGGACATGGGGCAGTTATAGAGCTTCCGATCTGCTTGGGCGGGCGGCAAGGAGCGTTCATGCAAGGCGACCACGACGCCATGCTGTGGGACTCGCTCGACGGCCAAGCCGTCCGCTGCCGCCTCTGCGGGCACGAGTGCACAATCGCCGCGGGCTCCTACGGCGTCTGCCGCGTGAGGCGGAACGTCGGCGGGGTGCTGAAGAGCCTCAACTACGGCCGGCTTGTCGCGATCAACATCGACCCGATCGAGAAGAAGCCGCTGTTCCACTACCTTCCCGGCACGCTCAGCCTGTCGGTGGCGGCGGCCGGCTGCAACTTCCAATGCAGTTTCTGCCAGAACTGGCAGATATCGCAGGGCCCGCGCTCCGGCGAGATCGACGGCCAGGCGACAAGCCCCGAACAGATCGTCGCAGCCGCCGTCGAGCATCGCTGCCCGTCGATCAGCTACACGTACACCGAGCCGACGGTGTACTTCGAGCTGGCCTATGACTCAGCCAAGCTTGCCAGGCAGCAGGGGCTGGGGAACTGTTTCGTGTCGAACGGCTTTCTCACGCCGCGCGCGGTGCAGACGATCGCGCCGTACCTCGACGCGATCAACGTGGACCTGAAGGCCTTCCGCGACGAGACGTACCGGACGATCATGAAGGCCCGCCTCGAGCCGGTGCTGACGTGCCTGCGCGAGCTGGTGGCCGCGGGGATATGGGTGGAGGTGACCACGCTGGTCGTGCCGGGGATGAACGACTCGCCGCAAGAGCTGGGCGACATCGCCGGGTTCATCGCCTCCGAGCTGGGCGCGTCCGTGCCGTGGCACGTCAGCCGCTTCCACGGCGACTACAAGATGACCTCCGCGCCGGCGACGCCGCTTGAGACGCTCCAGCTCGCCTGTCGCCTGGGCAAGGAGGCGGGGCTGAAGTACATCTACTGCGGCAACGTGCCGGGCGAGGCCGACGAGAGCACGCATTGCCCAAGCTGCGGGACGACGGTGATTGACCGCACGGGCTTCCGCGTGGGGGCTATCAGCCTTCGCGACGGCGCGTGTCCGCAGTGCGGCACTGCCGTCGAAGGGGTCTGGTCGACGCGCGAACGGCCTTAGCGCAGGCCGCCGCGCCGACCGAGCGAGCTACATCGGCCGAGAGACCTGCGAGAGCCTCTCGGGCGAGACTGCTACTTCTTGCGGCGCTTCCTGCGCTCGCGGCGCTTCTTTGAGCCGATCTTCCTTCGGCGTCGTGGCTTGGCCATCGGGGTCCTTTCAAGGCGGGCGGCAGCGCCGCCGGTTCCAATTGCAGGGGGCTAATGATATGTCCCCGCGGGGGAGTTGTCCACGCCCCAGCAGGGGAAACAAAAAGGGGCGGGCCGATCAGGGCCCGCCCGGGATTCCCTTATCTACGGAGTGTCCGGCATCACATCGGACCTGGCTGCCGGCCGCTGGCTCTTATCGGGCGGCTGCGTCAGGCCAGCCGGGCTCCGCGGGAACATCGTGTCAAACCGTCCATCTCGGATCGCCGATTCCGTGGCCACCGAGGCTTCTCCACATAATTATACGCAGCGGAACCCTCAACTGTTCGCTCACAGGCCCGCCTGCTGCGTCGCGGGCCTTCCTGCCGATACAGACAGGGATGGTCAAGACGATCCTGAATGACGGACACTTGGGCGGCGTGATCGGCGAGGCGCTGCGGACCTGCCGACACAGGCTGTTCCTGGCCACCGCCGACGTGAAGGACCTGCACGTCCCGCCCGGCGCCTGGCCGGAGGGCCGACGGCGACGGTCGGTGAGCATACTGGAGGCGCTGTCGGACCTGGGCCGGCGGGGGATCGAGGTGCGCATCCTGCACAGCGGCACGCCCAGCAGGCCGGTGCTACAGCGCCTCAAGGACAGCGGGCCGATGGCACTGACGATGCGCCGCTGCGTCCGCGTCCACGCCAAGGCCGTCATCGTCGACGGGCGGTGGATGTATCTCGGCTCAGCCAACCTCACCGGGGCCGGCCTGGGCGCCAAGAGCCCCCGCCGGCGCAACTTCGAGGCCGGCGTTTGCACCGACCAGCTCGAGATGATCGACCCCGCGCTCGACATGCTGGAGCAAATCTGGAGCGGGCAGGCGTGCCGCGACTGCGGCCGAAAGGACCACTGCCCCGTGCCGCTGGAAGAGCCGAATCTCTGAAGAAGGCATCAGGCAATAGGCAACAGGCATTAGTGCGAGCCCCGGACGCCGTTGCCTAGTGCCTAATGCCTAGAGCCGGTTTCATAACTGTCTCAGTGTGATCATGAGGCACGCCACATG
>CAYUYH010000027.1:0-16115 GCA_964449175.1 uncultured Planctomycetaceae bacterium
GTGCACACGACCTGCCCGGCCGTCCTGGTCGAGCTGGGCTATCTCTCCAATGGCCCCGAGGCCGCCCGCCTGGCCTCCCCCGCCTACCGCCAGCGCCTGGCCGAGGCCGTCGCCGACGGCATCGCCGACTACCTCCGCACCCGCTAACCCGCCTCCTCCCTGCGCCGCGCCGGACGCCGCCAATTCGCCAGCGGTGGAAACGTATCCTAGGTTCCCTACTACATCCAGCCTAGGAGGTGGAGGATATGGTTTTCAGGATACGCTACCGTCAGCGATGTGACGGCCGAGAGGGCGAGGCGGTCGTCGAGGCCAACACGCCCACCGAGGCCATGGTCAAGTTTCGCCACGCCCACGGTCAGACGCGCGGCAGCGCGGACAACATCACCAGTGTCTCCAGCAACGGGGACGTCGAACAGGGCCAGAGCTGGGAAGGGGAGGAAACATGAGAGACATCTGCTCGGACCCGTTCATGCCGATGCGGGCGCCCGGCATCAACTGCTCAGGCCTTGACTATTTTTCGCTTCCCTCGCTTGACGAGTCTTGTTGCGTTCCGGGTGTCGACGACGAGCTTGGCGTGATCGACGATGAACTGGTAGTCATAGCTGCTGTGATCGGTGCTGATGACCACCGCGTCGCAAGCGGCGAGCATCCTCGCCGATAGGCGCTTGGACGTCATCTTGAGGTTGTGCTCGCGCATCTTGTGTGTGCGCGGCACGTGCGGGTCGTTGTAGTCCACCTTGGCGCCCTTTGCCTTAAGCAGCTCGATCAGCTCCAGCGACGGGCTCTCGCGCACGTCGTCGATGTCCTTCTTGTAGGCCAGGCCGAGCACGAGCACCTTGGCGCCCCTCAGCGCCTTGCCGCGCTCGTTCAGGGCGTCCATGAGCTTCGCGATGACGTGCCGCGGCATGGACAGGTTCACCTCGCCGGCCAGCTCGATGAACCGCGTGGCCAGGCCGTACTGGCGGGCCTTCCAGGTGAGATAGAACGGGTCGATCGGAATGCAGTGTCCGCCCAGCCCCGGCCCGGGGTAGAACGGCGTGAAGCCGAACGGCTTGGTGCCGGCGGCGCGAATGACCTCCCACACGTCGATGCCCATGCGGTCCAGCAGCACCTTCAGCTCGTTGACCAGGGCGATGTTCACGCAGCGGTAGGTGTTCTCCAGGATCTTAGCCGCCTCAGCCGCCTCGCAACTTGAGACGGGCACGACGGTGTCGATCGCCGTCTCGTAGCAGGCCACCGCCGCGGCGAGGGAGTCGGCGTCGTAGCCGCCCACGACCTTGGGGATCGTCTTGGTGGTGTAGTCCTTCCTGCCGGGGTCCTCGCGCTCCGGCGAGAAGGCCAGGTAGAAGTCCTTGCCCACCTTCAGGCCCGAGGTCTCGAGTATCGGCAGCATCACCTCGCGCGTGGTGCCCGGATACGTCGTGGACTCGAGCACCACAAGCTGCCCGCGCCGCAGCCGCTTGGCGACGGCCTCGGCCGTCTTGGTGATGTACGTCATGTCAGGCTCGCGATTCTTGGTCAGCGGCGTCGGCACGCAGATGATGATGACGTCAGGCTTGCTCAGCCGGTGGAAGTCGCAGGTGGCCTCGAATAGCTTGCTGCGGACCATGTTCTTGATGACGGTCGACGGGATGTGCTCGATATAGCTTCGCCCGGCCGTCAGGCTGGCGACCTTCGCCGGGTCGATGTCGAAGCCCAGCACCTTCAGCCCGCCGCGGGCAAACTCCCGCACAAGCGGCAGGCCCACGTACCCCAGCCCCACCACGCCGACGATGGCCTTGCGATCGCGGATTCTCTTCAGCAGGCTGCGGATCATGTCTTGCTCCGTCTCAGCAGGTATCTCTCGTGTCTCTGGTGAAAGAGTCCCGGCAAGCATACTTCAAAGGCCCCCAGCGGGCAATTGCTCTGCCGCCGCCTTGAAGTGGGACGAGGAGCATTCCCGTTGGGAGTGGGAGGCACGCTCTACTGGCCGGCGAGCTTGCGTGCCTCGTCTATCAGGGCTGGGGCGATCTGCTCGGCGGGGACGGAGCGGACGACCTTCCCCCGGCGGTAGATCACAGCCTTGCCGTCGCCGGCGCAGACGGCCAGGTCTGCCGTCGCCGCCTCGCCCGGGCCGTTGACCACGCAGCCCATGACGGCGACGGTCAGCGGACAGTCCAGCCCCGCCAGGCCCTCGCGGACGGCCTCGGCGATCGGGGCGATGTCCATCATCGCCCGCCCGCACGTGGGGCAGGCGATCAGCTCCACGCCGCACCTTCGCCGCAGCCGCAGGCTGTAGAGAAGCTCCAGGGCGGCTGAGACCTCCGGCAGCGGGTCCCCGGCGAATGAGATGCGGATCGTGTCGCCGATTCCTTCGCTCAGCAGCGCGCCGAGCGCCGCGGCCGAGCGAATGGCGCCCGTCTCAGCCGTGCCCGCGTGCGTCACGCCAAGGTGCAGCGGATAGTCCCACCGCTCGGCGATCCGGCGATACGCGGCGACGGTCGTGACGGCGTCGTGGCTCTTGGCCGAGAGGACCAGGTCCTCGAAGCCGGCCTCGCGGAACGTCTCCAGATACTCGTCCAGCTTGGCGGCCATCAGCTCGTCCAGCGGGCGGGCAAGGTCCGCCGCCCGGCGGGCCGGGTCGCCGCGGTCGACCACCGAGCCTTCGTTCACGCCCACGCGGATGGCTGCGCCCGCGTCGGCAGCGGCGGCGATGACGCGGCGGACCTGATCGCGGTCGGAGATGTTGCCGGGATTGAGGCGGATCTTGGCCGCCCCGGCGTCGATGGCCTCCAGGGCGCGGTCGAAGTGGAAGTGCACGTCGGCGATGATCGGCACGGGGCTTTCGGCCACGATTCGCCGCAGGGCCGCGGTGTCCTCGCGCTTGGGCACGGCCACGCGGACCAGGTCGGCCCCGGCCTCCGCCAGCGCGCGAACCTGGGCGAGCGTAGCCTCGGCGTCGGCGGTGACCGTGTTGGTCATGCTCTGGACGCTCACCGGCGCGCCCCCGCCGATGGTCACGCCGCCGACCCGCACCGCGCGCGTCTTGCGCCTCTGAATCTCCGGCAATGCCATGGCCGCATTCTATCCGCCACCATGCTGCTGCGAAACCCGCCGTCCCTGTGCATGATCGACACTTGACCGGCGCGGGCTCACGCGGTACAAGAGCGGACTTGCGATAAGCGCCGTAACCCACTGAACACAGGAGCGACACGATGGCGGAACTGAAGATACTCTACGACAAGGACGGCTCGCTCGAGCCTCTGGCCGGCAAGACCGTCGCGGTGATCGGCTTCGGCAGCCAGGGCCACGCTCACTCACAGAACCTGCGCGACAGCGGCGTGAAGGTGGTCGTCGCCGAGCTGGAAGGCACGAACAACCACGCCCAGGCGGTCAAGGCCGGCTTCAAGCCGCTGACGGCCGCCGAGGCAACCAAGCAGGGCGACCTGATCGTCATCACCGTGCCCGATGAGTTCCAGGCCGACGTGTTCAAGAAGGAAATCGCCCCGAACCTCGCGCCCGGCAAGGCGCTGGGCTTCTGCCACGGGTTCAACATCCACTTCAAGCAGATCGTCCCGCCGGCCGGCGTGGACGTGGTGATGATCGCGCCGAAGGGCCCCGGCCACACCGTGCGAAGCTGCTACGTCGAGGGCAGCGGCGTGCCCTGCCTGATCGCCGTGGAGAAAGACGAGACCGGCAAGGCCCACGACATCGCCCTGGCGTGGGGCATCGGCATCGGCGGCGGCCGGGCCGGAATCATCGAGACGACCTTCAAGGAAGAGACGGAGACCGACCTGTTCGGCGAGCAGGTGGTCCTGTGCGGCGGGCTGACCTCGCTGGTCAAGGCCGGTTTCGAGACGCTGACCGAGGCGGGCTATCAGCCGCACATCGCCTACTTCGAGGTGCTGCACGAGCTGCTGCTGATCATCAAGCTGATGGCTGAGGGCGGCATCAGCTACATGCGGTACAGCATCTCCAACACGGCCGAGTACGGCGACCTGACCCGCGGGCCGAGGATTATCAACGACGCGGTCCGCGCGGAGATGAAGAGAATCCTCTCCCAGATCCAGGACGGCAGCTTCGCCGCCGAGTGGCTCGCCGAGTGCAAGGCGGGCAAGCCGAACTTCAACAAGCTCTACGAGGCCGACAAGAACCACCCCGTCGAGGTCGTCGGGCGAAAGCTGCGCAAGATGTTCTCCTGGATGGAAGCGAAGGAAGTGCCGGGAGATTAGTAGCGGGGGCGCAGCGCACCGATGCGCCATGAGATTGAGCACCTGGGTCGGCGGAGCTCCGGTTCGACGAGACTCACCGAGATCTGCTCCGCCGACTTCTTCTTTGGGGGGCGGCCACCCATCATTGCGGATTGCGGATTTCGGATTGTGGATTTGGGGAAGGCGCCTCGCAGTGCGACTGGGACCGGCGCACCTCCCGCCATTCCTTCCAGATGACGACCAAGCAGGCAATGCCAAACACAAATCCCACAAGGGCAAGAATGCCCAGGACAACTGCTGCAAGCTGCCCGAGCTGAGAGTAGTCACCATGGACCTTCGTATCAAGAAGCAAGAGGAACAACAGGACAGCACCGCCAAGTAAGCCTGCGGATGCTTTGAGGCCTTTCCGTATGTCACGTTTCGTTTGTTCAATGCCTGCCGGTGTAAGCTTCGCGTCCTCCAAAGCTGATGCGAGTTGCTTCACCGTTTCTTTCACCTCGTGATCTTCTATCATCTTGGCGCTCCGTTCAGTCATCTTCGCTATGGCGCTCCGTATTCAACGTGGCAGCGCCGGGGCTTCTTGTGCCGCGATCTACTGCGCCAGTTCCTTCCACAGCGCCTGCTCGGCGACGGAGAAGTTGGAGAAGGTGTCCTGGATTTGCTGGCGGATGGCCTGGAGCTGCGGGTCGTCGCTGCGGACGTCTTCGGGCAGTGCCCGCAGCTTGGCGATGGTCTGGTCGAGCTGCTCGGCGCCTTCGCTGAACGACCTGGCCGCCTCGGCGATGTTCTGCGAGTGCGTCTCGCCGGGGGTGGGCTTGTGCATGAGCTTCCAGGGGTTGCGGCGGAGGTCGGCGCTGGTCGTGCGAAGGTTGGCACTGACGCGGGTGAAGTTGTCGATGATCTCGTCGATGTTGGCGCGGTTCAGCGTAACGACCTCGCGGGCGGTCTTGGAGACCACCGAGAAGTCCCTGGTGATCTTGAGAATCTCGGTGTTGGCCTCGCGGAGAGAGGCGAGGATGTCGGCTACGTCGGTCTTGGCGTAGGCGTCGATCGTCTCGGCGGCGGAGGCGGCCGCGACGGCTGTGCGCTTGAAGCCGCCGAGCATCGAGTTGGGGTCGGCTGCGTCCATCTCCGGGCGTAGCTGGCCGGTGATCGTCGCGATGTCGGCCGCGGCTGTGTCCAGGCTGGCGACGACAGAGCGCGTCCTGACCAGCAGGCTGTCGGCGACATCGGGCGAGAGCTCCTTGCCGAGTATCTCCGAGATGTCCTTCATCGCGCCGGCCGCACTGGTGATGTCGGCGATGGCCTGGTCGAACCCGCCGGCGATGGCGACGGGGTGGTCTTCATCGGCGAGGGGCTTCTCGCCGGTGCCTCGCGAGGTGATGACCAGTTGCTTGTCGCCTACCAGCCCGGAGGCGACGATCGCCTTGCCGTCGGCGTGGACGGCCAACTCGTCATCGGTGAGGTCCACGAGGTAGAGCGTGCGGGCGAGGTCCGGCTGGACGCGGATGTCGGCGATTCGCCCGACGACCTCGTCGTTGATCTGCACGAAGTTTCCGGCCTTCAGGCCTAGGCTCCCGGCGGACTCCGGCACGTAGAAGACGGCCCTGGCGGCTGGGCGATTCAGCAGGCTGCCCGCGCCCAGCCAGAGCACCACGCCCAGCGCCAGCGCAAGACAGCCGGTGACGAACAGCCCGGCGACCACTTCGTTGCGTTTCTTGCCAGCCATCAGATGCCTCCGATGAATCGATTGCGGCGGTCAGCGGCGCGCCGCCGTCATTATGTCAGTGTGGTAGCCTTGCTCCTGTCGCCGGCGGCCGACGGATCCGGTCGGCTCGCCTCGCAGGAACTGGCGGATCAGGTCGGTTTGCTCGTCGTCGCCGTCCCACGTGTCCCGGATCGCCTCGAACTCGCTCCGCGGGGCGACCTTCAGCAGCTTGCCCTCCGACAGCATCGCCATCCGGTCGGCCAGGCGAAAGGCGGAGTCCATCTCGTGGGTCACGACCACGCTGGTCACGCCCAGCTTGTGCGACAGGTCGATCATGAGCTGGTCGATCTCGGCGCTGGTCACCGGATCGAGCCCGGCGGACGGCTCGTCGTAGAACAGCACCTCAGGGTCGAGCGCGATGGCCCTGGCCAGGCCGGCGCGTTTCTTCATGCCGCCGGATATCTCCGACGGCATCAGCTCGACGGCGTCTCTCATGCCGACCAGCTCCAGCTTGATGCGCACCAGGATTCCGATGGTCTCCTCGTCCAGGTCCGTGTGCTCCCGTAGCGGCAAGGCTACGTTCTCGCCGACGGTCATGGAGTTGAACAGCGCTGCCGACTGGAACAGCACGCCGAACCGCTTCCTCGTGTCGGCCAGCTCCGCCTCGTCCAGGTTCGCCAGGTCTCGGCCGAACAGCTCCACCCGCCCGCCGTCGGGGGCGAGCGTGCCGATCATCAGCCGCAGCAGCGTGCTCTTGCCGCAGCCCGACCCGCCCATCACCACGATGGTCTCGCCGTGGGCGATGTCCAGGTTCAGCCCCCTCAGGACGGCCCGGCCCTCGTAGGTCTTGACCAGGTCGGCTGCGCGGATCACGGGCTCGCCGGGCGTGTCGGCCTGAGGAACGTCGGCGGGTCTTGTTTCACAGTTCGAAGACATAGAAGACCATGGTGAATATGCACGCCGCGGCGATGATGGCGACGATGGAGTAGACGACGGTCATCGTGGTGGCCCGGCCTACTCCCTCCGCCCCGCCGCGGACGGAAAGCCCTTCGTGGCAGGCGATCAGGCTTATCAGCAGCCCGAACACGTCGGCCTGGATCAGTCCCGTGTAGAAGTCGCGGTATTGAAGCTGGTCTCGCATGTGCTGGAAGTATCCGACGTAGGCGGCCGGGCCGAGCGCGACGCGGCAGGCGATGTAACCCCCCACCGCCACCATCAGGTCGGCCAGCACGGCCAGCAGCACCGTCATCACCGTGGTGGCGGTGACGCGCGGCACGACGAGGTAGCGGACCGGGTTCAGCCCCATTGCCTCTAGGGCCTCTATCTCCTCGCCGACGACCATCGTGCCCAGCTCGGCGGCGATCGAGGCGCCGGCGAACCCGCTGAGCACCACGGCTGTGATGATCGGGGCGAGTATGCGGAAGCCGCCCGTGCCGATGATGTTGGCCACCTTGTCGAGCTGGCCGTAGTCGTCCAGCGTGGGGGCGAGCTGAAGCGCCAGGATCACGCCGATGAACACCTGCACGAGTACGATGATGCCCGCGCTGCGAACGCCCACGCGGACGACCTGCTCGGCCAGGGACCGACCTCCCCCTCTGCCGGTCGGCGCGATGACCGAGCGCAGAAGCCATCTGCCGGCCTGGGCAGCCAGCAGGCTCATGCCGCCGATGTACGCCAGCGCACGCAGCGTCGTGGCGCCGACGCTCTGGACGGCCAGTGATGCCCGCCCGTCGCGGATCATCTCAGTTCAACGCCTCCTCGACGGTCGCGAATATCTTGAACACGCCGTCCAGCCGCGTGATCTCGAAGATGCTCCTGACGCGATCGTTCAGGCCCACCAGGTGCAGCGCCACGTTCGTCCGGCTGGCCCGCGACAGCAGCTTCACGAGCGATGCGACGCCGGAAGAATCCATGTACGGCACGCCCGACAGGTCGACGACGATCTTGTCGTTGCAGTCCGCCAGCGCGTCCATCAGGGCGCTCTGGAACTCGGCGCTGCGGTTGAGGTCAACGTCGCCGATGACCTCCACGACGGTCGCGTCGCGTTCGCGTTTGACCGACCGAACAGGTGAAGTTGTGGTGTGGTAACTCATGCGATCCGGGTCCTTGTTGGAGAAAGAAAGCCTCTTGGTCATTATCAGCACTGTTCCGCCGCCGGCCGCCGGGCGGTACTCAATGCCGTCCATGCACTGCTTCATGATCATCACGCCAAGCCCGCCGGGCGACAGCTCCTCGCTGCTGGGCGGCGTGTCTATCCTGCCCGGGCCAAGCGCCTGGCCGTAGTCGCGGAGCAGTATCTTCAGCGTCGTTCTGTCCGCCTCGCCGGCGACCTGCAGCTCCAGGTCTATTCGCCCTTCCCTTGCCCCCTGGTAGGCGTGCTGGATGATGTTCGCCAGCGCCTCGTCCACGCTGAGCACGACGGCCGCGGTCGTAGCTGTGTCGAATCCGAGCATCTCGCACACCCTGCCGACCGCCGCCCGCACGACCGGCAGGTTCGCCGGAAGCGACTCGATGCTCATCATGATCGGCTTGGATGCAGCGATGCTCATTGCCCGTCCTTGGCGGCGACCTGCGTGCCGGGCCGGTCCGGCGCCGGCCGGCTTTCCAGCCACTGCCGCCATCGCGTCACGGCCTGGCGGCGGCTGCAGGGGTTGTCGTAGTACTTATAGCCCATGGTCTCGCCGGTGATCCGCTCCAGGGCCAATATGGCGAAGAAGCGGACGTCGATCTCTGGATCCTCCAGGCAGTCGACCAGCCGCGGGACGGCCTGCTCGTCGAGCGTCTGGCCGGCCTCGACGACGGCCTGGCGGCGGACGTCCGGGTTATCGTCCGTCAGCCGCTGGCTGAGCTGCCGCTCCCGCGGGCCGCACGCCCCGCACGCCCCCAGGCACAGGGCCATAACTATTGTCCACTGCGTCGCTTTGCCCATGGAAACACCACCGGCGCGTAGCGTCGCCGGTTGACGCCATAACTGATGTATCGGACAACGAGGGGGGCGGAAGTACTAAGCGGTCTCAGGTAAGTCTTGTGGGGTGGTACAGCCTTTCCAGGCTGTGCCGCCGAGAAGAACAGGCAAGAATGCCTGTTCCACCGTGCAGAACCAATGTGAGACCGCTTAGTGGGCGGACTTGATTCGGCTCACCAGTTGATGGGCCCGGCGGGTGGGCTCGGCCAGGCGGACGCCGCGGGCGGCGGCCAGTGTCCACCGGACGGCTTGGTCTAGCGTAACACGGTGTCCTACCGAGACATACAGCGGCTTGACGTTGCTGCGGGTCCGCACGACCGCCCCGACGGTCTTGCCGTCCAGTACGAGCCGCCTCCGGCAGCCGTGCCGCAGGCCGGGCTCGGCTCCCCGGCCGCAGAGTCGGCTCTTCGCCACGCCTATCGTCGGGATGTCCAGCCACAGGCCGACGTGGCTGGCCAGGCCCAGCCCGCGCGGGTGGGCGATGCCCTGGCCGTCGCACATCAGCAGGTCGGGGCGCGTCGGCAGGCGGCGAACCGCGGCGATCACGGAAGGCGCCTCGCGGAAGCTCAGCAGCCCCGGAATGTAGGGGAAGGCGCACCCGCGGCGGTCGCAGGCGGTCGCGACGACGGCCCAGGTCTTCGCGTCGCACAGCACGGCCGCGGTGACTATCGACCGCCCGCCGTCGACGAACGCGCAGTCCGCCCCGGCCACGGTGCGCACCGCGCCGGTCAGCCGGCAGACGCGCACCTGCCGGGCGAGTTTGCGCTGAAGCCCGATGGCCTCGGCGGGCGAGATGTCCCACGAGTGCCGGATCATTGCAGCCACGCGGTGCGCGGCGTAGCTCCTGCTGCGCCGCGGAGAGCTACCTGCCGGGCTGACGCGCGGCGGGGCAGGAACTCCGCCGCGCCGATTGCAGGCCAGAGGCCTGTGCCACCTGTCACAGGCCCAGCACGTCGGCCATGGTGTACAGGCCCGGCCCCTTGCCGACGAGCCAGGCGGCCGCCCGCAGCGCGCCTCGTGCGAACGTGTCGCGCGTGTGGGCGGTGTGGCCGAGCGTGACGGTCTCGCCGAGGTTGCCGAAGCAGACCGTGTGCTCCCCCACCGTGTCGCCGACGCGCAGTGCGTGCATGCCGATCTCGCCGGCGGTGCGCGGGCAGTGCCCGCCCCGGCCGTAGACGGCGCACTCGCCGAAGTCCTTGCCCGTCGCGTCGCATATGCTCCTCGCCAACGCGATGGCCGTGCCGGAGGGGGCGTCGGTCTTGAAGCGGTGATGCGTCTCGGAGAGCTCGATGTCGTAGTCGCCCCCCAGGGCCTTGGCGACCTGGGCGGCGATCTTCAGCAGCACGTTGACGCCCACTGACATGTTCGGCGAGCAGACTATTGGCGCCTCGCCGGCCGCGTCGGCCACCTCGGCCCGCTGGGAGTCGGTCAGGCCTGTCGTGCCGATGACCATGGCGCTGCGGGTCTTGCGGCAGGCGGCCAGCCACTTCAGCGTCGCGGCCGGGCTGGAGAAGTCGATCAGCACGTCGACCGGCTCGGTCAGCTCAGCGGTCACAGCCACGCCGAAGGGTCCCTGCCCGGCGAGTTGCCCGATATCCGCGCCGATGGCCTCGTTGCCGGCGGCCTCCAGGGCGGCGGCGATGTCGAACTGCTCGGAGGCGATCGCCAGCGCCGCGATCCGCCTGCCCATCCGCCCGCCCGCTCCGGTTATCGCGATCCTGATCATAGCCAGACCCTCTTGTCTCTTGGGGCAGCCGCGCCAGAGGTAAGGGCGGCTCGCGGGAAAATCAAACCTTTTCGACGGCCGTCGGCGCGACATCGTCGGCCAGCCGCACCGCCGTGGCGCCCGCGGGCCGGTTGCCCGCGCCCAGCGCGATGTCGGCGGAGTCCGCCCCGGCGACGCTCACCAGCGTCGCGGTCTCGCCGCGGCAGTCGCGGATGTGCGCGCCGGCCACGTCCGTCAGCTCGACGGCCGCTGCGGATTCCGCCGGCGACAACCTCAGCCCGCACAGGTCCAGGTCGCGGACGTTCTCGCACACGATGGCCGGGCCTTCTGCGACGGCGATCTGGACGTTGTTCAGCGACAGGCCGGCGACCCTCGCGGCGAACATCGCCCGGCGCGCCGATATCCGAACGTCGGAGAAGCTGACGTTGGCAATCGGCATCTCCGGCAGGCCGGCGAGGTAGCCGCCGTCTTCGCAGTCGTCGGCCGTGACGTCGCTGACGCGGATGTTGCGGATTTGCGGCGTGCCGGCGTCGACGGGCGCGGCCGCCACGCGGTGGGCGTCCGGGCCGGGGTCGAGGTGCGTGCCGGCGTAGAACATCGTGAACTGCACCACGCTGCGGACGCCGGTCATGGCGATGTTGCTGACGGTGACGTTCTCGACGGCGTTGCCGCGCCCGCGCCTGGTCTTGATGCGGATGCCGCGGTCCGTGCCGTTGAACACGCAGTTGCCGATGGCCACGTGGCGGACCCCTCCGGCCATCTCGCTGCCGATAACCACCCCGCCGTGCCCACGGATCATGGTGCAGCCGGTGACGGTGACGTTCTCGCAGGGCCGGCTGGACCGCAGCGGCTGGTCCTCCTTGCCGCTCTTGATGGTGATGCAGTCGTCGCCGACGTCGATGTGGCAGTTGGCGATGCGGACGTTGCGGCAGGCCTCGGGGTTGACGCCGTCGGTGTTGGGCGAGTCCGGCGGGTTGCAGATCGTTATGCCGTCGACGGCGACGTTCTCGCAGCACAGCGGGTGGACGGTCCAGCTCGGCGAGTTTCGCAGCGTCACGCCGGCGATCCGCACGTTCGTGCAGCGGAGAAGCTCGATCAGCCGGGGACGAAGAACCTCGGGCAGGCGCTTTCCGTCGGGCCCGGCGACCTCGGGGCTGGTCGGCCTCCACCAGGTCCACCCGCGCCCGTCGATGGCGCCTCGGCCGGTGATGGCGACGTTCTCGGCGTCCAGCGCCCAGATCAGCGGCCGGCGGACGTCCTGGTTCCAGCCGGGAATCGTCTCGGCGGGCGCGAGTGGGTAGTCGCCCGCCCGCTCGCTGCCGAGGATGGTCGCGCCGGCGTCCAGGTGCAGCGTGATGTTGCTCGCCAGCTCGACCGTGCCGGTGACGTATCGCCCGGCGGGCAGGTGGACGGTCCCGCCGCCGGCGGCTGAGGCGGCGCCGATCGCCGCGGCGATGGCTGGGCCGTCATCGGCCTGCCCGTCGCCCGTGGCGCCGAACTGCCGCACGTCGAACAGCCCGCTCCGCGCAGCCGGCTGGGTCTGGCTGTCAGTGCGTCTGGTCACGACTCGGCCCCGATGGCTGCGCAGATGGCCTCGATGTCGTCGGCGACCGGGATCGGCATGTTGGCGTAGAGGCGCTCGCCGGCGACCTCCTTGCCCTTGGCGCAGGCGCCGGTGTGGTAGCCGACGGTGGCGTCGGGGTCTTTCAGCGGATGGCCCGTCAGCACGCAGACGATCCTGGCGGCCGGGTCGATCACGCCCTCGCTGATCAGCAGCTTCGCACCGGCGACCGACGCCGCCGACGCCGGCTCGCAGCCCAGGCCGACCCGCCCGACCTGCGCCTTGGCGTTCAGGATGTGCTCGTCGCTGACCGCGCGGACCACGCCGTCGCAGACGCTCAGCGCCCGCAGGCACTTGGCCGCGTTGACGGGCCGGGCGATCTCGATGGCCGAGGCAATGGTGTGCGGCAGGCGGTTGGTGTCGTCCTGCCACTTCCAGTCGGCGTCTATGGCCGGGCGGTCGTAGTTGCCGCCGTTCCAGGTGAGCTTCTTGGCGTTGACCAGCCGGTCCAGCGTGTCGGCCCCGGTGGAGTTGATAACGGCCAGCCGCGGCACGCGGTCGATCAGGCCCAGATCCTTCAGCTCCATGAACGCCTTACCGAAGGCGGAGCTGTTGCCCAGGTTGCCGCCGGGCACGACGATCCAGTCGGGCGCCCGCCAGCCCAGGCCCTCCAACACGCGGTACATGATTGTCTTCTGGCCCTCCAGGCGGAAGGGATTGACCGAGTTGACCAGGTAGAGGTTCAGGCGGGCGCACGCCTCTTTCACGCGGCGCATGCATGCGTCGAAGTCGCCGGCGACCTGGAGTGTCTTGGCCCCGTAGTCCAGCGCCTGGGCGAGCTTGCCGAAGGCGATTCGCCCGGAGCCGACGAACACGATCGCCTGCATGCCGGTGTGCGCGGCGTAGAGCGCCAGCGAGGCGGATGTGTTGCCGGTAGACGCGCACGCGACGCGCTTCGCGCCGACCATCCGCGCGTGGCTGAACGCGGCCGACATGCCGTTGTCCTTGAACGAGCCGGACGGGTTCAGCCCCTCGTACTGAAGGAACAGCCCGCCCGATTTCGCGCCGACGTACTTGGCGATGCCGTCGTTGCGCTGGAGGATGGTCTGGCCCTCGCCGATTGTGACGCGCTGCTCGTCGCCGCAGAAGTCCAGCAGCTCGCGGAACCGCCAGACGCCGGAGAAGTCAAGCCGGTCGGTCCGGTTTGCCCATCGCTTCGCGAAGTCGGCCAGCTTGGCCGGCGGGCTGCACTTGGACCAGTCGTAGGCCACGTCCAGCAGGTCGCCGCACTTCGGGCAGGCCACCAGCACTTCCCCCACGTCAAACGTCGCGCCGCACGCGGCGTTTACGCACCGTTGGAACGCCTTCTGGCTGCTCATGTCGTCCTCGTGTGAACCGCAGTCCGGTTCAAGGGAGGAGATGGTACAGCAATTCGCCGGAAATGTGAACCGCCTGCCGCCCGACGTGAAGAAACGCCAACCACAAAGGGCACAGAGAACACAAAGGGAAACGAGAATAAGTCAACAGCTCAAGACCCTCCCACCCGAACAGCCTAACAGTCTAAAGGCCTAACAGCCTGTTTCTCTCAGAGGTGGTCGATGCGATTGTCTTCGTCGCGTTGTTTCTTGGTGGCCTGCTGGAGCGTGCGGCGTTCCTTGTCGGTCAGGCTCGTCAGGCCCTGGTTGCGGATCTTGTCCAGTATGCGGTCGATCTCGGCCTGCTCGGCCTGGCGCTGCTTGACGGTCTTCTCCCACGCGCCCTGCTGGATCTGCCGTCGGAAGTCGGCTCTGGCCTCGCCCAAGCGGGGCAAGACCCATATCCACATCGCCGCGGCCGCCGCCCCGCCCAGGTGGGCCGCTTGACTGAACGCGTCGGGAGTGACGCCGCCGCTCAGCGCCCCCAGCACGGTCATTATCATCACGCCGAAGATCAGCACAGCCGCCAGGCGAATCGGCACGGGGAAGAACAGTATCAGCAGCCTGAAGTGCGGGAACAGCACAGCCGCCGCCAGCACGATCGCGTAGACGCCGCCGGACGCCCCGATGATCGGCACGTTCGGGTCCAGGCGCATCGCCGCGGCCATGATCACGTAGGCGATGCCGGCCACCACGCCGCATGACAGGTAGAACTTCAGGAAGCGATTGCTGCCCCAGTGCGTCTCAAGCGGCGTGCCCAGCATGTACACGCCAAGCATGTTCAGCGCGATATGCCAGATCCACCCCGTGCTGTGGAGGAACTGGAACGTGATGTATCGCCAGGGCTGCCAGAAGTCTCGCACGGTCACGCCCAGGTACCAGCTCAGCGGGCCAGTGCCGCTGTCGCGGGTGGCCAGGTCCCAGACGATCTGGATCAGGAAGACGCCCAGATTGACGATCAGCAGCCACTTGACCGCCGGCGTCGGTCGCGGCAGGCCTATGCTTATCCCGCCGCCCCGGCGGAAGCCGCCGCCGCCATCGTGCCGCATGTAAGGCCGGTCACTAAGTGGCATCGGTTCGCTCGCCTCCCAGCCAGTACAGGGTCAGTGCGGAGATGGTCTTCGCGTCGCGAATCGTGCCGTCGGCCACCATGCCGCGGACGGCTGCGTCGGCGTGGACCTCGACGGTGATCTCCTCGTATCGCTCGAGATCCTGGGCGCCGCGGGTCAGGCCGGTGGCCAGGTAGGCGTGGATGTACTCATCGCTCAGCCCCGGGCCGGTGTAGAAGCCGCCCAACTTGGCGACCTTGGCCACCGTGTAGCCGGCCTCCTCGGTCAGCTCGCGGGCGGCGCAGTCGGCTGGGTCTTCGCCGTCCTCCAGGCAGCCGGCCGGCAGCTCGTACAAGTTCTCCTGGACGGCGAACCGCCAGTTGCGGATCAGCACCAGACGTCCGCCGTCCAGCACCGGCACGACGATGGCCGCCCCTGGGTAGTGGATGTAGTCCCGCTGGATGAGCTGCCCGTCGCCCATCGCCAGGTGGACCTTGTGCACCTTGGCGATGATGCCGTCGAAGACCAACTCGTCGCGTGCGAACCTCTCTCCCGTTGCCATGGCCTGGAAGTATATGCCCCCCAGAGGCCGCTGACAACGCCGGCGACGGGCGGCAGGTCGGCAGGGCGCGGCGGCTTTGGCCTTGTGGGGGGCGGCTGATCGGTTAAGATGATGTCCGCGACCCCCTCGAATACACGTGGAATCCAAGCGCATCTGCATCCTGGGATCGACCGGCAGCATCGGTCGTCAGAGTCTGGAGGTCATCGCCGCGGCGGAGACGCTGCGGGCGTGCGGGCTGGCGGCGCGGTGCAATTGGCGGCTGCTGGCCGCCCAGGCCGAGCGGTTTCGCCCGGACGCGGTGGCCATCTGCGACGAGGCGGCGGGCGAGCAGTTGCAGCCGCTGTTGCCGCGCGGCGTGGAGCTGCTGGCCGGCGCGGATGCGATGTGCGAGCTGGTCGGCCGCTGCCGATGCGACGTGGTGCTTTCGGGCGTGGTGGGCTCGGCTGGGCTGGCGCCCACGCTGGCGGCGATCCAGACGGGCGCGACGCTGGCCATCGCCAACAAGGAGACGCTGGTGATGGCCGGGGCGATCGTGATGCCCGCGGCCCGCGCCGCCGGCGTCGCCGTCCTGCCCGTCGACAGCGAACACTCTGCCATCTTCCAGTGTCTCGCCGCCGGCAGGCGAGCCGAGGTCGCCCGCGTGGTGATCACGTCCTCCGGCGGCGCGCTGCGAGACCTAGACGGCCAGGCCGCCGAACGGGCCACCGTCGCCGACGCCCTGAACCACCCCACCTGGCGGATGGGCCCGAAGATCACCATCGACTCGGCCACCTTGATGAACAAGGCGCTGGAGATAATCGAGGCCCACTGGCTGTTCGACCTGGCGGCTGAGCAGATCGAAGTGGTTCTGCACCCGCAGAGCATAGTGCACTCGTACGTGGAGTTTCGCGACGGATCGGTGATCGCCCAGATGAGCCAGCCGGACATGTCCCTGCCGAT
>CAYUYH010000028.1:0-15865 GCA_964449175.1 uncultured Planctomycetaceae bacterium
GTCATCGCCTCGATCAACACCGCGCGCGGCGGGAAGAGGCCGCGGACGACGGTACGGCAGGGCAATTCGCAACTCGCAATCCGCAATCCGCAATAGCCATGGCCCGCAAGTACAAACTAACTCGTCCCGAGTTGAAGCGGCAACGTGATGCGTTGGCCCGCTTCGAGCGCTATCTGCCGATGCTGAAGCTCAAGCAGCAGCAGCTTCAGCTCACCTTGCGCGACGTGGATGCCAATCGGCGCAAGCAGCAGCGCGCGCTGGACGACGCCAGGGACGGGTTCGAGCCCTACAAGTCGCTGCTCAACGACGTCGCCGGCGTGGACATCCGCAGCCTGGCCAAGCCCGACGAGGTTCGCACCTCAGCCGACAACGTCGCCGGCGTGAACATTCCGGTCTTCGAGGAGTCGGTCTTCCCGCGGGCCGCCTATAGCTTGTTCGCCACGCCGCCGTGGGTCGACCGCGTGCTGGCGGATCTGCGGAAGATAGCCGACCTCGCCGCCCGCGTGGACGTGCTGAACACCCAGCACGAGCTGCTCAGCCGCGAACTGACCAAGATCACCCAGCGAGTCAACCTGTTCGAGAAGGTCAAGATCCCCGAGGCCGCCGAGATCATCCGCGTGATCCGCATCAAGCTGGGCGACGAGATGACCGCCGCCGTCGGCCGAGCCAAGATCGCGAAGGCCAAGATCGCCGATTCCGGCAGCTTCGGCCAGGCAGGCCCCGGCCAAGAGAAAGCACAGGAAGCCCCCACGGCATGATCGTATCGATGTCCAAGGTGTACGTTGCCGCCGCCGCGGCCGACCGCGACAAGCTGCTCGACGCGCTCGGCAAGCTCGGCGTGCTGCACGTCAGGGCAGTCGACCCGGCCCGCGCGGTCGCCGAGGAGGAGACCGTCGCCAACATCGACCACATCGGCCGGGCTTTGCAGGTCCTAGCAGACGTCACGCCGGCCGGCAAGCCGGGCGAGCTGTCCGCTGAGCAGGTGGCCGAGGAAGTGCTCGGCATCCAGCGGACCTCGGCTGAGCTGCGCAGCCGCCTGTCCGCATTGCATCTCCAGCACGAGCACCTCGCGGTCTGGGGCGACACCCGGTTGGGGCAGCTTCAGCAGCTCAGCGCCGCCGGGCTGAACGTCCGCTTCGTGTCCGTCAGGGCCGACCAACTCGCCGAGCTGACCGGCGAGTGCGTCCAGGTGGTTGCCGAGCTGCCCGGCAAGTGTGTCCTGGCCGCCGTCGTCGATCACGGCGAGCAGACAGCCGATCTGCCGGAAGGCGCGACCGAATTGGAGATGCCCAAGATCGACCGCCCCGCCATTCGCGCCGAGGCCGCCGAGATAGACGCCCAACTCAAGGGCCTCTCCCGCCGGCTGGGTGAGCTGGCCACGCTGGCCGACACGCTGGCCGACCGGCGACGGCAGCTCCAGGCGCAGGCCGACTACACCGTAGCCTCACGCAGCGCCTTGGCTGACGACGACCTGTACGCCCTCCAGGGCTGGGCGCCCGCGGACGAGGCGACCGACCTGGCCGGCAAGCTGGAAGAGATGGGCCTTCACGCGGCCGTGGACCTCCTCGAACCGGCGGAGGACGATCAGCCGCCCACGCTGCTCAGACTACCCCGGTGGGCTGGTCCCATACGGGGACTGTTCGAGATACTGGACACCTTCCCGGGGTATCGCGAGTTGGACGTTTCCTCCTTCTTCATGTTCGCGCTGCCGCTGTTCGCGGCGATGCTCATCGGTGACGGTGGATACGGAATCGTACTGACGGTGGTGCCGCTGATATTCTACCGCTCTCTCACGAAGCGCGCGGGCAAGGCGAAGGTCCAGCTCCTCATTGTCTTCGGGCTGGCCACGGTCGCTTGGGGGGCGCTGACGGCTAACTATTTCGGGCTTACGCCGGAGACCTTCGCGCGGACTGGGGGGTTCGTCACCAGTGAAGGTGCGCCCGACTTCCCGGCCATGATGGCCGGGGGGGGCGGATGGGCGGCGATCGGAAAGGGCATGATCGCCGCGGCGCCGCTGTGGAACGCGGACCCCAACATCGTCCGCCAGATGCTCATCAAGCTCAGCCTGCTGATCGGGGCGATTCACCTGGCATTGGCGCACCTGAGGCGCGCCGTCTTCCTCGCCCCCAGCCAGCAATCACTGGCGGAGGTGGGCTGGTCGGTGTTCCTTGCGGGGATGCTCGGCGTGATATGGCTGCTGTTTTTCGGCAAGGACGAGCCGCTGCCCGTGCCGCTCCGGGCGGTGTACGGCTGCCTGATCGGCGGAGCGGCGCTGGCGGTACTGTTCGGCTCGCCCGCGCGGAACCCGCTGAAGCGAATCGCCCTGGGCCTGGCCAACGCGCTGTTGCCGGCCTTGGGGACCTTCAGCGACACCATGAGCTACATCCGCCTCATGGCGGTCGGGCTGGCCAGCTTCTACATCGCCTACGCCTTCAACGTCCTCAGCGCCAGCGTGGCCAGCCAAGCCACCTGGATCGTGGGGGGCGTCGTCGCCCTCGCCGGCCATAGCCTCAATATCGGTATGGCCATGATCGCCATCTTCGCACACGGCGTGCGACTGAACATGTTGGAGTTTTCCAGCAACGCCGGCGTGCAGTGGGCCGGCTACCCGTATACCCCTTTCACCACAAAGGCTGGTAAGGAGAATTAGGCCATGGAGTTCTTCGGACAACTGGGAATGGCTCTGGCGTTCGGACTCGGTGCGTTAGGCAGCGCCATCGGGATAGGTGCAGCCGGCAGGGCCGCCGCCGGCGCGTGGGCAAAGGAGGCGCGCGAAGGCAAGCGCCTGAACTTCTCCTACATCATTCTGGTGGGCATGCCCCTTACGCAGACCATATACGGCTTCGCGCTGATGTTCCTGGGGCTGGCGCCGGCGGTCAGCAATGCGGCAATCGCGGCCAAGTATCCCGGCGTGCTGCTGAGCATCGGGGTCGCCTCCGGACTGGCGGAACTGTTCAGCGCCTGGATGCAAGGCGCCATAGGGGCGGCAGCCTGCCGGGCGCTGTCCGAGGGCGAGGGCAAGGGCCTGGCGTTCATGATTATCGCCATGGGCATCGCCGAGACGGTCGGCCTGTTCGGCTTCGTGCTGCCGCTGCTGGTCATGCCCTCCTAGCCTCGCCGCCGGCAAGGACTGGGACGGGCCTGTTTGGATGCTATCATGGAGCGGCGCGGTCGTTCGCGCCGCTTCTGCTTTTGCGCGTCCCGGCCGGCTGGGCCAAGCGAGAGGAGCGAGATGAGGCTGGATGAGTTCTTCGGATCGACGTTTGACTGCACGTGCGGGCGAACGCACGAGGTCATCCCGCGGCGGGTCTGCGTGGCCGACGACGCCGTCGCCCGCATGCCGGCAATCTGCGCCGAGGTGACGGCCGGCAGGCGCGCCGCCGTGCTGATGGACGTCCGCACGCGGGCCGCCGCCGGGGAGGCCGTCGTCGAGGCCCTGGCAGCCGGCGGCTGGGATGTCGCCGAGGCCGTCATCCCCGATCCGCCGACCGGCTCGCCCGTCTGCGACGACATCACACACGACCGGCTCGCCGGGCAGTTCGGCGAGGCGGACCTGATCGTGCCGGTCGGCTCGGGCGTGATCTGCGACCTGGGCAAGTGGCTGGCGTGGGATCGGCGCCTGCCCTTCGTGCCGTTCGCCACAGCCGCCAGCATGAACGGCTACGGCTCGGCCAACGTCGCCCCGACGATCGAGGGGCTGAAGACGCTGTTCGTCGCGGCCCCGCCGCCCGCCGTCGCCACCGCCCTGCCGGTGCTCTGCGCCGCCCCGGCGGAGATGACCACCGCCGGGCTCGGCGACGCACTGGCCAAGTCCATCTGTGCGGCTGACTGGTACGTCAACCACGTCCTGTTCGGCGACTACTACTGCCAGCGGTGCGTCGACCTGATCAGCGAGATCGAGCCGCTGTACATCTCCCGCCCGGCAGACCTCGCCGCGGGCAACCGCGATGCGATGGAAGGCCTGTTCAGCGCGCTGATGGTCGCCGGCCCGATCATGACCTTGGCAGGCTCGTCCGCGCCGGCCAGCGGCGGAGAGCACCTGCTCAGCCACACGCTGGACATGATGGCCTCGCTGGACGGCAGCCGGCACGATCTCCACGGCCGACAGGTCGGCATGGGCACGCTGCTGTGCGCGGAGGTGTACCGCCGCGTGCTGGCTGTCGAGTCGCCGCGGTTCGTCGAGCCGGCCAGCGACATCGACAAGGCCTTCTGGGGCAAGCTTGCCGGCGCGACGGCGGAGCAATACGCCAAGAAGTTGCCGCGTCTGAAGCAGGTAGCCGACGTGCTCTCCCGCGGCGGCGCCTGGGACAACCTGCGGGCCAAGCTTACCCGAACCGTCCGCCCGCCGGAGATGATCGCCGAGTGCCTTCGCGCCGCCGGCGGGGCGCGCACCGCAGCCGACCTGGGCTGCGACCGCCCCCGGCTGCTCAACGCCTTCGGCCACGCCAGCCAGGCCCGCGCGCGCTTCACCGTGCTCGACCTGGCCGCTGTCATGGGAATCCTGCCCGCTGCCGCCGCGGAGATCATCGGCCAGTGGGCGTGACGCCGCCCCGCCGGCGAGAAAGCGCTTGCGAAAGCGCCCTCCAATGACTAAAAGTCCGCAGTCCTCGACTGGCCGGTGAGGCCGCCCGCGGACAAGGACGGACTATGAAGTTCCAGCTTGTGGACAGGATACAGTCGATCGAGCCCGGCAAGCGGATCGTCACGACCAAGGCGCTGTCCCTGGCGGAGGAATACCTGGCCGATCACTTCCCCGCCTTTCCGGTGATGCCCGGCGTGCTGATGATCGAGGCGATGGTGCAGTCCGCCGCCTGGCTGGTCCGCATCCAGCAGGACTTCGCCAAGAGCATCATTGTGCTGTCCGCCGTGCGGAACGTCAGGCCCAGCAGCTTCGTGAAGCCCGGCGACACGCTGCGATGCGAGCTGGACGCCGTCGAGATCGCCGACTCGGCGGCGCGGTTCAAGGGCGCCGGCTTCGTCGGCGACCAGCCCGTGCTATCGGGGCGGCTTGAGCTGGGCTGTTTCAACCTCGCCGAGCGGGACACGCGCCTGGCCGCGGCCGACGCGGAGATCGTCCAGCAGTTGAGGCGGCAGTTCGCCCTCATCGGAGGCCCGGAGCTTCTAGGCTGGCCTGAGAGCTGACTCGCCGGGGCCGGGCAGAATGCGTTGACTTTGCCCCGGTGAGTTCCTATAGAAGAGGGCCATTATTACGCCCCGAAGTTGAGCAATCTGAATTCGAGCGGTTTGAGGAGAGATTCGCCCATGACCGAAGCGGAAGTCTTCGAGAAGGTTAGGGAGACCCTGGTGGACGCCCTCGGCGTCGACGAGGAGGAAGTCCAGGCAGAGGCCACTCTGACCGGCGATCTCGGTGCGGAGTCGATCGACTTTCTCGACATAGTGTTTCGCCTCGAGAAGGCCTTTAACATCAAGATCCCCAGGGGCGAGCTGTTCCCCGACAACATCCTCAACAATCCCGAGTTCGTCAAGGACGGCAAGCTGACTACCGCGGGCCTGGCCCAGCTGAAGGAGGGGATGCCCCACGCGGATTTCTCCAACTTTGAGGCCGACCCGGACATCTCGAAGATGGCTGAACTGTTCAAGGTCCAGACAATCGTCAATTACGTCCTTACCAAGGTCAACGGCTAGGGCGCCGCGGCGCTGATTGCCGGGGCGTCTCCGCTGCCGGCACGGGCTGTATCGGCGGGATCACCCGGAGCATGCGATGCGGTGGATTTGGATTGACCGATTCCTGGAATTCGTCCCCGGCAAGCGGGCAAAGGCCGTCAAGAACATATCACTGGCCGAGGAGCACCTCCACGATCACTGGCAGCCGTTCCCCATCATGCCCGCCTCGCTGATGATCGAGGGCATGGCCCAGACCGCCGGCATCCTCGTCGGCCAGGCCAGGGACTTCAAAGAGAAGGTCATCCTCGCCAAGATCGCCAAGGCCGAATTCGACGATATAGCCGTTCCCGGCGACCAGCTAACCTATGAGGCCGAGATCGAGTCGGTGTCTCCGGAGGCAGCCGCCACCAAGGGCGTGATCCGCAAGAACGGCGAGGTTATGGGGCGGGTCGACTTGATGTTCTCGCACATCGACCAGAACCTGGCGGGCGCGAAGTTCCCCAAGGAGAACTTCGTGTTCACCGGGCAGTTCGAGCGCCTCATCGCCCCGTTCCTGGAGGCAGGCGATGGGTGAGCGCCGCGTCGTGATCACGGGCCTGGGCGTGGTGAGCTCAGCCGGCGCGGGCGCTTCGGCGCTGTGGCAGGCCCTGCTGGCCGGGCAGAGCTGCATCAGGAAGATCGCCGGCTTCGACGCCGGCAAGTTCCCCTGCTGCGTCGGCGGCGAGCTGGAGGACGGCTTCTCCGCGCGCAAGTATGTCCCTCGCGACTATCGCAAGGCCGTGAAGGTCATGGCCCGCGACATCGAGATCGCGGTGGCGGCTGCGGACCTGGCCGTGCGCGACGCCGCCCTGGTTACCGCCGGCATCGGTGAAGGCGAGCCGACCATTCCCTCCGAACGACTCGGCTGCAACATCGGCGCGGGCCTGATATGCAGCGACCTGGACGAGCTGGGCGCAGCCGTCAGCACGGCCGTCACCGACGGCAAGTTCGACATCCGCAAGTGGGGCGGCAGCGGGATGAACAACCTCACGCCGCTGTGGCTGCTGAAGTACCTGCCGAACATGCTCGCCTGCCACGTGACGATAATCCACCAGGCCAAGGGCCCCAGCAACACGATCACCTGCGGCGACGCCTCCGGGCACCTGACCGTCGGCGAGGCGATGCGAATCATCGCCCGAGGCGACGCGGATGCGGTCATCGCCGGCGGCGCCGAGAGCAAGCTCAACCCCATGGGCCTGCTGCGACAGAGCCTGCTGAAGCGGCTGTGCACGAGCCACAACGATTCGCCGCCGCAGGCCTGCCGCCCGTTCGACCAGGCCGCCTGCGGCACGGTCATCGGCGAGGGCGCGGGCCTGCTGATCCTTGAGGATCTCGACTCCGCCGTCGCCCGCGGCGCGCGTATATATGCCGAGCTGGTCGGCTTCGGCGCAGCCTGCAACCCCACCGGCATCGACGTGCTGACCCCAACCGACGGCGGGCTGGACCTGGCCGTCACCAAGGCGCTGGCCGACGCGGGCGTGGCGGCCGAGGACGTCGGCGCGATCGTCGCCCATGGCACGGCCGTGCCGGGCGAGGACCGCTGCGAGACGGCCGCGTGGCGAACCGCCCTGGGCGATGCCGCCGCGAGCATACCGGCCACGGCCATCACCGGCGCGGTCGGCTCGCTGTTCGCCGCGGCGGGCGGCGTGGAGCTGGCCGTCGCAGCCATGATGCTGCACAACCGCACCGTGCCGCCTACCGTGAACCTCGAGACGGCAGCCGGCGACTGCGACCTAGCCCTGTCGAGCCAGCCGCGAGCGCTGACCGCAGACTACGTCCTCAGCGGCGCCTTCGGCATCGGAGGCCAGAGCGCCGCCTGCCTGCTGAAACGGTACAAACAATGACTCGAAGGCGAGTGGTCATAACGGGAATGGGAACGGTCAATCCTCTCGGCCACGATGTCGAGAGCACCTGGTCGGCGCTGCTCGCCGGGGCGAGCGGCCTCTCCGCGACCGATCTGTTCGACGCGAGCACGTTCCCCTCGACCTTCTCGGCGCAGGTGAAGGGGTTCGACCTGGCCAGGTGGCTTCCCTCGGCCGACAAGCATCGCCACGCCGGCAGGCACTGCCGGTTCGCCCTGGCGGCTGCGACGCAGGCGTGGCGCCAGGCGGCCTTGGAGGCCTTCGCCGAGCTGGATCGCTCCAGCGTCGGCATCTACCTGGGCAGCGGAGAGGGCAGCCTGGACCTGGACAACTTCACCTCGCTGCTGGTCGACGCCTGGCGCGACGGCAAGATGGACACGACCGTCTGGGCGGACCTGGCCTATCAGCGGATGGACCTGCACCGCGAGGTGGAGCAGGAATCCAACATGGTAGTCGCCCACCTGGCGGCGGAGTTCGGTGTTCGCGGCCCAGCCTATAACGTGCTGACGGCATGTGCGGCCAGCACGCAGGCGCTCGGCGAGGCGGCTATGCAGATCCGCCGCGGCGACGTCGACATCGTGCTCAGCGGCGGCGCGCACAGCATGATTCACCCGTACGGCGTGACCGGCTTCAATCGCCTCACCGCCCTGTCCACGCGCAACGACGAGATACCGACGGCCAGCAGGCCCTTCGACTTGACGAGGGACGGATTCGTCCTCGGCGAGGGCGCCAGCGTGCTGATCCTGGAAGACTACGACCTGGCCCGCAAGCGCGGGGCGAAGATCCTGGCCGAGATCGTCGGCTACGGCGCCAGTGCCGACGCCTTCCGCATAACCGACCAGGACCCCGACGGCGACGGAGCGGCCGCCGCCATGCGAGCGGCGCTGGCCGACGCCGGCATGGAACCGGCTGACATCCACTACATCTCCGCGCACGGCACGGGCACCAAGCAGAACGACCAGGTGGAGACACGGGCGGTCAAGGCTGTCTTCGGCGAGCATGCCTACAGGGTGCCCGTCTCCAGCGCGAAGAGCATGCTCGGCCACCTTATCGCCGCGGCTGGGGCGACCGAGTTGATCACGTGCGTCCTGGCCATCCGCGACGGTGTGCTGCCGCCCACGATGAACCTGCACACAGCCGACGCCGACTGCGACCTGGACTACGTGCCCAATGCCGCGCGTAGGGCGGACGTCAGCGTGTGCATGAGCAACAGCTTTGGATTCGGCGGGCAGAACAACACGCTTATCATCCGCCGCTGCGAGTGAGCCAATGCGGGCGCCTGGTCCGCCGGCGGAGCAACGCAGACAATGATCGCCTCAGTCGCACAATACTGCACCCCGGCTGCAATCGACTGGCTTGGCCGAAACTGGGCGGCCCTGGCCATCGGGCTGACGTGTCTGTCGCTGGTGTTGTTCGTCGTGCTGATCCTGGCCAAGTACGTCCGCATCTGTTTGAACATCTTCGTCGACACGCACCCGCCGCTGGCCCAGGGGCCGCTGGACTTCAAGCCCATCCAGGGCGAGGTCGTCCGTTTCCGCAGCTTCGACGGCGTCTCGCTGCGCGGCATGCACCTGAACACGCCCAACCGCTCGGCCTGCAAGGGCACGATCGTGTTCTGCCACGAGTTCCAGTCGGACATGTACAGTTGCGTGCGCTATACCCGCCCGCTGATCGAGGCCGGCTTCGATGTGTTCACCTTCGACTTCCGAGGCCATGGCGACAGCAGCTCCAGCCCCGGCTATCGTCCGTTGCAATGGCCGTCGGACAAGGAACTCGGCGACGTGCTGGGCGCGTGCGCCTACGTGGAGGCTGCGCTCGCGGCCGAGGGCAGGCCCGCCGAGATCGGCATATTCGGCATCTCGCGAGGGGCGGGGGCGGCGCTCCTGGCCGCGGCGAGCGATCCGAACATCAAGGCGATCGTCTGCGACGGGGCTTTCAGCACGGCTGAGACGCTCGCGGCGCTGATGAAGCGATGGGCGTACATCTTCGCCACGGTCCGCCTGGTCTACGAGAACCACCCCGACGCGTTCTGGCGGCTGCTGGTCTGGCTGCTGATGCGCTTCGCCCAGCCCCGGCTACGGCGGCGGTTCCCCTCCGTCCGCAAGGCGCTGAAGGAGATGCAGCCGCGGGCGATACTCTTCGTCCACGGCGAGCGCGACAGCTACATCCGCACAGACCAGGCCCACCTGCTGTACGACGCGGCGCCCTCGCCGAAGTATCTGTGGATCGCCGAGCAGGCCAAGCACAACCAGTCCGTCGTCAGACATCCGAGGCAGTACGCCTCGCGGACGCGGGCGTTCTTCCTGCGGCACTTGGCCGGGGAGGCGGTCGACGAGGCGGAGATAACCTCGCCGGTTGACACCGTGGTGGCCTGAAGGGTTTCTGGCCGAGGGCTGCGGGGCATCGCGGGCGGTCGAGGCACATGTTGAGTTCCCGGGGAGCGGGAGATGGCCGATCACAACCTGCTGCGGGCGTATCTGAAGCTGCACCTCGCCGAGGGCGTGGGGGCAGTGATCTTCGCCCGTCTGGTGGAGGCGCTTGGCGGCGTCGAGGCGGCTGCGACAGCCGGTCCGGCTGGCTGGAAACGAGTCCGCGGCGTGGGCGAGAAGACGGCTGCGGCGCTGGCTGCGGTGGGCGACGAACAGATAGACTCCGAGATCGCCGCTGCCGAACAGCACGGCGCGCGGATCATCTGCCGCCAGGACGAAGATTACCCCGCCGCCCTGGCCAACACCTCCGACCCCCCCGCCGTGCTCTATGTTCGCGGTCAATTCGAGCGGGCCGACGCGATCGCGATGGCCATCGTCGGCAGCCGCCGCTGCACGTACTACGGACTGGAGCAGGCGGAGCGCTTCGGTCAATTGCTGGGCCAGGCCGGCTTCACTGTCGTCAGCGGCGGGGCTCGCGGCATCGACGCTGCCGCTCACCGCGGCGCCCTCGCCGGCGGCGGAAGGACGATCGCCGTGATGGGCTGCGGGCTGTGCCATACCTACCCGCCGGACAACGAGCGGCTGTTCGAGCAGATCGTCCGCGACCGGCGCGGGGCGATCATCTCCGAGCTGCCGATGAACACTGCCGTGCTGGGGGGCAACTTCCCCACGCGGAACCGGATCATCTCAGGCCTGTCCCTGGGCGTGCTCATCGTCGAGGCCGCCCGGCGCAGCGGCTCGCTAATCACGGCCAGGGAGGCAGCCGAACAGGGCCGGGTGGTCTTCGCCATCCCGGGCCGGGTGGACTCGCCGCTAAGTCAGGGCGCCAACGAGCTGATCCGCGACGGCGTGATCCTCACGCAGAGCCTGGAGGATATTCTCGAACACCTCGGCCAAGTCGGCACGCAGATGACGCCCGAGGCCCCCACCGCCGCCCAGGCCGCCGCCAACGCCGCCCTGGACGCCGCTGAGCGGGCGCTGTTCGACGCCCTGGCCGCCGGGCCGCTCAGTCTCGACGAGCTGGTCCGCAAGACCGAGATCGACAGCGGCAAGGCCGCGGCAGCCATGACCATGCTGGTGCTCAAGGGCCTGGTCGCACAGCAACCGGGGAACGTCTTCGCCCAGAAACATCGTTGATTCGTTGACTCACTAACTCGTTGACCGGTCAATCGGTCGATCGGCCAACCGGGCAACCCGTCGACCAGAACCCGACGGGTCGAGGCGGCCCCTTGACGGGCACAGGCTGCCCTGGTATTATAAGGTACTTTCTGCTTGACAAACGCGTCGTCAATGGTATTATTAAAGGTGGTGGATGCCAGATGTCGATAACCCAACAAGGGATCTGATCCGTAGGCTGGCATCAAACCCGGATACCGTGCTCGTGCATGAGCATGCGATGGGCAATATGCTTGCCCGGAGCATCACTCTGGATGACGTCCGTGAGGCAATCTGCAGGTGTATCGACAATGGTGACCGCGTGAAGCAGACGAAGGTTAAGAGCCTTCCGGAAACCCAAGTCGGGAACAGTGCCTACGTTGTCAAGCAGAGTATTCGCGGGCACAGATTCTACATCCGGATCGTGGTCTTCCAGCCCACCCCTCATGAAGACGCGTTGCTGGTCGTATCGGCCCATCTGGACGTTTGATGCGCAGCCAAAGGAGAAGATGAGCCATGGCAACTGACTGCCCAATCTGCGGTCGCCCGGAGCTGGAGCCCCAACATGGGGAGTTCCGGTTCGAGCCACCGGCTACCATTCCTGGCGGCGTGATGGTCGTACCGGATGCGGATTGGCTGGAATGCTCCGCGTGCGGGAATCGAATACTCAACCACGCCCTGAACAGAGCCATCGAGCTGATGCGATACGACCGCCTGGGCCTGCTGCGACCGGAGGAGATCAGGAACATCAGGACGCGTCTGGGGGTGACCCAGGTGGAGATGGCCGGGCTCCTTGGCGTAGGGGGGAAGACATACACTCGATGGGAATCAGGCACGTCCTACCACAACAAGTCGAGCGACAACCTCATTCGCCTATTTGCCCAAAACCCCGAAATGTTCGCAAGGCTCGACGGGCAGAGCGACCCAGAGCGTCGGCAGCGGATAGCAGAGTATGTGCGCGGGCTGAGGGAGGTCAAGGGGCGCAGCCCGTTGGGTATGGCAGCCCACGGGGCAGACCTGGACGCCGGAAGCGCAACGGCGCTTCGAAGAACACTTCAACAGGTTATCGAGGGCAGAAAGCAGCGGTAGGCTTTGGACAGGTTCAGCGCAAGTCATCTGGACATCCACCCGCACGAGATCGTGCAGTTTCTACTCCAGGAGAGCGGACAAGACAGCCGGGATGCCGTGAACGTGTCGGATATTCTGAACCTCTTGCAGCTCGAGTGGGTACCGTTTGACTTTGCCTCTAATCTTCCCGAAGAGGCCCAGAGGCGCGGGAAGCGCCCAAGAGCTTTGCTTTCATTCCCTGACAGAGTCATCGCAACAGATACCAATCTAGGGCCCACTCGCGAAAGATTCAGTATCCTCCACGAGGTCGCCCACTACGTGTTGCCAAACCATCAGCACCAGTTGTTTCTGTGTGACGACGCGGGCCTGGCTGGGAACAGCAACCTCGTTCTGGAGAACGAGGCCAGCGTTGTCGGGGCCGACCTGCTTCTTCAGGGAGATCGGTTCACGTTGGAGGCAAACAGCCAGCCTATCACTGCCGCGACTGTGAAGCTGCTCGCGCGGAAGTACCAGGCATCCTTTGAGGTTACGGCCCGCCGCATGGTAGAGAAGAACTTGCGCCCGTGCATGTATGTTGTGTTCCGCCGGGAAGAAACCGACGAGAGCCGCATCAACCTCGATGCTGAACCGGTTTGGCGCATTCGGTACTACGTGGCCTCACCCACATTCGCCGCTCAGTTCTTTGCCCAAGTGCGGGGCACGCTCGACCCGGATGAAGCTGCCGCACTCACAGTCTCAGGCAGGGACATCGCGGAAAGCATCACTTCGGATTTCTCGATCATGGGCCCTGCTGGCCAGGCGTGGCGTTTTCAGGGCGAGTTCTTCTACAATCAGTATGATGTCCTGGGCTTTCTGAGGCCCCTGGGGCAATGATGCAGTTGGGCTCCTATCGGGTCCGCGGATTGGCCGATTGGCGGGCTGACCGACTGACAGGGCGAACAGTCAACCAGTCGGCTCCTCAGAATTGATGCAGGAAGCGGACGTCGTTCTCGAACAGCAGGCGGATGTCGGGGATTTCGTGGCGGCGCATCACCATCCGCTCGATCCCGAAGCCGAAGGCGTAGCCGGTGTACTTCTCGCTGTCGTAGCCGACGGCTTCCAGGACGTTCGGATCGACCATCCCGCAGCCGCCCAGCTCGATCCAGCCGGATTGCTTGCACACGCCGCATCCCCCGCCGCGGCAGAACGGACACGAGAAGGCCACCTCTCCCGACGGCTCGGTGAACGGGAAGAAGCTCGGCTGAAATCGCGTGGCCACGTCGTGCCCGAAGTAGGCCTTGCAGAACTGGTCGATGCACGTCCGCAGGTCCACCATCGTCACGCCCTCGTCCACGCAGAGGCACTCGAGCTGGTGGAACATGAACATGTGCGTGGCGTCGACGGTGTCGGGGCGGTATGTCCGCCCGGCGGTGATGATGCGGACGGGCGGCCGGCGTGTCTCCATGGCGCGGATCTGCACGGTCGAGGTCTGAGAGCGGAGCATCGTCTGCTCGTCGATGTAGAAGTTGTCCAGCGGGTCGCGGGCGACGTGCTCGGGCGGGATGTTGAGCGCGACGAAGTTGTGCCGGTCGTCCTCGACCTCCGGGCCATAGACCATCTCGAAGCCCATCCGCGCGAATATCTCGACCAGCTCGTCGATGGTCTGGGCGATCACGTGGGCGTGGCCTATCTTTGCCTTGCGGCCGGGCAGGGTGATGTCGATGGCCGGGGCGGCCTTGCGGGCGGCGGCTGCGGGCAGCTCGGCCTTGCGGGCGTCATAGGCGGTCTGGAGGGCGCCTTTGACCTCATTGGCGACCTTGCCGGCGGCGGGCTTGTCGGCCTTGGGGACCTCCTTGAGCCGCTGCATGGCCGACTTCATCGCCCCCTTGGCGCCCAGGTACTTCACGCGCCACGCTTCGAGGGCTTCGGGGGAGTCCGCCTTGGCCAGCTCGGCGCCGGCCTGGGCTTGCAGCTTCTTGAGGTCGTCGAGGAAGCTCATCGCCTCGCTCCGCCGTCGCCGAGCGGGCTATGCCGCCTCGGGCGACAGGCCGGCCTGGGCGACTACCGCGTCGAACGCGCCAGCATCATGCACGGCTATCTCGCTGAGCATCTTGCGGTTCAGGGCGATGTCGGCGTCGTCGAGGGCGCGGATGAGCTGGCTGTAGCGGATACCCCGCTCGCGGCAGGCGGCCGACAGGCGGACGATCCACAGCCCGCGGAAGTCACGCTTGCGCTGCCGGCGGTCCCGCGCGGCATAGGCGCCTGCCCGCATGATCGCCGTCTTGGCCAGCTTCTTACGGCGCGAGGTGGCGCCGTAGTGGCCGCGAACAGCCTTCATGATCCTCTTGGCTTTGCGGTGCCTTGCGGCACCCTTACGGGCACGTGGCATGGATTATCTCCTGTCGCCTCTACGCTACCAGCGGCCGGGGCGGCGGGCGGCATGGGTCCGCGCCGGCTATCGACCGCCTCGGGGCTACATGCCCAGCATCCGCTTGGCCTGCTTGGAGAAGGCCGGCGAAAGCTCGGATTCCTTGCGGAACCGGCGGATCTGGCTGGGGCTCTTGCGCGACTTGAGGTGGCCGGAGCCGGGCTTGCGCTTCAGCACCTTGCCCCGCGCAGTGACCTTCACCCGCTTGGCTACTGCCTTGTTGGTCTTAACCTTAGGCATACAGACATCCTCGCGATTGATCCCAAAGGGGGCACAAAGTCCGACTATTCTATCCGCCGGGCGGTGCGTGTAAAGCCCTTTTGGCGGAAATCCCCCGTTCCGGCCGCAAGTCAAGTAAGAGATGGCTTTGACCGAAGTCGACAACAGTGTATCCTGGCAGTCCCCACCCATGGGTGGCCGGCCTGGGTCTGGCGGGCAGGCCCCGTGGGTAGCACCGGACAGAAGGGCACACACAGATAGGCACGGGCAATGCGTGGTCTGAGAAGAATCCCGCAAGGAATAACGCTGGCGGCGGCTGCGGTCTACCTGGCCGGCTGCGCCGTGACCCAGCCGCAGAACACGCCCGTGCCGCACGTGCTGGAGACGGACCCCACGACAGGCCGGGGCTACTACCTGTACGTGCCCAGCACCTACCGCCACGACCGCCCCGCCCCGCTGATCGTCACCTGTCACGGCACGCCGCCGTACGACATAGCGGAGTATCACATCCGCGAGTGGAAGATGCAGGGCGAGCTGAACGGCTGCATCGTCGTCGCCCCCAAGCTGATCGCGACCGATGGTCTGTTCGGCGACGGGCCGCTGGTGGGAATGGTAGCCGACGAGCGGTACATCCTCAGCATAATCAGCCACCTGTCATATCGCTACAACATCGACCGCGCCAACATCATGATCACGGGCTTCTCCGGCGGCGGTTTCCCGACGTACTGGGTCGGGCTGCGGCATCCGGAGATATTCAGCGTGATCGTCGCCCGCAGCTGTAACTTCAACCGGCCCAACCTCGACGGCTGGTTCAACGGCGAGGCGGCCGCTACGCCCACGATGATCTACTATGGCGAGAACGACCCCGCGACCATACGGGACCAGTCCGATGCCGCCATCAGCTACCTCCGCTCACACGGGGTGAGCGTGACCACGCGGGTCGTCCCCGGCATCGGCCATGAGCGCCGGCCCGAGATCGCCATGGACTTCTTCCGCAAGCATTGGCGCCCGGCCCAGCCGACGATGACGCCCTAGACCCCCCGACCCCCCCTGGCGAAACC
>CAYUYH010000029.1:0-15597 GCA_964449175.1 uncultured Planctomycetaceae bacterium
CCTCCAAAGGCAACAAGGAGCCGCCTGATGCATAATCCCCGTGAGGCGGGGGATAGCCCTAGGGCGTGCAACGCTCCGTCGCCATAGCTATGGAGCGTCCAGCCTTCGCAGCCGCTTCGGCGGAGTAGGCTCGGGGACTTGCCGAAGGCCCGGCGCAGTCCCGCGTGTCCGGCGAAGCCCAAAGGGCGAAGCCGGAAACTTGTCGAGGGGCGAAGCCGAGTTGCACGCGGAATCGTCGGCCGATGAGCGAACCCTGCGTGCAGCGGAGCTGCACGCCCTACAGGTCGGTCGGCCGACGTGGTCAGGTGCGTTTGAACTGTTTTTCCAGCTCGCGGAGCGTGAGCTTGATGGTCGTCGGTCGCCCGTGCGGGCAGGCGGAGGCCTTCTCGGCGTCTTCGCGGCGGGCGAGCAGGGCGGCCATCTCCTGCTCGCTGAGCGGCTCGCCGGCCTTGACAGCAGCCTTGCAGGCGAGCATCTCCAGCAGGTCGGCCAGCAACTGCTCGGATTCGGGTGGCGCGTCGTCGGCGCCCGTCGGCTCGGCCTGGTCCGCGAGCCTGTCCAGCAGCTCGCGCATGAAGGCAGCCGGCTCGGCGCCGCGTTCGGCCAGCAGAGAGGGGAACCGCTGTATCGCCCAGGTGTCCGGGCCGAAGGGCGCCGCCTCGATGCCCAGCCGCCCCAGCAGCGCTGCGTTGCGGGCGAGCAGGTCGGCCTCGGCGGCCGTGACCGGCAGGGGGGCGGGGATGAGCATCCGCTGCCCGGCGAGCGGGGCGGCGGAGATGCGGCGGCGGAGGTCGTTGTAGATCAGCCGCTCGTGGAGCGCGTGCTGGTCGATGATGACCAGCCCGTCGTCGGCCGGGGCGACGATGTAGGCGTTGTGCACCTGCATGGCCTGGGCCGGGGCGCGCGGCGCGGCCGAGGTGGCGGCCGGCGTCGGAGTCGGGAGGGTCGCCGGCTCGGCAGCGAGTTGCCTGCTGTCTGCGCCCGCCCGCATGGTCGCGGGCACGGCGGCTGAGACCGCAGGCAGCGGCGCGTCGTCCTCGTCGGAGACATACGTCCCCTCGCCGGCGGCCGAGGCTGCGTGCCGCTGGGGGAAGTCAAGTTGGCCCTGACGCGGGGCGGCCGAGCGGAAGAAGTCCGCCAGCGCCTCCTTCAGTGACGCCCGCCGCTCGTCCAGCTCCTCGTCGCCGGGCAGCTCGGCCGTCTCCGCGAGCGCGGCCGGGGCGGTAAGGTCGCTGCGGTTCAGCGTCTCGCGGAGGGCTGCGAGCAGTTGCCCGTGGACGAGCTGGCCGTCGCGGAAGCGAACCTCGATCTTGGTCGGGTGGACGTTGACGTCCACATCGCCGCCGCCGACGCGCAGGAACACGAACGCCGCGGGGTAGCGGCTGGGGTCGAGAAGCCCGCGGTACGCCTCTCGCAGGGCGTGCGAGAGGATGCGGTCGCGGACGTATCGCCCGTTGAGGAAGAAGTACTGCCACTTGGCCGAGCTGCGGGCGGCTGAGGGCTGGGCGACCAGGCCGGCGACGCCAACCTCGCCGCCGCGAGTGACGATCGGCAGCAAGCTGTCGGCCAGCTCGTCGCCGAACAGGTCGCGGACCCTGCCGGCGGTGGTCTCGACGGCGGGTAGCCGCGTGACGGGCCGGCCGTTGCTGGTTAGCGTGAAGGCTGCGTGCGGATGCGGCAGGGCCAGCCGGGCAAGCTGCTCGGATACGTGGGCGAACTCGGTGTTGGCCGTGCGGAGGAACTTGCGGCGGGCCGGCGTGTTGTAGAACAGGTCGCGCACGGTCACCGTCGTGCCCGGCGGGGCGGCGCAGGGGCGGACCGGCTCGATCCGCTCGCCGGTTGCGCGTATCTCGAAGCCGCCGACGGCCGCGCCGTCCGCGCCGCGCGGGGCGCTGCGGATGGCTGCGTGCGCCACGGCCGCCACCGACGCCAATGCCTCGCCGCGGAAGCCCATCGTGGCGATGTCGTTCAGGTCGTCGGCGTCGGCGATCTTGCTGGTGGCGTGCGGGGCGAAGGCCAGGGCAAGGTCGTCGGCGCCCATGCCGCAGCCGTCGTCGGTGACGGAGATGCCCCGCCGCCCGCCGTCCTCGACGGCGACGTCGATGCGGGTCGCTCCGGCGTCGAGTGCGTTCTCGACCAGCTCCTTGACGATGCTGGCCGGTCGCTCGATCACCTCGCCGGCGGCGATCTTGTTGACCAGACTCTGCGGCAGGACCTGGATGCTCACTAGGCGACTCCTGCCCGCGATTCTAAGGCCCGCCGGGCGACAAGCAAACACCTTTGCCCGCCACGGGCGGCTGGGAAGGGTCGCTGTTGGCGCGGACGGCGACACTCAAGCCGTCTCTGGCCGAGTTGACTGGGTCCTCCACAACAGACGCGCGCCGCAAATCAGGCCGGCATGGCCCGCGGATGCGTCGCGCCGATCCCCCACGAGGTCGCGAGGCTGCCGCCTCAGACGACCTGAACCTTCCTGCCGACGCGGCGCTTGCGGTTGACCAGCTTCCTGCCCTTGGACGTTCGCATCCTAGCGCGGAAGCCGCTCTTGCGGGCCCGCTTGCGCTTCGATATCCTGTGGTCGTAGTGCATTGGTTGCTTTCGCTGGTGCTGCTGTCGAGCAACTACATCCGTTGAAGTCCGGAGATGCTACAGCCGGCGGCGGCGGTTGGCAAGCGCGAAATCGCGGCGCTACTCAACGCGGCCGACGCGGATGTCGAGGTTGTGCCTCTCCTCCAGGCGTTCCTTGCCCCCGTCCTTGATCCACAGGATGCGGTCGGACTTGTCGAGCATCTTGTGGTCGTGGGTGGCGGTGATGACGGTCACGCCGTGGTCGTCGCAGAGGCGGCGGAGGATGTTGATGATCTCCTCGCCGGTGTGCAGGTCGAGGTTGGCGGTGGGCTCGTCGGCGAGCATTATGCTCGGCTCCATCGCCAGCGCCCTTGCAATGGCCACTCGCTGCTGCTGCCCGCCGGACAGCTCGTCCGGGCGGTGGTGCAGGCGATCGCCCAGGCCGACCTCCTCCAGCACCTGCTTGGCGCGGTCGGCAGCCGCGTGCGTCTCCATGCCGGAGAACAGCACCGGCAGCATCACGTTCCGCAGGGCCGTCAGCGACGGGATGAGGTTGAAGGCCTGGAAGATGTAGCCGATGTGCCTGTTGCGGAAGTAGGCCAACTGGAGGCTTGTCTGGGTGGTCAGGTCCGCACCGGCAATTCTCACCGTGCCTGAGGTCGGGTGGTCCAGGGCGCCGATCATGTTGAACAGCGTGCTCTTGCCCGAGCCGGACGGCCCCATCACCGAGAGATACTCCGCCCGGTAGACGTCCAGGTCCATATCCCTGAGGGCGTGGACGGCCTGGCCGCCCATGCGGTAGGTCTTCGTCAGCCCCCTGCACTCGATTATCACGTCTCTGGTAACCATGATCTCATCTCATGCCGCGACGTCAGAACGGTATCTTGATCACGGACTTGGCCAGGAAGTTCAGCCCGACACTGAGCACGGTGATAAGCCCCATGCCGCAGTAGAACCCGGCGGCGGCGACAATGATGTAAGGCCGCCAGTTCTTGCCGAATCGCCGCTGGAAGTAGAATCGTCCAAGCAGCGCTCCGATCATCTGTGGCAGGATCGCGTGCGGCAATGTCTGCCCGAGCCCTCGAACGATGCCGTACACCATCAGGATCGGCAGGTGCAGCGGCAGCATTATCGCGAACAGCGCGACGCCGAACCCGCTGCCGATCATCAGATACGTCGGGTTGAAGGCCTCTTCGAACGTGCTGAACCGCCCGAGCGTGGAGCTGTAGATCAGGCACTTGTTGGCCGCCTGCGCCTCCCACATCACCTCGGTGTAGGGGTATTCCGGGCCTGGGATAGGCCCGAGCGACCAGATGAACTGGGCGAAGAAGATCGACGAAAGCATGACGATCGGCACGATGATCAGCTCGGCCTTCCACAGCGACCAGAACTTGGTGCCCGTCAGTTCCGCCTGCCTGTAGCGGACCGTCCCCTTACCGTAGTCGGCGATCGGCGTCGGCAGGAACCACACAGCCGCTCCGTTGCTATATCCCGAGAGGATGAACGCCGCCTCTCTGACCATGGGCAGCTGCACGACCTGCCCGGCCAGGCCCTCCAGGCGGGCGGTGACGTAGCTGACCAGCGGCGTGTAGACGAACGCGAAGAACAGCAGCACCTTCATCACGCCCGGATGCCAGTCGATCAGCCAGCCGCTCAACAGGATGTATGACATCGAGGTGAGGATGTACGTGCCTATCACGATTGTCGTGGGGATGTCGCCTCGACCCGTGGGGGAGACCGTCTCGGACTCGATCTCGATGCGCATCTCCCGCTGCTGTTTGCGCAGCTTGGCCTTCTGTCGGATGGATCGCGCGACCTGCCAGATGCCCGCGGCCGCGATGGCAAGGGACATGCCGATGGTGAAGCTGAAGTAGAAGTCGAGGTTGTTCTTGAACAGGGTAACGGGTGTCGAGTCACCCTGTCCCCAGGAGGTAAGGATCTGGTTGTTGTACAGGATCGGATTGACAATGATCGTGCAGATCAGCGCGATGAACGAGCCCAGGACGGCGTAGAACGGCAGGACCATGCCGGTCACAAGCAGGCCGAGGTTCAGGTTCACCCCCGTGGCCACGGCCGGCAGGAAGCTGCCGGTTTTGTCCGTCAACTCCACGAAGGGAATGGGCAGAATCTTGATGGGCTGATCGAGGATGGCCGTCGACAGCGCAGGCAGGGCCATGTATATGCCCCCGAAGCTCAGCCCTATTATGCCTCCGATGCTGAAGATGCGCCACCTCCAGCTCTCGGGCTTCTGTTGCCCGCCCGCTCCTTCCTCCTCCTGCTGCTCGGCCAGGGCCATAACGCCCGCCGCGCCGATGGGGGCCATGGGGAAAGGCAGCTTCTCGATGTCGCTGGCGACGCGGAACAGCCCGTACGTGAGGATCGTGCTGTTCAGCCGGCCCATGATCGTGCCGAAGATCACCATTCCGATGGCCGGATACCACGCCGGGTCGAAGAAGTTCCGCTGGGCGAGCACCTCCGGGTCGCGTGGGGCGTACCAGTTGGGGATGTGGTCGGCCACTCCCATGCCGACGGCGGCCTGACTCTGGACGAGGAACTGGCGCCAGTGGAGGCCTTGGAACGGCTGAACCATGACCGCACTGGCCATGTAGAACAGCACGAAGACCTCCGGCCTCCTCAGGCGCTTGTGCGCGCGGCGGGCGACCTCGATGAACAGGATGACCGTCACCCATTGGGCGGCCGGGCCGACGCCCTGGCCGGCAAGGAGCTGCATATAGATGGCCCCGGGCACCATGATCATGGCCACGAAGACGGCCCCGACAAGCGCGGCGACGCTGAAGCCGTCCTCAAACGTCGAGGGCACCGTCATCAGGTTTCGGAACTCTTCCAGTTCCTTGTCGTAGCGTATGGTGCTCACGCCGTCACTCCGATGGTCTCTTGCGCATCAGCTCCGATGGTGTCCTGGTTGATCTGTTCGACCGGCAGCTCATCCCAGGCATCGAGGGTCTTGCGGCGGTATTCGTCCATGATCTCGTGAGGCAGCGACCGCCAGATCAGCAGTTGCTTCCGCAGGTCGTTGATGAACACGCGATTTCCTCGCTGCCAGTCGCCCGGCGAGCCGCTGAGCCGGTAGATGAGGATGTGCACCTCGTCGATGCCCTCGATGTCGCTGGGCTGACTCAGCAGGGCGAAGCGCTGGTTCACGCCCAGGTCGAACGGCGCCAGGGCCACCGTGGCCTGGAAGCCCAGCATGTCCGTGTCCTTCTGGCGGAAGACGTGACAAGACGTCGTGGCGAACACTCCGAGGGACGTGTCGGTGAAGTTCTGGAAGTGCTCGGTCAGGAAGCTCACGACGCCGGTGATGTCGTAGGCCGACACGGTGAACGGGAACACCAGGTCGTAGACGTTGCCCTTTGGCTTGGGTATCTGCCAGGTGCGCTGGATGCCCGGATTGGCCGAGCGGGAGGCCTTCATCGCCGGGTAGAGCGTCGAGATCAGAACGGTGCCCATGACGATCAGGATGGTCACGATCGCGTTGGTGGAGCTGTAGTTCATCGTCGGCACGGTCCAGCCGAACGTCGCGCTCAGCCAGGCCAGCAGCCGGGCGATGATCTGCCCCAGCAGGTAGCCGCCCATCCCGCCGATCACCGCGTACATAGCCGCCTCGGCGAAGAACAAGCTGGCCACGTGCGGCGGCGCCAAACCCAGCGAGCTGAACGTGTATATCTCTCGCTCGCGGTCGGAGACGCTGCCCAGCATCGTGGCGAAGATGATCAACCCGCCCAGCACGACGGGCACGAGCAGGTCCTTCCAACCGCTGGCCTTGGCGAGGGAGGTGAAGATCAGCCGATACACGCCGCCTTCCCGCCCGACATAGGTCGGCAACTGGGTGACCCGGGTGGCCGTCTCGGCAACATCCTTCAGTGCGTCCAGCTTGCCCGGCGCCGGGTAGATCGTCATCGCTCGGATCGTCCCGCCCAGCACGTGGGCGGCCTCGGGCGAGATCACCACCACGCGGTCGACGTTGAACGTGACGAACTGGGCGCTCTGCACGTCCGGGCTCTCGATCAGCGAGACCGTCGCCTCCGCCTGCTCCTTCAGGTTCTCATCCGATTCGCCGGCCGAGGCCTCGTAGTCCACGGGAAGAACATCGCTGCCGTCCAGGCTGGTTGCCGTGGCGAGCCGGTCCTCGATGACGCCGCCGTACGTGAAGGTCTTCCCGCCGAACAGCAGCTTCGTCTTGCCGATGTCGGCGTCGGTCAAGGCGAGCTCGTCGGCAATGGCCTGGGTGAGGAATATGCCGTCGCCGGCCAGCAAGTCGACCTTGGCGTTGGGGGCGAACAGGTCCAGCAGCTCCTCCTGCCGGACGTTGCCCCGGGGGTCTTTCAGGTCGGCCGGGTCCAGCCCGATGGCGGCGGCCATGGGAACGATGCGATTGATGGACGTGTCGCTGAGCAGCTTCTCGAGACTCGTGCCGTCCTTGTGGGCGTCCTGGGCCTGGGTGGCCGTGGCGGATACCCACACCCTGGGCACGACCTCAGCCTCGCCGGCCAGGTGACCGCGGAGGGTCTCGTAGACGTTCTTGCCTATCGGGCTCCACAGCGGGTGACGGACGAACGCGTGCGGCAGCGAGCCGGTCATCGCGCCCTGGTAGCTCCGCCAGATGCCCCACTTGCTGCCGAACGACGCGAAGGTCAGGATGGTGAAGGTCAGCAGCACGACCGTCGCCGCGGTAAGCAGCGTCCGCAGGGGGCGGCGACGCATCGTGGAGATGCCCATGTTGACGGCCGCCATCATTGTGCTCAGGCGGGAGACGTCCGCGCTGTGAACCGTCGAGGCCAGCCCCTGCATCTTGCGGACCTCGGTCTGGAGCTTGCGGACCATGATGAAGATCACCAGCGTGCTGAGCAGGATGATCGCGAACGCCAGGAAGATGATGATCGGCGTCGAGGCGATCTTGAAGGCCGGGTTCACGGTGAACAGCAGTGCGAAGGTAAGAAGGAAGAACAGCGCGAACCAGGCGATCTGCCTGTAGATGTGCGGCGTGCCGATGAGCAGCCGCTCCAACGCGTATGCGAACGGCATGGCCAACAGCAGCAGCAATACGACGGCCGCCACGAGGTCGTTCATGACGCCGATCAGCGGGATGTACACCAGTCGCGAGAAGGCCGCTGCCGCCTCCATCGTGCCGAAGTACCCGCTCACGGTCGATTTGTCCTTCGATGCCTCCGCGTCCACCTCGAGGTCGTGCGCCTTGCCGTTGAGGGCCTCGAGCGACTCCTGGTGAATTCGGACCTCCCTGAGCAGCTGAAGCCGCCAGGAGTTCAGCGCCCGCAGGTCGTGGGCGGTCATCGGCTGCGAGGGCGGGTGGTCGAAGGGGTCGTCAAGGCTCAGGCCCACCCCCTGGTACCGCTCCTTGGTCTCCTGGTTGTTCAGGGCGACCAGAGAAGTCTTGCTGAACAGCTTGATGCCCTTGGCGTCGGCCGGCGCGAAGACCGTGGTGACGTTCTGCCATTCGCACAGCAGGCTGCGGCTGGCGGGGAACTGAGCGGTGGACAGCGCCCGCATGGTCGTCGTCGGCGTGGCCCCTCGCTCGGCGCCGTAGTAGACGAGCGTCTTGGACTTGCACTCGAATATCATCGGCGCGGCGGTGAGCACGTTGTTGCCGCCGCTGTCCAGCGTGCTCGTGCTGGTGATGGCTGCGATCAGGCCGCGGCTTTCGGTCTGGATGTCGCCCACGGCTGCGTGATCGAACAGCACGGCGATGTACCACGGGGGCTTGTACTGTGTGGTGGAGTACGGCCCGATCTCGATGATCCCGTGCACGTTGCTCTTGCAGAGGATCGGGTCGACGAAGCCGGGCGGGGACTTGTCGACGGCGATGCCCTTCCACCCGTCCCTGTGCATGAAGGCCACGATCGCCCCGCGCGCGGGACGCGTGCGGAGGGCGCCGGCCATCCCGCCGAAACGCACCGTGGCGCCCTTGCTCTGCAGGCCGGACCACGTGGCGTCGGCGAACTTGACCTCGGCTCGCTTGGTGGGGCGGACGCCCATCCCTTCTTGGTCAGCCAGGCGCTTGAGGAACGGCGCGACCTCGGTGATCTGTTTGTACATCGTTCCGCTGTCGAGGGCCTGGAGCGTGTCGGTCGGCATGCCCTGTCGCGGCAGGCGGTCGGCCACCGTCATCACCGAGAGGTTCCAGATGGCGAATAGGCGGGCGATGGCTGTGCTGTCGACGAACACAGCCGGCGCGAACAGGCGGTTCTCGTATATCTGCGAGACGGCCCGCGGCTCGAAGTCGGCAACCGCGTCGCCAAGCTCCTTCCAGACGGCCGTCATCGTCTTGAATTGCGCGCCGTATATGCCTTCCTTGTCGTCCTCCAGCGGGGCGGAGTTGTCGCCGTGGATGAACGTCCAGCGGCTGCCGGCGTCACCCAGGTTCATGCCCATGTGCATGACAATCCAGGTCTTCTCCGGTCCGAGGGCGTCGTAAATCCGCTTGGCCATCTCGGCTTCCAGCCTGGACTGGACCAGCTCAGCCAGGCGGCGCTGGCACAGGTCCTTGGTGATGACCTGCAGCCGTTTGAAGTGATCGACGTTCTCCTCGCTGAGCTTCTTGTAACGCAGGTCGCGCTGCACGCCGTTCCATCGCAGGCTTTCGGTGTTCATCGCGTCGATTTCCGCCCGCTTCGCCTCCAACTGCGGGCGCAGGGCGTCGGCCTCGGCCGTCAGGCGGGCCTTGACTTGGGGGTCTTCGGCCTTGTCGGCCTTCTTCTCCAGGCCGGCCAGTTTATGGCTCAGCTCGTCCTCAATGACCCGCTTCGGACGCAGCAACTCATCGATCTGGTCGCCCATGCTCCTGGCCTCGTCCCTGAGCATCCGCAAGGCGTGGTCGTAGTACTTCATATCCACGGTCGCCGAGGCCATCATGTCTTCCTGGCTGAGTATGTCCGTGAGCTGCTCGAAGAACTTGCGCTCCTCGTCGAGTTGCTCGAAGCGCTCTTCCAGGGTCACTTCCGCCAGCTTGGTGTCCTTGGTCTTGCGGTACAGCGCGCCGTAGAAGGCCCGCGCGCCCATGTGGTTGAGGGCCTGGGCGTCGAAGAAGCACAGGATCACGTCGCGTCGCGGCGGATTGGCCCGGAGGTACTCGGCCAGTTGCAGCAGGGCGGCGCAGTTGGCTGCGTCGCGGGCGCCCGGAGACAGCTCGGGCACCTCGCCGTAGCTGTCCAGCGGGGCGGCGAGCAGCAGTGCCTGCCGGCGGGTGTCCTCGCCCATTACCGGGCGAGTGCCGCGGACGACGGCGATCACGTTGGTCGCCCGAAACTCCCGCCACCGGCAGGCGGCGCGTATGGTCACCGGCCGCGTGCCCGCGGGCTTGGTCAGCCCCAACCGGTCGGCCAGCTCGCGCGGCATGTAGAATCGCGGCAGGTTCGCCGGCGTGTTGACGTGCAGGTAGGGCAGGCCCTCGACGGTCTGGCCGGCGGCTGGGCCGACGAAGATCACCGCCCGGGCGCCGAAGGCGAAGGCGTCCAGCCAGTTCAGCTCGCAGTCGAGGTCCATCAGGACGATCTTGTCGGCGGGGAAGTTGCTGCCGTACTCGGGCACCTCGCCCTTGCCGACGTAGACGGTCTGTCCGGTCAGCCCCTCAGCCGGGGTGACGGACGCCTGCACGATGTTGGGCCTGGCCGGCAGGATCGGATAGGCCTTCCCGTCCACCACCAGCTCGCACTCGGTCGTGATCGGCTGGACCACAGGGAAGTCCTGCCGGAACAGCTCGCCTTCGCCGAAGCCGATCTCCTTGAGCCTGCCGAAGACGTACTTGCCCGCGGCCAGGCTGCCGTTTTCCAGCCCCGCCAGGCGGTTTGGACCCGCGGCCAGGGCCTCGAGGTCTTTGCGGAACTGGCCCTGGTTGACGGCGGCGTGCAGCGCGCGGGGCAGTCCCGTCGTCGCCATCGCGACCGCCAACAGGACCAGAGAACTCGTCAGTCGCCTACTCATTCTCCTCGCCTCCGATCGCCCCGGTTTCGACCGTCACGTCCGACCGATCGGCAATGCGCTCAACCTGCCCGTCGCGAATCCACATGATCCGGTCGGCCATGCTTATCAGCCTGTGGTCGTGCGTGGCGCAGATGATCGTCACTTCCCGCTCGTCGTTGAGCTTCTTGAGGATGTTGTGTATCTCGGCGCCGGTCTTGAGGTCCAGGTTGCCCGTCGGCTCGTCGCACAGCAGAATAGCCGGGTTGTTGGCCATCGAGCGGGCGATGGCGGTGCGCTGCTGCTGGCCTCCGGACATCTCGATGGGCTTGTGGAACCACCGCTCCTTCAGGCCGACCAGGTCGAGCAGGCCCATGCCGCGCTCGCGGGCCTCGTCCGTCGGCACGCCCGCGAACGCCATCGGCACGGTGACGTTCTCCAGGCAGGTCATGTACTGGACGAGATTGTATGTCTGGAAGATGTAGCCGATCTTGCGACAACGCAGAAACGCCAGCTCGATGGCGTTGAGCTGGGCGACGTCCACCTCGTCGATGAACACGCGCCCGTCGGTGGGGCTGTCAAGCCCGCCGACCATGTTGAAGAACGTGCTCTTGCCCGACCCGGAAGGCCCCATCACGCAGATGAACTCCCCGCGGTAGATCTCGACGCTTACCCCGCGCAGCGCCTCGGTGATCACGGCGCCCATCTGGTAGGACTTCTTGAGCCTGCGCGTGCGGATGATGACGGGGCGCTCGGCGCCGGCGGCCGGCTTGGCGGCGGTCGCCGCGGCGCTGCCTGCTTCGGGCGTGTTGGCTGTATTGTCGTCGCTCATGGTTGACCGCTATTCGATACGCATCGCTTCCATCGGGGCGAGCCTGGCGGCGACCCAGGCCGGGTAGACGGCCGCAAGGGCCGAGATCACGACACTCACCACCAGCGCCACCCCCGCAGCCGCCAGGACCGACAGCACCGGCATCGACGCGAACGCCACCAGCCCGTAGCTGCCCCAGGCCCTCAGCGTGCCCAGCAGCAGCCCGAGCGCCGTGCCGATGGCCCCGCCGGCGACGCCCTGCATGATGGACTCCAATATGAAGTTGATCATGATGAACCCGTCGGTGGCGCCCAGGCACTTCATGGTGGCAATCTCGCGGAAACGCTCCGTGACGCTCATCAGCATCGCGTTGGCGATGCCGACGATGCAGACGACGAAGCTGACCAGGATCAGCGCCGCAGCCCTGCCGCCGAAGCCGAAGATCCCCTCATCGGACGCGACGTCCGCCAGGCGGCTGTGGATGGTCTCCAGCCGCGTCTGCTCGAGCACGGATGAGGCCACGTGCTCGACGCGCTGGCTGTCCAGGCCGAGCCGCTTGTCGCAGCCGGTGACCTCCACGAACCACTCCGCTCCGCTCCGCCCGGCCAGCTCTTTGTAGAGCAACTGGTCGTTGACCTTGGTCAAGCCGACGTCGAGCCTGTTGGCCAGCAGGTTCTTCACGAGCACGGCCGTCTTGCGTCTCCTGACAACAGGCTGAGCGGCGCCCGCGGCATCGGAGCCGTCCGAGGGTTCCTCGCCGTTCGTCTCGTCGACGGTCTCCTCCGGCTGCTCGACGGCTGATTCATCCGCCGCAGCCGGTTGTCGCTCGGAAACAGCCGGGCCCAGGTAGAGGGCGACGAGCCTCTTGGCGTCGATGCTCAACGCCGCCTGCTCGCGAAGTGTCGGCAGGACGTCGTCGGATATGCTGAAGCCCAGCGACCGCAGTTTGTCCAACAGGCCAACGTCGGCCTGCACGAACGCGTCCTGGGGCGTCTTTCCGCCGGCGAGTACGGTCTTCTTGACCTGCGCGACGGCGGCGGCGTTGCCGGCGAGTATCCTGTCGCGCTGCGGTGATGAGCTTCGCCAGTCCGCTATGAACTGGCGGAATTCCTCGACCGTGGTGGGCAACTGTCTGGGGGAGGTCTTCAGGCCCTCCTCGAAGGTCTGGAAGTTGGCCTCGTCAGCGAGATAGGTGACGATCTCGTCGTCCCCCGCTCGCCCGACCAGCACGCGCCGCTGCCCCTCGCTCAGTCGGTCGAAGAACTTCAGGTACCGCTGGTGGGCCCTCGCCAGGTTGGCCAGGTTGGCGATGGCCGAATCGTCCAGGCCCGACCACGCGGCGTACTCCCGCCAGCGATCGCCGCCCATCTTGGCCGACGCAAGCTCCTTAGCCAGCGCCAATCGCCCGATCGGCAGCGAGACCCGCGCCACCCAGAACCGCAGGGTCTCCCGTGGCGCGACCCGCTCGCCGATGTCGCTGGCGACCTGGCGCGCGATAAGCCCGTCGGTGAGCATCACCATCAGGAACGCCCCGGCCAGGGCGATGATCGTGACGGTTATGGAGGCGCGAAACAGGCGGTACTTCAACCCGCTGCCGACCAGCTCGATGCAGCGGACGAGAGGAAGGTGGACTTGCTCTTTTACCTCGATTGCTCTCATCGCTCGCTGGCTTTCTCGTCCGTGCCCACGACGGCCACGACTCCGCGGTGCATCAGTTGCCTGACGAACTGGGTAACGGGAAGCTGCGCCTCGCGGAAGGAGAGCCTGTGGCTGGCGGCGAACTGTTCCACTATTGCTTCGATGGTCCGCTTCCCATCACACATCCTCAGCACGCTTGCCCCCACCGGCTCCAGTTCCATCCGCCTTTCCGGGGAGAACGGGAGAACCCAGCTCAAAGGAGGCACCAGGAATCTTGGCCGAGGTATCGGTACGGACACCAAAGCGCTTCCGTCACGCCTGTTGCTGACTTTCATCGCTTGGTTCACGTACGGCACGGCTTGGAGAAACCTAGCGGCCGAGATGGTCTTTTGCAACTGTTTTTGCCTTGGCTGTCGCTTCATCATTGGGCTGCTCGGCGGCGTTTCACTTCGCCGACATGGCGGCAGCATTCCACCTTCGGCTCACCCGGCATGTCCATCTGCCGTTCGGCCGAGACTTGGCTGGCTGAGATGCGATAGATGCGGCTCTCGACTGGGCACTGCCAGGCCAGGTCCAGCCTCAACCGATGCAGCCCGCGCAGCGAGGCGACGGCGCCGATCTTGCTGAGACTGGTCACGCTACAGCCGCGATGGTTGCCGACCGTGACCAGCCGGCGGTCAATGATCTCCTTCTGCGCAGCGAGGTCGTCATCCAGCCAGTCGCGCAGGGGCGCGCCCTTCAGCCAGTAGTCCGGCATGGCCAGCCGCTCGACGGAAAGCTGCGGGCCGGATTTCTCGTCCGTGGCGAACTCCCACTTGACCCGGCCTACCTTCGACTCGCTCTTGCGCAGGTCGAACTTCGAGGAAAGCTCCAGGGATATGCCCATCGCCCGCCACAGCCGCCTGTCGCCGGAGGCGTCCACGTCCACCGAGGCCAGGATGGCCGACTCCATGCCGATGTCCCGCCGCTTGGGCCAGACGACCGTCGCCTCGACGAGCATGCGCTGGTCGCGCAGCAGCTTGATGGCGTGGACGATCGTGCCGGGCGGGGCCTTCCTGACGTACCCGTGCCAGCCGGCGGGGGCGCTGGGCAGGGGCTTGAGTTCCCTGGTCTCGCCCTTGGCGTCGAGGCGGTGCTTTTCCAGCGTCAGCTCGAGGTTGGGGGGGCGCTTGACCTTGCGCCAGCGGATGTCCAGGCGGTGGTAGCTGCGATCGGCGAAGGCGCACCGCCCCGGCTCCCCGTAGCCGCTGGCCAACGCTATCTCCCAGTCGGCCGGGTGGTCGACGCGCAACCCCCGCCAGCTTGTACGCTCAAGGGCCAAGACCATCTCCGCCAGGCGGTTGCCATCGGTGTCACAATCGCCCGAATGGGGGCGACCTGCCAATGTACACCACAGCCGCCCCCCGCGGCAAACACTTCGTGCACGGGCCCCCCGGGCGGGACTGGGCGGGAACGTCACCGGACCCCGGGCTGGGAGCGTTCAACAGTATGTTTTCCGTCTCTTGTTCTTTCTTACGTACTCGCGTACCTTACATCGTCGCGCTATCGCTTGGCTGAGACTGGGACTCTGCCATGAGTCGGACACGAACCTTGGTCCCGTACCTTTGGGCGGTGGCAATCCTCGTGGGTGCCTGGTACATGGCGCGCACGGTCGGTACAGATCAGGAACTCGCAAGGAATGCTGACGGGGTGATCCTCCTTGGCATTCTCCTGGGATACTCAATCACACTGGTCGCGTGCTCAAGACGTCGATTCGCGGCACATCAGCTTGGACACGCCTTGGCGTTCGTTGCAGCCGTCTTCCTGGGTGTTCTGTTGTCAGGCATGGAACGCGATATTCTCATGATCTATTTTTCTCTGGCTCTTGCGTTCTGGGCGTCTGTCATCGCCGCTGTTGGTGCACTTGTGCTTCTCCTAACACGGTGGATTGTTGCCCAGCGCCCAGCATCCGAGAGGTAGTCCGCCCCTCAGAACGCTGCCTGCCCGTAGCTGAGACGCACCCTTCGCGTGCACTTGCAGAGGCAGGCAGCACCGCCTTTGGAACAGACACTGCAAGTCTCGGGGGAAAACACTCATGCCGGGCTTGGGCTGCTGCCGATAGCAGATACTCCAGATACTGCAGCGGAACAAGCCCATGTCGAATCAGCAATACCGGACAGAGAAGGTGGTGGAGTTTCTTCCCGATCGGCGATACTTCGCCGTCGGCGAGGCCAACCGCGCGCTGGTCCTGATCCGGCGGATCACGGCCGATGTCGTCCGCTACTACGCCCACCTGGGCGACCTCCAGGACGCACTGGAGAGCTGCCCGGATTCCCGCGCCGAGGACGTCCGCCGCGAGCTGCTGACGACGATCGAGCGCCTGCAAAGCTGCCTTGAGGAGTTGGACTTCGCCGGCGTCGAGCTGGTCGACTGGTCCAGGGGCATCGTGAACTTCCCCTGCGTGGCCGACGGGCGCTGCGTCTACCTGTGCTGGGAGCACGGGCAGGATCGCATCCGCTACTGGCACGAGGTGGGCGAGGGCTTCGCCGAGCGCCAGCCGATCGCCGCCTTCCCGCTCGAGACCACGCTGGCCATGACATAATTGGCGCCGCCCGCCGCCCGCCGCGCTCGTTCGCACGCACCTCTCTCGCTCGCCCGGGGCATCTCTGTCG